>PLTE01000257.1 GCA_003164375.1 Hyphomicrobiales bacterium | reverse complement strand
GGTGATGGCGGTGATGCTGCCGTCGCTGCGCGAAGAGCGGGCGCAAACCTATTCACCCTTCCTGCCGATCGATGCAAAAACCGGGATCGTCTTGCAGGTACCGGTCGTCGAGCACGATGCCAAGGCGGGGACCATCACCTACGAGAACGCCGGCGAGCGCGTTACGACCCCGATCACCGGCGGCCGCTGCAAACTACAATGGAAACCGGATTGGGCGATGCNNGCGTCGACTATGAAATGGCCGGCAAAGATCTAATCGGCTCGGTCAAGCTTTCGAGCGAAATCTGCCGCACGCTCGGCGGTACGCCGCCCGAAGGCTTTAACTACGAGCTTTTTCTCGACGAGAACGGCCAGAAAATCTCGAAGTCGAAAGGCAACGGGCTCACCATCGACGAGTGGCTGCGCTACGCCAGCCCGGAGANNTCGACGACTATCTCGGCTTCCTCGAGACCTACCCGCGCCAGGAATGGAAGGAGCGGCTCGGCAATCCGGTCTGGCACATCCATTCCGGCAATCCGCCGAAGCCCGACATGCCGGTCACGTTCCAGCTCCTGTTAACGCTGGTGTCGTCTTCGAATGCGGAGAACGCCGAAACGCTGTGGGGCTTCATCGGCCGCTACCGTCCGGGAGTGACCCCGCCAACGCACCCCAAGCTTGCAGCGCTTGTCGACTTTGCGATCAACTATTATCGCGACTTCGTCGCGCCGACGAAGAAGTTCCGTGAGCCGAGTGCGGCCGAACGTGCGGCGCTATCCGATCTGCGCGATGCCTTGTCGCAATTGCCGGCGGATGCCACGGCCGAGGCCATCCAAGACGTGGTCTACGAGGTCGGCCGGCGCGAGCCGTTTCTCGATCAGAAGAAAAAGGCCAAGGACGGCAAGCCTGGCGTGGCGCTCGATTGGTTCAACATGCTCTATCAGGTGCTGCTCGGCCAGGAGAAGGGCCCGCGCTTTGGCTCTTTCGTCGCGGCCTATGGCATTGAGAACACGGTCGGCATGATCGACGGCGCGCTCGCCCGCTCGGCGTAATCACTGGCTCGCCCACAGAATCCGCGCGATCCACAGCACGTCGGTCAGCGCCAGCGTGCGGTCGGCGTGCTGGGCATTAAGCGATTTCAGTTCGATCGATTTCGCGGTCTTGCGTTTGAGCTCCTTGGCCATCACCTCGCCGCCGCGGGTGCGCACCACGACGCGGTCGCCGCGACGGATCGGAGCTGCCGGCGACACCACGATGATGTCGCCGTCGCGATAAGCCGGTTCCATCGACTGGCCGGAGACTTCGAGCGCATAAGCGTGCTCGTCGCTGACGGCCGGAAAGGCGATCTCGTCCCAGCCTTCGCCGGCCGGAAAACCGCCGTCGTCGAAATAGCCGCCGGCGCCGGCCTCGGCGAAACCGAGCAGCGGCACCGCGCGTGCCGCCGCGGCACCGCCGCTCGCCTCGATCAGCCCGACGAAAGTGTCGAACGGCGTGCCGGTCGCGGCCAACGCCTTGGCGATCGACTCCGTCGAAGGCCAGCGGGCCCGCCCCTCCGGCGTGATGCGCTTTGATTTGTTGAACGTCGTCGGATCGAGGCCGGCCCGCCGGGCGAGGCCCGAAGCGGATAGGCCCGCGCGCGCGGCGAGCCGATCGATGGCCGACCAAACCTGCGCATGCGTCAGCATCGGCACCCCTGCCCAATCATGTGATGATAGGAATTATTGCCTGAATGCTCAAGTGCCGATAGGGTCGCGCCGCAATGAAGGTGTGGGCAGTATCGATCGTGGCGACGATCTATAAAATCTGCGAGCGGGCGGCTTGGACGGTGGCCGAACAGGCCGGACTATATCGTGGCTCGGAGCTCGATGCGCGCGACGGCTTCATCCATTTTTCGAGCGCCGAGCAGCTCGCAGAGACGGCGGCGAAGCACTTTGCGCGGCAAACCGATCTGATGCTGGTCGCGGTCAATGCGGCGGCGCTTGGCGACGCGCTCAAATGGGAGCCCTCGCGCGGCGGTGCTCTGTTTCCCCATCTTTACGGCGCACTGCCGCTTGCGGCGGTACGGTGGGCAGAGTCCTTGCCTGACGAGGTCGATGGCCGGCGCAACCTTCCGGAGCTGCAACCGTGATTGGGCTATTCGACCGTCTGGCACGGCCCTTCCTGCATGCGCTCGATCCGGAAGATGCCCATCGCTTTGCGGTCAGGATGCTGAAACTGGCACCGCTGCCGGCGGCCGCCCCGGATGACAAACGCCTGGCGATGCGGGTGTTCGGGCTCAATTTCCGTAACCCGATCGGGATCGCTGCCGGCTTCGACAAGAACGCCGAGGTACCGGATGCCTTGCTTCGCATCGGCTTCGGTTTTGTCGAGGTCGGCACCATCACGCCGCTACCGCAGGAAGGCAATCCGCGTCCGCGGGTGTTCCGGCTCGACGCCGATCACGGCGTCATCAACCGGCTCGGCTTTAATTCGGAAGGTGCCGATACCGTGTTGCGCCGGCTCGCGGCACGGGCGCAATCCGGCGGGGTGGTCGGCATCAATGTCGGCGCCAACAAGAATACGCTCGATAGAATCGCAGACTATGTGCAATTGATCGAGCGCTTCGCCTCGGTCGCAAGTTATGTCACCGTCAATATATCGTCGCCCAATACGCCGGGTTTGCGCAACATGCAGCAGGCCGCCGTGCTCGACGATCTCTTGGCCCGCGTGATCGATGCGCGAGAACGTGTGGCGCCCAATGCCGGCCCTACTCCCGTCCTGCTCAAGATCGCGCCCGATCTGTCGCTGCCCGATCTTGACGACGTCGTCGGCATCGCGCGCTCGCGCCGGGTCGACGGCATGATTGTCGGCAACACCACATTGTCGCGGCCGCCGCGGTTGCGTGAAGGCGACAAGGCGAAAGAGGCCGGCGGTTTGTCGGGCCGGCCGCTGTTTGAGTTATCGAACCGCATCCTCGCCGAGACCTATGTGCGGGTTGAGGACGTTTTCCCTTTGATCGGCGCCGGCGGCATTGATTCCGGCACCGCCGCGCTCGCCAAAATCCGCGCCGGTGCCAGTCTCATTCAGCTCTATTCGGGGCTGATTTTCCGCGGCCTAGGCCTGATCGCCGACATCAAGACGGCGCTTCTCGCGGCACTCGATAACGATAGCAAGCCGAGCCTCGCCGACTATGTCGGCGCCGACGCGGCCTCTGTAACCGCCGAGCCGTGGCCGGATTGAGCGCGCTAATGCGTTGTTAGCGCATCGCTGCGGTACCGGGCGAGGGCGCCAGCACCGGCCGCAGCGCGGGAACCAGGCGGTGCTTTTCGCGCCGGGCCGGAATCGCGCGGTAAACCTGTTTGGTCGCCTCGACGATATGCACGCCGGCAAACGGCGCCGACAACGTCGCGCCGGTGCGTTCCCAGGCGACCGCCGAACGCAGGAACCAGCTGAGCGAAATCGGCGGCACGTAGAGCGCTTCGTCCCATCCGGTCGGCGTGAACCAGGCGTCGCGCAGAAGTTGGGTAATCTGCGCGCGCGAATAGGGCCGGCCGTGGCCGAACGGGGTCGTATCCATACGCGCCCACACGCCGCGCCGATTTGGCACCACCACTAGCAGCCGTCCGCCCGCGGCAAGGACCCGCCAAGATTCGCGTAACAACTCGACCGGATCAGCCGACAGTTCCAGCGCATGAATGAGCAGCACCCGGTCGACAGCGGAATCGGTCAGCGGCAGCTCGTCCTCCTCAACGAGCGCGGCCAACGCGGCCCGGGTGGAGGGCCAGCGAATAACGCCCTGGGTCGCCGGCATCATGGCGAGGCAACGTTCGGCCTCCTCGCGGAACAGGCCGAGATAGGGGGTGGCATAGCCGACCCCCAGTACCCGCAAGGCCCGCGTATCGTTCCAGCGGGTGCGGATGCCCCGACCGATGAAACGCCGGGCCACCACGCCAAGCTGCTGGGAATAAAAGTTGCGCAGATCTACGACATCCATGGTGACAAAATAGCACGGAATGCGTTGCCGATCCGCTTCCCGATCGCGGCGTTAACGATGCCATGTTGTGTCATAACCGACGAAAGCGGATGATCCAGAAACCCGAGACAATCAGGAAAAGACCATGGCGGCCCAGACCTATTTGTTCCCCTGCCTGAAGGATAATTTCGGTGTCCTCATTCATGACCCGGAAACGGGCGCGACCGCATCCATCGACGCGCCGGAAGCGGCGCCGGTCGAGGCGGCGCTCAAAAAGACCGGCTGGCGGCTTACCGACATCCTGGTCACCCATCATCACGCCGATCACACCGCCGGCATCGGCGAACTGAAAGCCCACTACAAGTGCCGCGTCGTCGCTCCGCGCCACGAGGCGCAACGCATCGCGCATGTCGACGAAACGGTCGGCGAAGGCGATAAGGTCCAGGTGGGCGGGCTTGAAGCGCGCGTCATCGACACGCCGGGTCATACCGCCGGGCATATTTCGTACTTCCTCCCGGCTGATAAGCTCGCCTTCGTCGGCGACACGCTGTTCTCGATCGGTTGCGGCCGCGTCATCGAAGGCACTCCCGAGATGATGTGGAACTCGCTCGTCAAATTGCGCAATTTGCCCGACGACACGCGGTTTTATTGCGGTCACGAATATACCGACGCCAATATCCGTTTCGCCAAGACCATAGAGCCGCATAATCAGGCGCTTGCCGCGCGCGCCGACGAGGTCGCGAAGCTGATCGCCGCGGGCAAGCCGACCATCCCGGCAACGATCGGCGCGGAAAGGCCGGCCAATCCATTTCTGCGTGCGGATGACGCCGAGGTGGCAAAATCGCTCGGGCTTGCCGGCAATCCGGCCTGGAAGGTGTTCGCGGAGATCCGCGAGCGCAAGAACCGGTTTTGACTACGCCATTGTCCGCGCGCGCTCTGACCGCGGAGGCCGTAATCCGGCTGCTCGATCTCAAACCGCATCCGGAAGGCGGTCATTTTCGCGAGACGTTTCGTGACTTGCATCGCGTGGAGGGATCCCGCGCGGCGTCGACGGCGATTTATTTTCTGCTCAGGCGCGGCGAGCGCTCGCACTGGCACCGCGTCGACGCCGTCGAAGTCTGGCATTGGCATGCCGGCGCGCCGCTTGCCCTCGACCTCGCGCCTGAGCCGGGCCGTATCGCGCGGGTGACGCTCGGCTGTGATCTTGCCGCGGGCGAGCGCCCGCAGACTGTTGTGCCGTCGCAGGTCTGGCAGGCGGCGGAAAGCCTTGGCGATTGGACGCTATGCGGCTGCACCGTAGCGCCCGGTTTCGATTTCAGCGGATTTAAGCTGGCGCCGAAGGACTGGTCGCCATAGTGGGCTGGGCCGAGGTCGCGGCCAGGTAAGAATGCAGCGCGGCCACAACTTGCGCGCCCTCACCGACGGCCGCAGCGACCCGCTTGGTGGATTTTGCCCGGACGTCGCCAATGGCGAAGACGCCGCGCCGGGTCGTCTCCAAGGGATGGCGACGACCGTGGGCATCATCGCCCGTCAACACAAAGCCCTTAGCATCAAGCGCCACGCCTGAACTGGCGAGCCAATCCGTATTCGGGTCCGCGCCGATAAACAAAAACAAATGGCGGAGCGGATGCCGCACTTCCCGGCCGTCCGCACGCGACCGCCAGCGAACCGCTTCCAGTACGCCGTCACGGCCCTCGAGGGCGCTGATCTGTGCGCCGGTGACCACTTCGATATTGGTAAGGCCCTCGATACGATCGACCAGGTAGCGCGACATGGCGGCGCCGAGGTCCGCACCGCGCACGAGCATTTTGACCTTTGCCCCTTGGCTTGCGAGATAGACCGCACCCTGTCCCGCCGAATTGCCGCCACCGACCACGGCGATTTCCTGATCGGCGCAAAGTTTCGCTTCTAACGGCGACGCCCAGTAATGCACGCTTGCCGCCTCAAAACCATCGAGGTTTGCAACGCCGAGCCGCCGATAGCGGACGCCGCATGCGATAACGACCGCGCGGGCGGTGACGCGCTCGCCACTACCCAGTTGCAACACGAAGCGTCCGGCTTCGTCAGGACCGGTCAGGCTTTTCACTTCGTCGGGAATAGCCATTTCGGCACCGAATTTCTGCGCCTGATGATACGCCCGCGCCATCAAAGCAATGCCGGTGATCCCGGTCGGAAAGCCGAGATAGTTTTCGATTCGGGCTGAGGCGCCGGCCTGACCGCCAAAGGCGCGGCAGTCGAGTACCAGAACCGAGAGCCCTTCGGACGCTGCATAAACTGCAGTGGCGAGGCCAGCCGGCCCGGCTCCCACCACCGCAATGTCGTAGACGCGATTCGGATCGATCGGCCCGACGAGGCCGACGCAGCGCGCCAATTCGTCTTCGCCGGGATTGCGCAACAGCTGTCCGCTGGGACAAAGCACGATCGGCAATTGCCCCGGATCGACATGGAAACGTTCGATCAAGGCTTTGGCCTCGGCGTCGGTCTCGGGGTTCAGCAATTGGTGCGGATGACCGTTGCGGCGGAGAAAACTCTCGAGCCGCAGCACGTCGCCATTATCGGCGCGGCCGACGATGATCGGGCCGCCGGTTCCGGTTTCGAGCAACCCGACGCGGCGCAGGATCAAAGCGCGCATGA
>PLTE01000387.1 GCA_003164375.1 Hyphomicrobiales bacterium | reverse complement strand
CGATCGGCTTCCTGGTCGAGGAAGAGACGCCGATGATCTGGCGCGGGCCGATGGTGATGTCGGCACTGACGCAGATGCTGCGCGAGGTCGAATGGGGCACGCTCGACGTCATGGTGGTCGACATGCCGCCGGGTACCGGCGACGCGCAACTCACCATGGCGCAGCAGGTGCCGCTCAAAGGCGCGGTCATCGTCTCGACGCCGCAGGATCTCGCTTTGATCGACGCGCGGCGCGGTATCGCCATGTTCCGCCGCGTCAATGTGCCGGTCATCGGCATCGTCGAGAATATGTCGACCTTCATCTGTCCGCACTGCGGCACGCGCTCTGATATTTTCGGCCACGGCGGCGCCCGCCACGAAGCCGAGCGGCTCGGCGTGCCGTTCCTTGGCGAAGTGCCGCTCGACATGGTCATCCGGGAAAAATCTGACGCCGGCTTGCCGGTGGTGGCGACCGCGCCAGATAGCGCGCTCGCGCAGAGCTACCGCGATATCGCCGCGTTGGTGCGCGAAGCCTTGCAGGGCGCAAGCCGGCCGGCGCCGAAATTCGTCATCGAGGCGTGACGGCTCGGTAGATTTTGTAGCCCGACGCGCTCGCCACGCCTCACCGGGCATTTTCGACCAAAGTCTCGAGCCTGGGAGGGCCACGCAGATTCCCTTTGCCAGCGAGATATTTTGGATTATATTGGATCCAATAGAATCCAATAATCAAGAAGGGGAGGCATAGGGATGTTGCGATTCGAACCCACCGTTACCGATCAGGCGCCTACTATTGCGGTCGCGGCGCGGCTTTCCGAGCTTCGTGGCAAGCGCCTTGGCTTCGTCGACAATAGCAAGTGCAACGCCGATCTCTTCATCGAGCGCGTTGCCGCCCAACTGGCGGAGCGCTTCGCGGCGGTTCGAGGCCCAATCGTCCGCAAGGCTGCTCCGAAGGATCGCTTGTCGGACGCCGACTTCGCCGATCTCGGGCAATGCGACGCGGTCGTGCAGTGCTTTGGCGATTGCGGCACTTCGACCTCGATCAGCGTTGCCGATGCGGTGGAAATCGAACGGCGCGGCATTCCGACCGTGACCGTCTTCAGCACCGCCTTTGCGTCTGCCGCGCGCAAGCAGGCCGCCGGGCGCGGCATGGCCGATCTGCCGCTGGCGCGGATACCGCATCCGATGCACACCGCGCAGCGCCACGTGGTGGCCGAGCGCGCCGATGCCGTCGTCAACACATTGGTCGAGCGTCTCACCGGGCGCGGCAATGAGGCGGCGGACATCGAACCGGCGGACCGGTTCGATGGTTCGAACGAGACCGATGACCAGGAATTGTTTTTTGCCCGCGGCTGGACCGATGGTCTGCCGGTTGTGATTCCGACGGCGGACAAGGTCGGCGCCATGGTGGCGACCTCGGGCCGCGACGCCGCGGAGCCGGTGGGCCCGATTCCGCCGCGGTGGCGGCAGGCGACGGTGGAGAAGATCGCCATCAACGCCGTGCTGGCGGGATGCCGGCCGGAATATTTTCCGGTGGTGCTGGCCGCGGTTGAAGCGCTTTTGGACAATGATTGCCAACTCTATGGCATCCAGACCGCAACCAACACGACGTCGCCGCTCATTATCGTCAACGGACCGGTGGTCAAAGAGCTCGATATCAATGCCCGCGGCAATGCGTTCGGTCAGGGCGCGCGGGCCAACGCCACGATCGGGCGGGCGGTCCAGCTTGTGCTGCGCAATATCGGCGGCGACATTCCCGGCGAAACCGACATGGCGACCCATGGTCATGCCGGCAAATTCGCAGCCTGCATCGCCGAGGCGGAAGACGATAGCCCATGGTCGCCGTTTCATGTTGAGCGAGGCTTTGCCGCAAACGACAGCACTGTCACCGTGATTGGTGCGTCGGCGCCGCAAAATATCTTCACCTATGGCTGCGAGACCGGACAAGACATCCTCGAACACTTCATCGGCGCAACGCTCGGGCTCGGTCACAACAACATCATCTTCCCGACCGGCCCGCTGTTCGTGGTCAGCCCCGAACACGCGGCCACGATGGCGCGCGACGGCATCGGCAAGACGGAGATTCAAAAGGCGGTGTTCGAGCGCGCCCGAATTCCATTGACGCGATTTGCCGAGCGCAGTGTGCGGGGTTTGCGGCACCGCCGCGCGCGCTGGTTCGCCGAAGTCGGCGACCCGAACCATATCGGCATTGCGGACCGGGCAGAGGACATCAGCATTGTTGTCGCCGGCGGCGCCGGCATACACTCATTGTTCGTGCCGACCGCGTTCAGTTTTCGTCCGGTGACGCGGCGGATCGCAGGCAAGGTCTAAGCCGAAAAATCCGAGGCGATAGCGGCCCGAAAAGAAGGTCGCGCTTACAACGTTGGTAGGGAGATGGATATGGCGGACGCCGGACAACTCGGCGCGCTTGACGGGAGACCGGCGGCGCCCGCCAATGCCGAAGCCGCCGGGCAGGCCAAGCGGCAAACCTATCCCATCAGAAGGTGGGGATTGCTGATCGGTTCAGCCGCGCTGGTGGCGATAATCATGTTGCCGCAACCGGCGGGTTTGTCGGTTGCAGGCCAGCACATGCTCGGCATTTTCGCCTTCGCGGTGATCGTATGGATGACGGAGGCGGTCGAATACGCGGCCAGTTCCATCATGCTGATGGCATTGATCGCTTTTCTGCTCGGTATGGCGCCCGATGCCGCACATCCCGATCATATGCTGGGTACGACTGCGGCATTATCGGCGGCCATGGCCGGCTTCACCAATCCCGCGGTCGGATTGATCGCAGCTTCGCTCGTGATCGCCGCCGCCATGGGTATTACCGGGCTCGACAAACGTCTCGCGTTTCAGGTCATCTCCTTGGTCGGCACCGGCCGCGCCCATCTCCTCATCGGCACGATCATTGTCATGGCGGTGCTGGCCTTTTTCGTTCCCACCGCTTCCGCGCGCGTGGCCTGTCTGGTGCCGATCATTTTGGGAATGATATCGGCGTTCGGCATCGACAGAAAAAGCCGGGTCGCCGGCATGCTGATGATGTCGATTGTATATCTGTCGCTGATCTGGGCCATGGGTATCGCGACCGGCGCGGCGCAAAACGTATATGTGAACGCGTTGATGGAGCGGACGCTCCATATCAGAATTTCGTGGATCGATTGGCTGATCGTGGGCGCCCCCTTTTCCATCGCTATGAGCGTCGCTCTGTATTTCGTCTTGATGCATATGATGAAGCCGAAACCGGAGCATGACGCGCAGGGCCGGGCCGAGCCGCCACGGGCGCTCGCCCTGCCGCAGACGGCCAGCATACAGCCGGCGCCCGCCCAACTGGGGCCGATGACCGCCGACGAAATCAAGCTGCTTGTTTTATCGGTCGTGCTGTTGGGATTCTGGGCGACGGAAAACAAATTGCATGACTTCGATTCGTCTTCCGTTGCGATCGCGGCTGTGGCGCTGCTGTTCGCGCCCAAAATCGGCGTGATCAAATGGAAACAGGTGCAGCCGCGTATGCCGTGGGGAATCCTCATTCAGTTGGGCGTCGGCGTGGGTCTGGGCACGGCGTTGCTGAAAACCGGCGCGGCCGGCTGGCTCGCCAATTTTGTCGTCAGTGAATTCGGTATCCAGCAGCTGTCGACGTTCGAGATCCTCGCGATCTTGTGGCTATTCCTGATTCTCGTTCACTTGGGTTTCTCGAGCGGAGCCGCGATGGCGACGACGATGATTCCGGTCATGATGAGCGTGTTACAGCAGGCGCAAATTCCGCCGATGAAAGTCGCGGGCATGACCATGCTGCTGACATTCGTGACCAGCATCGGCTGGATTCTGCCGATCAACGGACCGCAGAATATGCTCGCTTTCGGCACCGAGACGTTCGAGGCGCAAGACTTCATCCGCGTCGGCATCGTTCTTACCGTCATCGCCTATGTGATGTTGCTGTTATTCGCGGCAACCTATTGGCGGTGGCTTGGCTATATTTGACGGCTATACAGTGTTGATGCTGTGACGGGTCGATGATGCGGTTGCACGCGATTCTGCAAGAATTCAGTACCCAAGGCACGACCGCTGACGCGGTCTATCGGGCGTTGCGGCACGGCATCGTTCACGGCGTTCTCGCGCCGGGCGACCGATTGCGTAGCGATGCGCTGGCCCTCGAGCTGCGCGTCAGTCGCACGCCGGTGCGCGAAGCCTTGCGCAAGCTCGAGGCGGAGGGTCTGGTTGCGCATTCCGGCTCCAGACTGACGGTCCGGGCTTTCAGCGAGCAGGACCTGACCGAGCTGTTCTACGTGCGCGAGGCGCTGGAAGGCATGGCGGCGCGGCTTGCGGCGGAGAATGCGACGCCGAACGAAATCGCCGAAATCCGCGAATTGCTCGAAGACATGGACACCGCCCGCCAGCGCGGCGACATTGCCGCATTGCGACGACTGACCGGCGATTTCCATCAGCTGGTCTGCCGCGCCTCGCACAACAACCGTCTTTTGCAGTCGCTGCAATCGCTGCTCGATCATGTCCGGCAAATGCAGACCAGCACGCTTTACGGCGAGGGCAGAGCCGCCGCGGCGCTCGACGAACATCGCAGTCTTTTAGCGGCGATCGAGGCGCGCGACGGCGACCGTGCCGAGACGCTGGCGCGCGAGCATCGCCGCAGGACGCTTGAATTGCGAAAGATCATGCTGCGGGAGCAACTTCGCAAAAGCCGCGCCGATGGCGGCGGGGTGGGCGACGGCACCAAGGAGAGCGAGTAGTTCATGGCAGGCGAAACCAAAGCGCTCGCTGAGTTCGCGACCGCGCTGCGTTACGACGACATTCCGGCATCCGTTATCGCCATCACCAAGGCGTGCCTGGTCGACACCGTGGCGGTCGCGCTGTTCGGCAGCCGTTTGCCGTGGAGCCGCAGCGTCGAAGATTTCGCGCGGCATGTTGGCAGTCAGGGTGGCGGCAGCGGTATAAGTACGATTTTAAGTCCTTCGTTTCCGCGGGTCAGCGCGCCGGCCGCGGCCTTGGCCAACGGCACATTTGCGCACGCTTTTGAGTTCGACAATCTGCGCCAGCCCAGCGTCGGGGTCCACCCGGGTTCCACTGCCCTGGTCGCGGCGCTCGCCGTGGCGGAAGAAGCGGGTGCGTCCGGGCGCGATTTTTTGACCGCGCTGGTTGCCGGCTGCGAATGCATGCTGCGCACCGGACTAGCCGCCAAGCACACCAGTGAGCAAATCGGTTTTCATGCTCCGGGTCTGACCGGCGTATTCGGTTCGGCTATCGCTGCCTCGCGGATTCTGGGGCATGACGCCCGGCAAACCTTGATGGCGATCGGCATCGGCGGTTCGCTGTGTTCGGGTTTGCTGGCCTTCGCCAAAGCCGGCAACGGCGGGATGGTGAAACGCCTGCACATGGGTCGCGCGGCGGAGGGTGGCGTGACCGCGGCTTATCTGGCCGGGCGCGGTTTTGAGGGCCCTGACGTCATCCTCGAAGGCAAATTCGGCTATCTCGACGTCTATGCCCGCGACGGCGACCCGGCCTTGCTGGTCGACGGGCTCGGCACCCGGTGGGAAAGCCTCAATATCTGGTTCAAAATGTTTCCCTGCCACGTCACCGCGCAAGGGCCGGTGCGGGCGATCCGACAGCTGCAGCGCGAGCAGAATTTCGTTGCGCAAGACGTCACCCGGATCGCCATCGAAGTTTCGGAAAAAGTGCTGTCGCACCACGCCGATCGCGCGCCGCGCGACGTCGGCACGGCGCAATACAGCGTACCGTTCAGCGTTGCGCTGGCGCTGTTTCGCGATCCGGCCGATCCGCAGGCATTTCTCGACGGGCCGGAGCAAAATCCGCAGATCCTGGAGTTATGCAAGAAAATCGAATTGCGGCCATTGTCAGGAACGCCTGCCGCTGGGCGTAACCCGCCCTGCCGGATCGAGGTTACGCTGGCCGACGGTCGCTCGGCTGAGATCAGTAAGACCGATGCGGACGAGGATGGCGGTGGCGACGCCCTGGAACGGCACATCGAGCAAAAATTTTTGAAGCTGTCGGATGCTCTTGGCGATCACCGCCAGGCCGAGCTCTTGGCTCGCTTGAACGCCATCGAAGACCGCAATGTCGCCGAGATCTTCAGTCTCTAGAGCAGGATCCCGAAAATGCCTGCCCCCGGACTTGATCCGGGGGTGGAAGCCGGTTTTCGGATAAGATCATCTAGACGGTCGCGTTGATGGTTCAGACGGATCGGTGGGATTTACCGCTTCGGTGTAAGTGACGCCGCAAGTCTTGCATTCGAAGGTTCGCAATTCGGGAAGCACCCCGAAATGGGGCACGGTCGAGACGAGCCGCATCGGCCGGCCGCAAGCGGGACAGCAATATGGGCTGCGTGGGATAATTCGACCGGCGTTCATCGGCGGGTTTTTGCCCGAATCCGCACCGGCCGGTCATTGACCTGGATCAGATGAGATCCGGGCCAGACGGTTTTGCGTTGGTGCGGAGGCTCGGGTTTGCACGGTAAATCGCCAGTCGATGTAGAACGATAAAAAGGAGACAGCCGCTGCCATTCGCGGCCGGATCTATTGCCGCCGCTTTCGCTGCACCGGTGCCGTGGCGGGGGCGGGCGGGGCTGACGAGTTCACATTGCAGAAGCCCCGATTGCCCCCGGTGACCGCCCGCAGGCAGTCTTGCGACGTCGCGTAGTTGCAATGTGCATTGCCCTCATCGTCGACAATGCACCACGGCTCGGCGCCGGCGGCGGCGCGGCTTGCCGGCGCACCGCAGCAAAGCCCCGCTCCTAAAGCGGCAAGCGCAAGCGTCAGTGCCGGCAGTGCCGGCAGTGCCGGGATGCGAGCTGCCACCGGTCATTCCCCATCGTAGCGTCCGGATCGTCGAGAGGAAGAACACCGCGCCGCGGCATTTTTTCGACCCGACCAGAGGATTTTGACCCTTGCTGCGTCAACCAGCTCACGGCACCGCCACGTCTCGAGGGAGCGGAAAAGGGCGAACATCGAAAATCAAAGAGGTCGCCGCCTGCGGAGCTCTCGCTTAAGAGGCCAAGCGTCGCCTTTTATGGATCGGACGGCGTTTGTCGTGATAAACCGGCCTCGCGCTCCGCGTGGGAGTAGGATCGTTATCCGCCGCGCGGAGCTTTCGGGCGGCTTCGGTTGTCACTTCGTCGCCAAACATTGCGAGGTATTCGCGGAGCGGCATATATCCAGCTTCCGCAAGGGCGCGCGCTGTAGCGCGATCGATCTGGGCCATCGCGATCTCCTAGCCCCCGTCCCGATCTATGAACTGCTTTGCCACTCCCCGAGTTCCGCCGGCGGCAAAAACGGACCATTCATCAATTTAAAAAGAGGCTAACCGCCTCAAAAGCCAATAGAAAGGCTCCAGTGCCGGAACAAAAAAGCCCGCCAACCGAGGCCGCCTATTAGAGTGCTGACGACACCGAGGAAAATGTCGTGGTGAGTTTCGTCCCGACGCCCTTGATCACTGCAATAAGGGCCACGGCAATGCCCGTGGCGATCAAGCCGTATTCGATGGCGGTCGCGCCGGATTCGTCTCTTAGAGGCCGTTTCGAAAAAGGTTNNCTCTTAGGAAAGCCTTGAGCTTTGTTGGCATCAATTGGTTGTGGGCGCTTCCTCCTGAAGGGTCGGTTAAACTGATCCTCGAAATTAAGACAATGGGGTAATCAATTTGGAACTAACTCCCCGAATTAGGACGCTAATTGAGGCGGCCTATTTCTCGATAGACTGAAGCCGGGTCACGCGCCGCGCAGCTTGCCATACCGCGACATCACGGCCGTCCAAAAGCGCCTTGGCTGTCTAAATGACCTCTTGGTCCGAATCGCACTCGATGACTTGGGACGGGCCAGCGACGCGAT
>PLTE01000148.1 GCA_003164375.1 Hyphomicrobiales bacterium | reverse complement strand
CGGCGCTGGTGCTGTGCGGCGCGCACCGCGCCGACCGGGTCATGGTCGGCGGACGCTGGATCGTGCGTGACGGCGAAATCCCTGGGCTCGATCTGACCTCACTCATCAAGCGCCATTCCGCGGCCGCCGTTAAGCTGCAGTCGACCCGCTGATTCTTTGTTAGGTTATCGGCATGCACCACTGCAGGAGATCGATCATGCGGCGTGGCTTTGCGCTGGCGCTTGTCGCGGCTATCGCTTCATTCGTTCCCGGCCTGACGCCGGACGCCCGGGCTGTCGAAACCAAGTTTCCTTGCGAAAATTTTCAGAAGAATGAAGACGGCACGTGGTTGGTGCTGAAGAACACGTTCATCGAAGGTCCACAGGTTTACGTGCTGGAGGATAACATTGTCCCTCCCGGCCGCATGGTTCTGGGTTACGACCTCGCGGCCATAATCGCCAAAGCCTGCCCTAACGCGACGCTCGCACTGCCTTCGGATACGACGCCAAATTTAGCGCCAGGTGCGGCGCCAGGTGCGGCGCCAAGTGCGGCTGCGGCGCCAAGCACCGCACCCAGTGTGGCGTCGCGTGCAGCGGCCCCGGCGCTGTCGGCGACGCCGTTTTTGGCGAAATATGCCGACGCCAATGGCAACATCGACATCCGGCAACTCACCTGCGGACATCTCGATGATGCGACGGCGGAAGAAGCCCAATTGCTTCTGGCTTGGTATAGCGGCTGGTACAATGGCTTGGCGAAGGGACACGGCATCAATCTGGCGCGGGTCAGGTACAAGATGCGCAACATCGCCGATTATTGCAGAACAAACCGCGACAAGAGACTGACCGACGCCATGGAGCAGATGTTGAAGTGAGCCGCGGCGGCGCGGCTTAAGGCAAAGTTCTCAGGCTGAAAAAACCCTCCGCAAAAACCCAACGGGCCGGAGGCACCGACCGATCGGCGCTTTTCCGGCCCGTTGCACCAAGTCACGGAGCGATCGTCTAGCGGACGATCACTTGCCCGGAATCTTGTCGTCTACGCCCTTGACGTAGAAGTTCATGCTCAGGATCTGACCGTCGTCGAGATGGTCGCCACCCTTACACTCCACCGTCTTGCCGTCCTGATCGACGACCGGACACTTGAACGGATGCAGGGTGCCGGCTTTGATCGCGGCTTCGGTATCCGACGCCAGCTTCTTCACGTCGTCCGGCATGTTGGTATAGGGCGCCATGACCACGAGCGTCGACTTCAGACCGCCCCAGGTGTCGGTTGATTTCCAGCTGTCGTTCAATACGTCGTTGGTACGCTGGATGTAATACGGCGCCCAATTGTCGATGATCGCGGTGAGCTGGCTCTTCGGTCCGAATTTGATCATGTCGGAATCCTGGCCGAAGGCGTAGATGCCGCGTTGCGCGGCGATCTGCATGGCGGCCGGCGAGTCGGTATGCTGCATCAGCACGTCGGCGCCCTGATCTGCCAGCGCCTTGGCGGCATCGGCCTCCTTACCCGGGTCGAACCAGGTGCTCACCCAGATGATCTTGACCTTGATGTTCGGATTGACGGTCTGCGCGCCTAGGATCGTGGCATTGATGCCGGAGATCACTTCCGGGATCGGGAATGAGACGATGTAGCCGAGCACGCCGGTCTTCGACATTTTGGCGGCGATCATGCCCTGGATATAGCGACCTTCATAGAAGCGGCCGGAATAGGTGCTGACATTCGCGGCGCGTTTGAATCCCGTGGCGTGTTCGAAGTCGACCTTGGGATATTTGGCCGCCACTTTGATCGTCGGGTCCATATAGCCGAACGACGTGGTAAAGATCAGCTTGTGCCCAGTGCGGGCCAGCTGCTCGATCGAACGTTCAGAATCCGGTCCTTCGTTGACGTTCTCAAGATAAGTGGTGTCAATCTTGTCGCCCAAGGCCTTGACCAGATTTTGCCGTCCTATCTCGTGCTGATAAGTCCAGCCGAAATCGCCGACCGGGCCGAGATAGATAAAGCCTACCTTGAGCTTCTCGGCGGCTGGCGCCGCCAGCGTTGCAGCAGCGACCGCGAAGATTGCGGCAGCCGCAACGACCACTATTCGATTTTTCATGTGCACACTCCGGTTCAGAAGGACGGGTGTTTTTGTTCCCACATGCGTTCCCCCGTCGCATGCGCAGGTGGGCACCTTCAGCGGTCTGGCACGAAGACCACACCGAGAGAAGCAGGGGCGGCAGACCCGGAAGCGCCGCGCGTCCGTGAAATCAATACCAGTACGACGACCGTGGCAAGATAGGGCAGCGACGACATGACTTGAGGGGGAATGCCAAGCCCGAGCCCTTGCACCGAAAGTTGCAGGAACGTCACCGCCCCGAACAGATAAGCGCCGGCAACCAGGCGGCCCGGCCGCCAGGACGCAAATACCACCAGCGCCAACGCGATCCAGCCGCGTCCCGCGGTCATTCCCGGGATGAAGAACGGCGTATAAGCGAGCGGTAGAAAGGCGCCGGCAAGCCCGGCGCAGCCACCGCCGAACAGCACGGCAAGCATTCGGATTTTAAGCACCGGATAGCCGAGTGCGTGCGCGGACACGTGATTATCGCCGACGGCGCGTAAGATCAGCCCACTCCGCGTCCGATAGAGAAACAGCCAAATTCCAATGATCAGCGCAAACGAGAAATAGACGAAGGCGTCCTGGCCGAACAGGATTCGTCCGACGACGGGCAGTCCCGTCAACACGGGTAAATAAAGCTGCGGGGCCGGCGTGATCCTCATGCCGACAAATCCGGCCCCGATCAGTCCGGAAAGACCCGTGCCGAGGATAGTGAGCGCCAGGCCGGTCGCGACCTGATTGACGGCTAGTCCCAGCGTGAGAAAGGCGAAGATCGCCGCCATGGCCGCGCCGGCCAATATCCCGCACAGCGCACCGACGATGGTGGAGTCCGACACATAGGCAGCGGCGAAGCCGCAGGCTGCGCCCATGATCATCATGCCCTCGACGCCGAGGTTGAGCACGCCCGAACGCTCGGCAACCAATTCGCCGGAAGCCGCCAGTAGCAGCGGCGTCGAGGCCGTGATCACCGTCAAGATAAAGTTGACGGAGAAAATCAGGCCGAGAATTTGACCCAGTGCGTCAAGCATTGGCGGGCACCGCCTTGCGAACTCCGCGTATCAAGCGGACGCGGTACGCGATCATCGAATCGCAGGCGAGCACATAAAATAAAAGAATGCCTTGGAACACTTTGGTGAGATCGAGCGGTACCTTCATGGCGATTTCCGCGTTCTCGCCGCCGATGAAGGTGAGTGCGAGAAAAAATCCCGCGATCAGGATTCCGATCGGATTGAGCCGGCCCAGGAAGGCGACGATGATGGCGGTGAAGCCGTAGCCGGGCGAAATATCGGGCTGCAAATATCCGATCGGTCCCGCCACTTCGATGATGCCGGCGAGCCCGGCCAGAGCGCCCGAGATGGCGAAGGTGAACAGCACCAGCCGATCCGCATTGAAGCCGGAAAAGCCGGCCGCCTTCGGTGCGGCGCCGACCAGCCTGATCTCAAAGCCCATGATGGTGCGGCCGAGCATCACCGCGATCAGCATCACGACCATAAGCGCGATGAGGGTGCCGGAATGCACGCGGCTGCCTTCGAACAGCGGCGGTAAGGTGGCCACCGGATCGAACGGCGCGGTGGTGGGGAAATTGAGCCCCTTGGGATCGCGCCACGGTCCGCGGACGAGGTAATCCATCCCGTAATAGGCGACATAGACCAGCATCAAGCTCGTCAGAATTTCGCTCGCGCCGAAACGCACCTTGCAAATCGCCGGAATGAGCGCATAGAGCGCGCCCGCGAGCGTGCCGAGCACGAGCATGGCCGGCAGGACCCAGTAGCCCGCGTCGGTACCGTTGGTGCGGACGGCAAGCCAGCTTCCGGCCACGGCGCCGACCAGGAACTGCCCCTCGGCGCCGATATTCCAGACATTGGCGATGTAGCAAAGCGACAAACCGATGGCGATCATCACCAGCGGCGTCGCCTTCACGACGATCTCGCCGAGCGAAAACGGATCGAGCAGCGGCTCGAGGAAATAAACGTCGAGCGCCTCGATCGGATTCTTGCCGATAATTGCAAACAGCACGGCGACGGTCGCCAGCGTCAGCGCGACAGCGATCACTGGCGAAGCAATTCCGATCGCTGTCGAGCGCTCGGCGCGGCGTTCAAGCGCCAGCAGCATGGCTTGTCTCCTCGACGCTGGTTTCCGAGCCGGNNCACCGCGATGCGGTCGGCGATTTCGGCAAGTTCGTCGAGGTCCTGGCTCACGACGAGCACGGCCGTGCCCCGGCCGGCGAGATCGATCAGCGCCTGACGGATTGTTGCCGCCGCGCCGGCGTCGACGCCCCAGGTCGGCTGACTGACGACGAGCACGCCCGGTTCGCGCAGGATTTCGCGGCCGACGATGAATTTCTGCAAATTGCCGCCCGACAGACTCATTGCTTCCGGATCGCGCTTGGCCTTGCGCACGTCGAAGGTCTCGGTCGTGCGGTCGACGGTGGCAAGCGTCGCAGGCCTGTCGACGAAACCATGCTTGACCATGCCACTCGCAGCATGGCCGGTCAGCAGCGCGTTCTCGGATAACTTCATCCGCGGCGCAGTGCCGTGGCCGAGCCGTTCCTCGGGCACGAAAGCAGCCCCCATGCGGCGGCGCTCGTTGACGCCGAGCAGGCCAGCGGCGAGGCCGTCGATCACGACGGCGCCTTCGCCTGGCGAGAGCCGCTCTCCGGACAGTGCGGCAAACAACTCATCTTGACCGTTACCCGAGACGCCAGCAATGCCGACGACCTCACCGCCGCTCACCTCGAGAGATACATTGTCGAGATACGTGCCGTGAGGGTCGTCGGGCGCAAGCGAAAGCTGATAGATGACGAGCCGCGGCACTGTCACGCCGCCACCTGTCGCCAATTTCACTTCCCCGATCTCCGCGCCGACCATCATCCGAGCGAGCGAGGCCGCGGTTTCCTTGCGCGGATCGCAGGTCGAAATTTTTTTGCCGCCGCGCAGGATGGTCGCGGTGTCGCAGAGCCGCTTCACCTCATCGAGCTTGTGGCTGATGTAAAGGATGGCCCGTCCCTCACCCTTGAGCCGGGTCAGCACGACAAAGAGCTGATCGGCCTCTTGCGGGGTGAGTACCGCCGTCGGCTCGTCGAGAATGAGAAGCTTCGGATTTTGCATGAGCATGCGTACGATCTCGATGCGCTGGCGTTCGCCGACCGACAACCGCCACACCTCCCGGTTCGGCTCCAGCGGCAAACCGTAGACCCGCGCGGTTTCCTCCAGCCGTTCCGAGATCGACTTGAAGGATTCGGTCGGCGCCAGTCCGAGGGCGACGTTCTCCGCGACCGTAAGATTCTCAAACAACGAAAAGTGCTGAAACACCATTCCGATGCCGAGCGCGCGCGCCTCGGACGGACCGGCAAGAATAATCTTTCGACCCATCCAGCGCAGCTCGCCCTCGCTCGGTTGGATGAGGCCGTACATCGCCTTGACCAGCGTCGACTTGCCGGCG
>PLTE01000270.1 GCA_003164375.1 Hyphomicrobiales bacterium | reverse complement strand
TGTCTCACCCGAAGGGTGCAGTCCAGTAGATCAATTCGGCGGCGCCGTGCACGCCGAACGCCTGCGCGGCCGCGCGATAGCTCAGTTCCGGCAAAGTGCCGTGGTGCAGGAGCGACGAGGCGACGTCGTAGGCGACGCCTTCATCATGCGTGAGGTCGACCGGCCGTTGACCGGAGACGATGGTGGCGAGCTTGTCGTCGGACAGTCCGCGGCGCTCGCCGGCAATGACATGGGCGTAGAGCTCATAGGACGAGTGGAATACGGCGCCAGTGATCAGAATTGCCACTTCCCGGACCGGGCGCGGCAGTGTCGGCGACACCGACAGCGCCAATGTCAGGTCCCAAATCGGCTTGCCGAATTTCGGCTCGTGCAGCCACGGATTCCACGGTCCCATCAGCGCGCCGTTCTCGGCGATCGTCTTGAAGCCCTGAAAGTTCTTTTCGATGCCCGCCTTCATGTCGTCGTAGACCGGACGTTGCTCCGGCGTGAGGTCGGCGGGAGCGATTAACGGCAGCCGCATGGTGCTCTCCTTATAAAGTCTCTGCAGTGGCCCGGCCCTCGAACGCGATTGTAGCGCGAGAGTCCCCGCCGCGCTCGACCGAACCAACATTGTTCCGGTTGTTTTGGTGGGATTACGACCCTAACATTTGTGGGCGTCGGACCACCGGCAATCGAACGACCGTTGGTTCATATCGGAGGGACGTTTAAATGAAATTCAATCGCAGATTAACGGTGACGTTACTTTGCGGCCTCGCGATCGGGCTTGCGGCCGGCACCGCCATTCAGGCACAGCAGACCAAGCCGCCGCCGGCTTATGTGATCGCCGAGCTCGACATCTCCGACCCCGCCAAGTTTCAGACCTACGCACAGCAGGTCCCAGGCACGCTGGCGCCATTCGGCGGCCATTTTTTGGTCCGCCGCGGCAAAATCGAAGCTGTCGAAGGCGATGCCCCCAAGGGCTTTGCGATCATTGGGTTCGACAGCCTGGAACAGGCGAACGCCTGGGAGAATTCGCCGGCCTATGAAGCGATCAAGCCGATCCGGCATGCGTCGGCCAAGACCACGGTCTTCATCGCCGAAGGTCTGCCGTCGCAGTGAGGCGGCATTGGCGCATCGCGCCCCGTGATCAAAAGAACGCCTGAATGCCGGTCTGCGCGCGGCCCAGCACCAGCGCATGGATGTCGTGAGTGCCTTCGTAGGTGTTGACGGTTTCGAGATTACAGAGCACGCGCATCACGTGGTATTCCTCGGCGATGCCGTTGCCGCCATGCATGTCGCGGGCAAGCCGCGCCACGTCCAGCGCCTTGCCGCAATTGTTGCGCTTGAGCAGCGAGATCGCCGGCGGCGACGCGGTGCCTTGTTCGATCATGCGCGACAGCCGCAGCGCCGCATGCAGGCCGAGCGTAATCTCGGTCTGCATATCGGCGAGTTTTCTTTGCACCAGCTGATTGGCGGCGAGCGGGCGGCCGAATTGTTTGCGGTTGAGCGCATAATCGCGGGCGCGGTGCCAGCAGAATTCGGCGGCGCCGATCGCGCCCCAGGCGATGCCAGTGCGCGCCACATTGAGGCAGCCGAACGGGCCGGCAAGCCCGGAAACGTTCGGCAAAATATTGTCTTCCGGCACCACCGCACCTTCGAGCACGATCTCGCCGGTGATCGAGGCGCGCAATGAGAGCTTGCCGTCGATCTTGGGCGTCGAAAAGCCCTTGGTGCCGCGCTCGACGATGAAGCCGCGGATTTTGCCGTCGAGCTTGGCCCAGACCACCGCGATATCGGCGACCGGCGCATTGGTGATCCAGGTCTTGGCGCCGGTGAGGCTATAGCCGCCCGGCACTTTTTCGGCGCGCGTCACCATCGAGCCGGGATCGGAGCCGTGGTCGGGCTCGGTCAATCCGAAGCAGCCCAGCATTTCGCCGGTGGCGAGCTTCGGCAGATATTTGCGGCGCTGCGCCTCGCTGCCATAGGCAAAGATCGGCTGCATCACCAGGGACGATTGCACCGACATCAAGGAGCGGAAGCCGGAATCGACGCGCTCGATCTCGCGCGCGATCAGCCCGTAACAGACATAACCGAGGCCAGCGCCGCCGTAGTCCTGCGGAATGGTCGAGCCGAGCAGCCCAAGCGCGCCCATTTCCCGGACAATGTCCGGATTGTAAGTGCCGTCGCGGTTGGCGGCGAGCACACGGGGAAACAGCTTTTCCTGCGCATAGTCGCGCGCGGTGTCGCGCACCATGCGCTCTTCCTCGGTCAACTCGCTTTCGAGGTCGAGCGGATCGTCCCATTTGAACGCGGCGTCCCTGATCTGGGCGCTTTTCGGCTCGCTCTTTTCGGCCTTTTCCGCCAATTGCGACATCAGGCTTCTCCCTCGATCTTGGACGCAAAGCTTAGGAGCCGATGACGCAAGCGGCAAGACCGCTGACCATTGGCCACGGGCCGTTGCCGCGCTGTTGGCGTTCCGCTATCTAGACCGCAATGCGCCCGTAGCTCAGCTGGATAGAGCGCTGCCCTCCGAAGGCAGAGGTCAGAGGTTCGAATCCTCTCGGGCGCGCCAATCATTTCAATAGTTTGTGCGGTATCAGCCAAATTGCCGAATCGGCCTAGCAAGCACATAGCTAGCAAGCGCGTGCAGTTTCGCTCGGGCGTCGTGATATGAGTCGCACACCTCGATTTGCACCATTGCGGGCCGAAATGCTGCCGGAAATGGCGCGGCGTAGGGGACCGACCACGCGTAAGCAAAAAAGGGTCGCAAGTTGCTACTCTTTCGAAACTCGGCATATCCAAAACACAGCCGAGCCTGGCGTCGCCTGGCTGCGATTCCGCCAACGGAGTTTGAAGAAAAGTCGAAGAGCGAAGAAGAAGCAACATACCGCCGCT
>PLTE01000433.1:279-4061 GCA_003164375.1 Hyphomicrobiales bacterium | reverse complement strand
TAATGCCGGCCGAAGCGATGCCCGGACCGCCCGGGAGCGAGGTTACAAGCCCCGCCCGCAGGAACCGCACCCGCCCCATCGCTCGGCTGTCACCGGTCGACGCCCCTTCGATGGGCGGGATTGCGGGAATATATTCCTGTCGGTGACGAATATCAAGAGGGTGTCGCTGAAAAAATTACGCCATTTTTCCTGTCATTTTCAGGTGCGCGCCGTGGGCGCGCCTCGAAGGAGTACGGGTCGAACGGAGCAGCGGGCGGCAAAGCGCCCTATTGCACCGCCTTGCCCTCGTGCCGGCTCTGCGACAGCAGATCCAGATTGGCCTGGACGTAAGGGTTAGCCGGGTCCTTGGCCTGCGCCTGCTGCAGCAATCTATAGGCCCGGGCGTAGTCGCCGCGCAGCATGTAGGAGAAGCCTTCGTCGTTGAGGACTTCCACCGTCGGGCCGACGATGCGCAGCGCCTGGCCGTAAGCGCGGTCGGCGAGATCGAAGCGGTGCAGCCGGTCGTAGGACGACGCCAGCCCGACCCAGGCCTCGGCGTCGTTGGGATGCTTCTCGACGGCGGTTTGGAAGCTCTTTTCGGCGAGGCCGAAATTGTTGCTGCGGAAATATTTCTTGCCGAGGGTGACGTCGTCGTTGGGGTCGTCCCCGACAAGGCCCGGCTTCGACAACGGCGCCACCGGCTCGCCGCTCGGTCCCGGCTCGGCCGGTTGGGTGACGACGGAGCCCGTGGTATCGGGGCTCGCCGCGGCATCGCTCGAAGGTTTGTCCGACGCTGCCAGATCGCCGAATTTGCCGGAGGACGAGCAGCCGGCAAGACCGCCGGCAACGCCAATCAGGCCCGCCGCCACAAGGATCAGGACCCGCGCACCTCGGATACTCATGAACGCGCTCCGCCCCGTCGGGCGAACTCCCCGGATAGGCCACGCTAGGCGAGGTTGGTTAAGGAATGCTGGCTGTGGCGCTTCTACGCGTCACGTTCCAGCGCCGAGAAGCATCAGCGGCAGAATGGCGTTCAGCAGCGGCGTCTCCGGCGGCGGAGCCGATGGCGTCGCCTTTGGCGGCGACACAGTCTGTTCGGTCCGGGGCTTGCCGACAGAACCTGTGATGTCGGGACTTGACGCGGCATCGGTCGGCGGATTGGCGGCCACTACCGGATGTTGATCGGCCGGCACCGCATCGCCGAGCCTGGTCGCGGTCGAGCAGCCGGCAAGGACACCAGCAAGGCTGACCGCGCCCGCGACCATCAGGATCAGAACCCGCGTTCCTCGGATCGTCATGACCGCGCGCCGCCGCCTGGCGGACTCCCCCAATTGGGGAAGGCTAGGCGACGACAGTTAAGGTGCCCTCACCAACACTTGCTTGATCCGGCACGCTTGGCGTACCGGCCTTCCCCGCTTGCGGAAGAGGAGAGAAAATCAGCCCCAATTCCCGGTCGCCAGCCGCACGATGACCGGGCAGAGGATGACGACGAACAGCACCGGAAAGATGAACAGCATCATCGGCACCGCGAGCTTGGCGGGCAGGCTGTAGGCCTTCTCCTCGGCGCGCGACAATCGTTTGTGCCTCATGTCGTCTGAATAGACGCGTAGCGCATCGCCGATCGAGGAGCCGAGCTCGTCGGACTGCGCAATGAGCGTGGCGAAGGAGCGCGCTTCGTCGAGGCCGAGCCGGTCGCCCAGATGTTCGAGCGCTTCGGTCATGGTGCGGCCGGCGCGGATTTCGAGATTGGCCATGTGGATATTGGCGGCCAGCGACGGATAGGACATGCCGAGCTCGCGGCCGACCCGATCGAGCGCCGCCTCCATGCTTAAGCCCGCATCGGCGCAGACCACCAAGAGATCCATGAAATCGGGGAATCCGGCCTGATGCTCGAGCCGCCGCGCCGCGATCAGGCGGTCGAGAAACAGGCTCGGCAGGAGATAGCCGAGCACGCCGCCGCAGATGACGAACAGCCAGAACGAGGTCGCGGCGTGCAGGCCGAGAAGCGGCAGGCCGAAAAACACCGCCATGGCGAGACCGACCGCCATGCCCGCGCGGGCGATGAAAAAATAAGCCGCGGCATGCGGATCGTAGATGCCGGCCTCGATCAGGCGGCGGCGCAGCACCTTGATGTCTTTGCCGTCGGCCGAGGAATAATGCTTGGTGGTATAGTCGATGAGCTTTTGCGCCGCCTTCAATCCGGAAAAATGCAGCGAGCGGCGGCCGGCGGGCGCATCGTCGGCGATGCCGACGCGCGCGGCGCGGCGGCGTACCGCGTCGCGGGCGCGCATGCCGAGCATCACCGCGAAGGCAAGCGTGCCCGCGGCGAGGAACACCAGCACGCTCAGCATGGTCGCTGCGTTGTCGCCGAACAGGTTTATGGCACTACCGGAATCCATGTTTTAGATCCCAGCTCGCTCTAGTTGACCGTCATCCTGAGGTGGCCGCGAAGCGGCCCTCGAAGGATACGGCCGAGGCGCAACCGAAATCCGGATAGCGATTTCGGAATGCATAGTGCCAAGTCGGCAGGCGCCGACTTGGGTGGCCGTCGCCCTTCGAGGCTCGCTGCGCTCGCACCTCAGGGTGACGGAACGAGGGTCATCGTTTGTTGCCATCGGTTCAAATCTTGAAATTGACCATCTTGAACATCACCAGATTGCCGAGCGCCATCCAGCCGGCGGCACCGAACAACAACAGCTTGGTCAAGCGCTCGACCCAGACCGAGCCGTAGAAATCCGGCGCGATGAACTGGATGACGATGAACATGCCGATCGGCAGCGCCGAAAGAATCAACGCCGAGGCGCGGCCCTCGGCCGCCAGCGCCCGGATTTTGCGCCGCATCTTAAAGCGCTGACGAATGACGCCGGACAGGTTTTCCAGAATCTCGCCGAGATTGCCGCCGGTCGAGCCCTGGATGGCGACCGCGGTGACAAACAGCGGCAGATCGTCGGAGCCGATGCGGGCATACAGATTGCGCATCGCGGCTTCGAGCTCGGCGCCGTAGGTGATTTCATCGGACACGATGCCGAATTCCGAGCCGATCGGATCGGTCATTTCGCGCCCCACCATGGACACGGCGATCGGCACCGGATGGCCGGCACGCAGGCTGCGCACGATGATGTCGAGCGCATCGGGGAATTGGGCGCCGAATTTCTTCTGCCGCCGGCTGCGCAGCATTTTGAGAACGACGACCGGCAGGACTGTCGCGCTCAACAGCGCCGCCACCGCCGCCTCGACGAGACTGTGGCGAAACGCGTAAACCGCCGCGAAGGCGATCACGGCGAAAATGACGACGCAGACGATCAGGCGGGTGAGGCCCAAGGTAAGTCCGGATTGCAGGATCAGCCGGTTGAGCGCGACCAGATTGAGCCGGTAATCGCCGCCCGAAGTCAGCCCGCGCTCGCGGCGCAATTCGACCAGCACGCTTTCACGGTCGGTGCGGTCCTTGGTGATCATCAGCCGGCGGTTGATCTGGCTGCGATAGGACGCCGCCGAAAAACACATCAGATAGATGGCTTCGACGGTCAGCCCTGCCGCCAGCGCGACGAACAGCCAGACCAGATAGATCGGATCGATGTCGAACATGGCGGTCAGCGATTCCGCTGGATCGTCATTGCGACGAGCGGAGCGACGAAGCAATCCAGANNTCGCTTCGCTCGCAATGACGAATTAATTTGGCGGTGCTAGTCATCACTTGCGCTCACAACGGCTGCGACGGATCGAAATAAGTGCCGGGCAGCTTGATGCCCATGGCGACGAGATCGGCGAGGAAGCGCGGCCGCACGCCGGTCGCCTGGAAATGG
>PLTE01000433.1:0-254 GCA_003164375.1 Hyphomicrobiales bacterium | reverse complement strand
CCTGCACGGCGCCGTCGGGAGCCGTACCGGTGCGCACGAATTTGAAGATCTCCTGCATCTGGATGATGTCGCCTTCCAGCCCGGTGATCTCGGCGATGCTCATCACCCGGCGCTTGCCGTCGGACAGCCGCGACAGCTGCACGATGACGCGGATGGCGGAAGCGATCTGGCCGCGGATCGAAGCGATGGTCATCGGCAGCCCGGCCATGCCGATCATCTGTTCGAGGCGCGAAATCGCGTCGCGCGGCGTATTG
>PLTE01000327.1 GCA_003164375.1 Hyphomicrobiales bacterium | reverse complement strand
AGGAGTTCTGGTCGAATTTCCCGCCCGCGTGCAGCTGGGTCATGATGACCTCGGCCGCCGACACGCCTTCTTCCGGGTGGATGTCCGTTGGAATGCCGCGCCCGTCGTCGGTGACGGCGCAAGACCCGTCGGCGTTGAGCGTGATCGTGATGAGCTTGGCGTGGCCGGCCAGCGCCTCGTCGATGGCGTGGTCGACCACCTCGTAGACCATGTGATGGAGGCCCGATCCGTCATCGGTGTCGCCGATATACATGCCCGGCCGTTTGCGCACGGCATCGAGCCCCTTGAGCACCTTGATCGATTCTGCGTCGTAATCGGAAGGCGAAGGGGTTGGCTTACGGATAGGTTCGGCCATGCATAAAGCTTTCGAACATGTTGCTGTCGAATCGCTTGCAAAAAAGCGCGGGTGAATCAAAGATTCTTGTACACGAAATTCGGCTTACGTACAGCGCAAATCGACTTCGATTAAGATATTGTCAAATCGCTACTTTTCAAGGTTTTTACCGGCGCTGAAACGGGCCCCGATTCGGCCCCGAAATGGCCGCAACAGATAACGCTTCGGCAATGACAAATCGGACCCCGCGCCGCCCGGCCACGGTTACGGTCCGGCCCCTCGCGATGGGCGTCGCGTCGCGGGCTTGAGGAGATGCCGCTCAACCGGCACGTAATCGGGTATCGGATGTTGGAACGAGCCCAGGGCGGCGGCCCAGAGTTCCATGCGATCCAGATCCTCATGCAGGCGCGCGAGGGATTCGATAAGATTGCGGACGATTAGATCTTCTGCCAGTTCCGGCATTGTTGTTGGGCCTTTGTCCCGTGTCGGACATTTCCTGCGCCTGAGAGATAAAGAGGCTGCTCGCACTTCTGTTCCCCAATGAGTGCAGCGTAAGGCGGGAGGCATTTTGGAACTTTTCGAGGGACCGCGCTGTCAGCTTCGCCGCGGTCGCGGTTCGAGTCGTCCGGCCGCGACCTCGACCACAGTCGCGTCATCGGCGATTTCGGCAAACAAAGCCGGATCGGCGCCGGTCATCCAGACCTGGGTACCGAGCGCGCGGAGCTCGCCGTGCAGCGCGTGGCGCCGCGCCGGATCGAGATGTGCCACGACTTCGTCGAGCAAAAGGATCGGAGCGTGCGCGGTCATCTCGGCGATCAATCGCGCATGCGCCAGCACGAGGCCAATCAGCAGCGCTTTTTGTTCCCCGGTCGAAGCGTCAGCGGCGGCAATGTTTTTTGCCGCATAGCTGACCCTGAGATCGGTCAGATGCGGTCCGTCGAGCGTGCGCCCAGCCGCGGCATCGCGGGCGCGATTGTCGTGCAATACCGCGCGGTAGCGCTGTTCCACTTCGGCGGCGGGATGGGCTGGGATGAGCTGTTCCATCCAGCCATCAAGCGCAATCTGGGCGGGCGGGAATGCCGCGTCCTTGCGGTGCGTCAGCACCGCTTCGAGCCTGCGCACCGTCTCGACCCGCAGCCCCGCGACCGCGACGGCCAGTTCGGCAGTTTCGTGCTCGACGGCATCGAGCCAATGCGGATCCGGCCGCGGGTCCTCCAATAGCCGGTTACGCGAGCGTAGCGCACGTTCCAGCGCGTTGACCCGGCTGGCGTGGTCGGTATCGACGGCCAGCACCAGACGATCGAGGAAACGCCGGCGCTCGGACGGCGCGCCGGCAAACAACGCATCCATCGCCGGCACCAACCAGACCACCCGCAGGTGATCGGCGAAACTCGCCGCCGAGCCCACCCGCTCGCGATCGATCCGGCACTTGCGCTGGACCGCGGCGCCGTCCTCAGCCGCCCGCTCGATCCCGGTGCCGAGCGTAGCAAGCCCCAGTGCGCCCTCGATCTCGGCCGAGACCGCCCACGAGCCATCGCCCTCGCCGAACGCCACTTCGTCGAGGGTGGCGCGGCGCAGACCACGGCCTGGCGCGAGGAAGGAAATCGCTTCGATCAGATTGGTCTTGCCCGCGCCGTTGGGCCCGACCAGCACAACGCTCGTTGCATCAACTTCGAGCGACGCCGCGTGGTAGTTGCGGAAGTTGGTCAGGGTTAGGCGACGAAGCATCCAGGGATCAGCGATCAGACATCAGGGAGGGAGAAAATCCCGGCCGCTAAGGTTCGACCGTCCGATCACTGACTACTGATTACCGACGTCTGTCAAACCCGCATCGGCATCAGCACGTACAGCGCGCCATGCGGGTCCTTATCCTGGATCAGCGTCGGAGAGCCGGGATCGGCTAATCTAAGCACCGCGGCTTCGCTCTCGATCTGGCCTGCGATGTCGAGCAGGTAGCGCGAGTTGAAACCGATGTCGATCGGGTCGGCTTCGTATTCGACTTCGAGTTCCTCATTGGCGCTGCCGGAGTCCGGATTGGTGACGGACAGTAACAGCCGGCCGGCGCTGATGGACAATTTGACGGCGCGGCCGCGCTCGCTCGACACGGTCGAAACACGATCGACCGCGGCCTCGAATTCCTTCTTGTCGACGACCAATTCTTTGTCGTTGTTGAGCGGAATGACCCGCGCGTAATCGGGGAACGTTCCGTCGATCAGCTTCGATGTCAGGATTGCCTGACCGATCGTGAAGCGGATCTTTCCCGGCGAGATCTCGATCGCGACCTCGGCTTCGCTGTCCTCCATCAGGCGCTGCACTTCGCCGACGGTTTTGCGCGGCACGATAATGCCGGGCATGCCGGCGGCGCCATTCGGCAGTTCAAGTTCCATTTGCGCCAGGCGGTGGCCGTCGGTCGCGACCGCGCGTAGCGTCTGCGCTTTCCCCGAACCCGCAGCATGCAGATAGATCCCGTTGAGGTAGTAGCGCGTCTCTTCGGTCGAGATGGCAAATTGGGTCTTGTCGATCAACCGTTTGAGATCGGCGGCCTTGAGCACGAACTTGTGCGTCATTTCGCCCGGCGCGAGATCGGGAAAATCGCTTTCCGGCAGCGTCTGCAGGGTAAAGCGCGAACGGCCGGCGCGGATCGACAGTGCGGCGCGGTCATTCGATGATTCCAGGATGATCTGTGCGCCCTCGGGAAGCTTGCGCACGATATCAAAGAACATGTGTGCGGGCACCGTGGTGGAGCCGCCGGGGCCGACCTCGGCCGCGATCGTATCGGTCACTTCGACATCGAGGTCGGTGGCCTTGAGCGCCAGCTTTGAGCGGTCGGCGTGCAACAGCACGTTGGCAAGGATCGGAATGGTGTTGCGGCGCTCGACCACGCGGTGGACGTGGCCCAGCGACTTCAGCAATTCGGAACGCTCTACAGTGACCTTCATTGCGCAATCCGTAGCCAAGGTTGCCAATATGGCGGCCAACAATGTGGCGGACGACAAAAGTGGCGTGGCGGGATGCTTTCGGCAAGCCCGCGGCGCAATTGAGCCGGGCTTATCCCGGCCTATTCACAGCCTCTGAGAAGAACCGGCCCGGAATACCGATCGGGAAAGACCACCGGGACCGCGGATCAGTCCTGAAGCTGGCGTTTGAGTGCCTCGATCTCCTCCGCGAATGCGCTGTCGTTGCCGGCCAGGTTCTCGATTTTGCGCACCGCGTGTAGCACGGTGGTGTGGTCACGCCCGCCGAAGCGGCGGCCGATCTCGGGCAGCGAGCGTAGCGTGAGGACCTTCGCCAGGTACATCGCTACCTGACGCGGGCGCACGACATTGGCGGTGCGGCGCGACGATAATAGGTCAGCGCGGCTGACATTATATTGGCGGGCGACGATGCGCTGGATGTCTTCGATTCTGACCCGCTTCGGCTCGACCGGTCGGATCAGGTCGCGCATTTCGCGCTCCGCCATCTCGAGCGTCACGGCCTGGCCGGTGAGCTTTGAGTGAGCCAACAGCCGGTTGACGGCGCCCTCAAGGTCGCGGCCGTTATGCGTCACTGATTTGGCGATGAAGACCAGCACCGGCGCCGGCACTTCGAAGCCGGGATGATGCAGGCGAGCCGCAGTAATGCGGCTCTTGAGAATTTCGAGCCGCAATTCTTCGCCGAGCGAGCCGATCTCCACCACAAGCCCGCCGGCGAGCCGGGAACGTACCCGGTCGTCGAGGCTCTCCAGATCGGCCGGCGGGCGATCGCTGGCAATGATGACTTGGCGACCGGCGTCGATCAGGGCGTTCAGGGTGTGGCAGAATTCGGCCTGCGTCGAACGGCCTTGCAGAAACTGCATGTCGTCGATCACCAGCACGTCGATCGCGCGCACTGCTTCCTTGAAGGCGAGCGTCGTCTGGGAGCGAAGCGCTGAGACGAAACCGTACATAAATCGCTCGGCCGTCAGATAGAGCATTTTGCGGTCGCCGCCGTTGTTGCCGGCCCAGGTAATGGCCTGCAACAGATGCGTTTTGCCGAGGCCAACCGCGGCGTGGATGTAGAGCGGGTTGAACATCAGCGATTCGCCGCGCCGGCTGGTAGCGACCTGTTTCGCCGCGGCCTGCGCAAGCGTATTCGAACGGCCGACGACGAACGTCTCGAAGGTGAGGCGAGGGTCGAGTGGAGAACCGCCGAGCGCCTCATGCACCGTCATGAACGGCACGCTGGCGCGTGCATTGGCGCCGTCCATTGCAGATCCGTCGCGCGCTTCGCGCGCGGCCGCCGGCGGCTCCGGCGCTTTGAGCTTTGGCGTAGTTGGCCGCAGTGTGGCCGAGCGAACGCTCAATTCCAGACGCGTGATTTCCGGCTCCTCCTCTTGCCACTGGGACAGCACCTTTTCGCTGTAATGCGACTGGATCCAATTCCGCAGGAAGCGCGTCGGCACCGATAGCCGGAGGACACTCTTATCCACGCCATCGAGCTCCATGCGCCCGAACCAACTGCTAAACACATCGTCGCCAAGTACGGAACGCAGCCGCTCCCTCACTCGCCGCCAGCGCTCCTGATCCGTGTTCGTCATTTTGGTCTGCTTTTCCGTCCGAGGGGGTTGAACTTGGCGCGTCAGGTGGCGGCAACCCCGCCACACCCGACGATGCCGAGATGCAACTCGATTAAATTTTGGGGGTGATCTGAGCTACTAGCGCGTTCGGTAAGACCGAACGCGACAGCAGCAAAACGCCGCGCCAGTTCAGCCGCTGGACGCGGCTCTAGGCCAACAGCTTTCGGGCCATATAAGGCTCGCAGTCGAAATCGGTTCGTGCATTGTCGTTGTCATGCCCCACCCTCCATCGCTCCCAGATTCGATGGTTGTCACTGAATCTCTGTGCAGCTCTGCTGCGAAACTGCCATCTGCTTTATTCCAGTAGTTCGGTGGACACTCTAAGCGGTCCTCTTCGCTCAGAACTCGGGACAGTGAGGACATTGAAAGTACACTGACGTAGACACAGCTCTCCCGCACCCATTCTTTGACGAGTTTCCGTTTAGGCCGATTTTTGAAGACCTTCGAAACCGAAGGGAAGTGAAAGGTAGCATGCGATTTCTGGTCCGCAACCGCAAAAAGCCGCGACAACCGTGGTCTTTCAGAAGCTCGGGCCGGAAGCGCTATCGCCGTCTTGAGCCCAAAGTATTGACTCAGTTTGCGATTCACATGGCTGACAAAAAACTGAAATGTATAAATCCGGTGACTGGAACAAATAAGAAAGCAGCCGTCAGATTTCCGGTCGATTCAAAGCCCCGGGCTTCTCATGTGCATAACCCATTCATTATGCACCAATTATTCTGTCCATTTTTTCGGGGTAACCGTCGCGAAGGAGATGCGGAGCAAACAAGAATCGATAAGGTTGCCACCGAAAACAATACAACGCGCATTATGGTTTAAAGATGTGACAATTCCACAACAGGTTGATGGCAATCCACTTTTTTGGATCGCACACGAAGTCGGAAATTGTCGAATAAGCCGTCGGGAAACTATTTTTTTCCGAGCTTGGCGATCCGGTGAGCGAGCCGCGAGACTTTCCGGCGAGCTGCGTTGCGGTGCACGATACCTTTTTGCGCTGCACGAATAATCGCGGGCTCGGCGTCGGCCATGGCGGCGAGCGCAAGCGCGCGATCGCCGGCGGCGATGGCCTCTTCGACTTTGCGCGTCACCGAACGCACACGCGTGCGCCGCGACTTATTGATCACGGTGCGGCGCGCGCTCTGGCGAGCGGCTTTCTTAGCGGACTTGGTATTGGCCATTAGGTATCGTGTATCGGCTATCGTGAGAGAGAGCCGGGCTTATAGGGGCGTAAGAGCCCAGCGTCAACGCCCGAAAATCCCCTAGCCAACCTGCTTCACGCGAATCGCCTCATAGCCGGACACCACCGCGGCGCGGTCGGCTGCCGGAAACGCCGATAGCGGCGGCGCCACCCGCGTCCATTGCGGCTCGCCATGAATATGGGCGAGGAGCGCTTTTACGCCCGGGACCAAAGGCTTGCCGTCGAACAATTTGCGGATCGCCACCGCCTCCGCCAGCGCCGTGGCGTCACCCGAGCGGTAGGCCCGTGCGCAAAGCTCGGCGTTGAGATTGGCGGTCGCCGAGATGCAGCCGGCAAACGGACCCGAACGGGCGTCCGGCAGCGCCGCTTCGGTCGAAGGGAAGACTTTAAAGCGGGGCAGGATGGCGGCGGCCTCGCGGGCATAGGCCATGTCGCCCGAAGAATCCTTTAAGCCCACGATGCGTTCGCCGAATGTGTCAAGCAGGCGGCGGATCAGCGCGACGTGCCAGGGCAGGCCCGATTGCGCCGGAAAATGGTAAAGATAAATCGGGATCGGCCGCGGCGTGGTCGCCGTCAGGATGGCGTCGATATAGGCGACCAAGCCGTCGTCGTGCACACCCTTGTAATAGAAGGGCGGCAGTACCAGCGCGCCGGCGAAGCCGAGCTCGGCGGCGTGCTTGGTCAGTGCAACGGCATCGGCAACCGCCGCGGCGCCGGTGCCGACCATCATCCGATCGAGCGGCAGCCCGCTTTCGGCATAGGCGCTCATCACGCGCCGGCGTTGGTCGAGCGAGAACGAGGTTGCTTCGCCGGTGGTGCCTAGCACATTGAGACCGTCGCAGCCGTTGGCAAGCAGGTAGCGCGCTAGCGCGGTCGAGCGCGCCCGATCCGGCTCGCCTCCGTCGTCAATGGCGGTTGCGATCGCGGCGATCACGCCGTGGAGCGTTTTGGTGGCGGTCATGGTCCGAGCCCTGGCTCTCTAGTGACATTGGCTTGCGCTGGCCGGTGATCCAGTAAAGCATGAAGGGGCGATGTTCAATCGAAGGCGGGGTGGCGGGGCGCAGGCGGGGCAGGGTAGTCTGCAGCCAAGGCTTTAAAATCCGGGGCATTTGATTCCGAGGTGTGAAATTCAATGACGGAAAGCTTCGATGTCATCATCATCGGGGCCGGGGCTGCCGGCTGCGTGCTGGCGAACCGGTTGTCGGCGCGGTCCAGCTTGCGCGTGTTGCTGCTGGAAGCGGGGCGCGACATGCTGCCGGGCGCCGAGCCGGCCGACGTGCTCGATTCCTATGCGCGGTCTTATTACAACGACGCCTATTTCTGGCCCGCGCTGAAGGTGCATTGGCGGCGCAAAGACAATTCGCCACCGATCGGATTTCTTCAAGGCCGCGTCATCGGCGGCGGCTCAAGCGTGATGGGCATGGTCGCTTATCGCGGCACGCCTGACGATTATGCCGAATGGCAAGCGCTCGGCGCTGCCGGCTGGGGTTGGGACGACGTGCTGCCCTATTACCGCAAGCTCGAATCCGATTGGGATTTCGACGGCGCGCTGCACGGCAAGGATGGACCGGTTCCGATCCGCCGCACCAAGGCGGAGGACTGGGCGCCATTGGCGAAGGCGGTGCACGCTTTCGCGCAGGAACGCCAGATCCCGTTCGTCGCCGACATGAATGCCGATTTTCGCGACGGCTATGGTGGGGTGCCGATGAGCAACTGGCCCCAGAAGCGTGCCTCGGCGGCGATCTGTTACCTCGGTGCCGAGGTGCGCCGGCGCCCCAATCTGCGCATTGTTGACCGCGCTAAAGCCACCGGGCTGTTGTTCGACGGGTGCCGCGCAACTGGCGTCAGGGTCACGCTCGGCGACGAGCAGACGGAATTCCACGGCCGCGAAATCATTGTCGCACTCGGCGGCATTCATTCGCCGGCCTTCTTGATGCGGGCAGGCGTTGGGCCAGCGGCGGCGCTGCGCAAACTCGGCATCGAGGTGCGCGCCGACTTGCCGGGCGTTGGCGAAAATTTGTCCAATCATGCCATCATCTTTATCGGTCTGTTGCAGAAGCCCGGCGCGCGGCAATCGGCGAAAATCCGGCCCCACCCGATGACGGCGTTCCGCTACTCCTCGGGCCTGCCCGGCGCGCCGCCGGCCGACATGTATCTCAATGTGCAGTGCAAAACCTCGTGGAGCCCGCTCGGGCACCAGGTCGGCAATCTCGCGACGTCGCTGCTCAAGCCGATGGCGCGCGGCCGGGTGTCGCTCGTCGCAGCCGATCCGGCGATCTATCCGCAGGTCGAGTTCAACTTCACCGGCCACGAGCTCGACCTCAAGCGCTTCATGCAGGGCTTTCGCCGCTGCGTCGAGATTTTGCAGCACGACGCCGTGCGCGCCATGACCACGCTGTCCTTTCCGGTGAAGTTCAACGACCGGCTGCGGCTCCTCAATCGGATCACACTGGGCAACAAGATCAAGAGCGCGGCCGTCGCCGCCCTGATCGATGCCGTGCCGCCGCTCGCCGCGCCGATCTTTGCGACGCTGGCCGACCGGCGGGTCGATCTCGCCGCCTTGGTCGAGGACGATGAGGCGCTCGCCGACCACGTCCGCAACAATGTCGGCGGGACTTTCCATCCGGTCGGGACCTGCCGCATGGGCTCAGCCGAGGATCGCGCGGCGGTGACCNNGACCGATTCCGCCGGCCGGGTTCACGGCTTCGAGCACCTGCGCGTTATCGACGCGTCGATCATGCCGACGGTGCCGCGCGGCAACACCAATATTCCGACCATCATGGTGGCGGAAAAGCTGGCCGATCGGATGCTGAGTGAGGGCTTGTAGCCCGGATGGCGCGAAGCGCTACGCGTAGCAATCGGAGGCGATGAGCATTTCATGAAACTTCCGCCCTTCGAATATATCTGCCCGGCGAGCATCGCCGAAGCCGTAGCGCTTCTGGCCGCGCACGACGGCGAGGCGAAGCCGCTGGCCGGCGGCCAGAGCCTGGTGCCGATGCTGGCGTTTCGCGTCGCCGCGCCGTCGCTCCTCGTCGATCTGCGCAAAGTTTCGGAGCTGCGGCAGATCAGAATCGCCGACGACGGCGTCGCGCTCGGCGCCATGGTGCGCTGGCGCGACATCCTCGAAGACGCGCGGTTGCTTCAGGCGCATCCGCTCCTGGTGGCGGCCGTCGGGCATGTCGCGCATTACCAGATCCGCAATCGCGGCACGGTCGGCGGCAGTCTGGCGCATGCCGATCCCGCCGCCGAACTGCCCGGCATCGCCGTCACTTGCGCGGCCAAGATCGTCGTCGTCGGCCAAGCCGGCGCGCGCGTGCTCGCAGCTGAGGATTTCTTTCGCGGCCCGCTGACGACCGCGCTCACGCCCGACGAAATCATTACGGAAATCCGGTTCCCGGCCTGGCCGGCACGACGCCGCTTCGGCTTTGTCGAATTCGCCCGCCGCCGCGGCGACTTCGCGCTGGCGGCGGCAGCGTTGTTTTACGACCAGGACGATGACGGCAAGGCAGTCGGCAGCCATGTCGGCGCCATCGGGGTCGCCGACCGGCCGCTGCGCTTGACGGCGGTGGAGCAGGTTCTCAACGGCAACATCGTCGCCGCGGCGACGATCGCCAAAGCCGAGGCCACAGCGTCTGCCGCCGTCGATCCGCCGGACGACATCCACGCCACCGGCCGCTATCGCAAAACTCTGATCGGCGTCATGGTCGAGCGCGCCTTGCGCCGTGCCGCGGCGGGCTAGCCGAAAGTCGGCACGAACAGCTTCTCGATCGGGATCGGCTCTGCGATCAGGCCCTGCTCGGCCATGTAGGCCACCAAGGCCTCAAGCGTAGGCCGGTTCGGCTCTAGGCCATAGGGCCAGCAATCGCCGCCGAACAAATCGTCGATCTGCTCGATATCGTCGGGTAGCCAAGGCAGCATGTAGCGCAGCGTGCCAGGATAGCGCATTTTCTCCAGCGCGCGGTTCTTCGCCGCGTCGAAGGCCTTGTAGAGACTTGCCGCGACCTCGGGATGGCGCTGGTAGATGTCGTTGCGGATGACGATCAAATGCATGATCGGGAATATCTTGGTGCGGCGGAAATAATCCTGCTCCCGGGCGCGGTAATCGGGGAATAGTCGCACCACGTCGGGATGGCGCTTGAGCGCGTGCGGCAGGTTCGAGCCGATGATGGCGTGGATCTCGCCGGCTTCGAGCAGGTCGCTCAGCGACTTGCCGCTCTGGTTCGGCGTGACGTTGACCGGCTTGAGCAGCGGCATCACCGAAGGATGGCCGTAGGCGCCCGGCTCGTTGACTGCGCCCTGCACCCATTCGATGCCGGAGAGGTCGACGCCGAGATCGTGCTGCATCAAGCCGCGGACGAAGATCGCGGCGGTCTGGGTATAGAGCGGCACGCCGATCCGCTTGCCGGCAAGGTCCGCCGCCGATTTCACGAAGTTGCGATTGACGACGATAAAGCCGTGGCGAAACACCCGCGAAGCGAACACCGGCAACGCCACATAAGGCAGCTTATCGGCGGCAAAGCGGCTGACAAACTCCGAGCTCGACATTTCGCAGGCGCCGAATTCGAGCTTGTTATTCATCCGGTCGAAAATCTCGCGCGGATTATCGATGACGAGGAAGTCGAGATCGATGCCGTCGGGTTTGATGTCGCCGGTTTGCAGCGCCAGCATGCGGTCGTAGAGACCGCACGCGAAGGTGATCGGTAAAGAAGGCATCGCGGCACCTGTCGGAAGCGAGTTGGACGAGACCTTCGCACCTATCACAAGCCACGCGGTCGCGGAAAGCGGCGCGCGCGTGCGCGCGAACATGGTCGCGCGCAAGAAATTTTTGACTCTCGCGTCGAATTTTCTTGCAATGAAAGTTTAATGCGACTATTTGCCGGTCGCCCAAATTCGCACGTGCCTGTGGCCGTGTCTCGATCGGTAGGCATCCGGACAAGAGGCCGGACAGTCGCCTGAGGTTGGAAGTTTACAACCTCACTACGTGATCGGCAGCCGGAGGCGAAACCGGCGCACCCCGCGCTCAACGGGGGACGCGGCTTAAAGCAACGACGGAGCGGGCTTTTTTGGTCTCGTTGGCCGTCCACAGGTCAGCACCCGAAGAGGCTTGTCCATCTTGCCGGCCGTGCGGAACGGGTTCTCCCGCTCCAATCCAAGGCAGCATCTCGGTTTGAAGCGCCGCGCGCCTGCACCGTGTCCCCATCGCACGGCAGGCGCCAAGCTCTTTGGCCGCTGACGCCGGCCGTCTGCGCGCGAGCGTGGTCGGCTGAACTTCAACGCCGGGCCAAACGGCTATTCGTAGCTTGGCCCCTTGAACCTGGATGAAGGAGCGGCTCCCATGACCGAGCGCATCCGCGACTTTCTGCGTCACCGCCACGACGAGGGCCTCGACGATGGGCCTTGCCTTGTCGTCGATCTCGACGTCGTGCGCGAAAACTATCGTGCTTTTGCCAAGGCCCTGCCGGATAGCCGGGTGTTCTATGCCGTTAAGGCGAACCCGGCGCCCGAGCTGTTGTCGCTGCTCGCCGCGCTGGGCTCCTGCTTCGACACCGCCTCGGTCGCCGAGATCGAGATGGCGCTTGCGGCCGGCGCCACGTCCGAGCGCATTTCCTTCGGCAACACGATCAAGAAGGAACGCGACATCGCGCGCGCCTACGCGCTCGGCGTTCGGCTGTTCGCGGTCGACTGCAAGGCCGAGGTCGACAAGATCGGCCGCTCAGCGCCCGGCGCCAAAGTGTTCTGCCGCTTTCTGTTCGGCTGCGCTGGCGCCGAATGGCCGCTGTCGCGGAAGTTCGGTTGCGATCCGGAGATGGCCGTCGACGTGCTCGACCATGCGCAAAAGCTCGGGCTCGAGCCTTGCGGTGTGTCGTTTCATGTCGGCTCGCAGCAGCGCCGCACGGCGGCCTGGGATGAAGCGCTGAAGTCGGCGTCGGCGATCTTTCGCGCCTGCGCCGATCGCGGCATCAACCTGACAATGGTCAATTTGGGCGGCGGCTTCCCGACCAAGTATCTGCGCGATGTGCCGGCGGTGGAGTCCTATGGCCGCTCGATCTTCAAGGCGCTGCGTAAGCATTTCGGCAACCGCATCCCGGAAACGATCATCGAGCCGGGCCGCGGCATGGTCGGCAATGCCGGCCTGATCGAGGCCGAAGTCGTGCTGGTATCGAACAAGAGCGAGCACGATCACGTGCGTTGGGTCTATCTCGACATCGGCAAATTCGGCGGGCTCGCCGAAACCATGGACGAGTCGATCCGCTACCCGATCAAGACGCCACGCGACGGCGATGAGGTCGGTCCATGCGTGCTTGCCGGTCCGACCTGCGATTCAGCCGACGTGCTGTACGAGAAGCGGCCTTACGACCTGCCGATCAGCCTTGAGATCGGCGACAAGGTCCTGATCGAAGGCACCGGCGCCTATACCGCGACCTACGCAGCGGTGGCCTTCAACGGCTTCCAACCGCTGCGGACCTTCCACATCTGAGACCCCCTCGCTCCGGCGCTGCTTTGCCTAGCCCTTCCCCGCACCCGGGGGAGGGAAGGACGGCGCGCCGGGGCGCCAGAGCCGAAAGGAGCGGATCATGGTGACCATCCGGGAAGAAAAACGCGCCGATATCGCAGCGCGCGAGACGCTGCTCGACGAGGCCTATGGCGCGGCGCGTTTCGCCAAAACCTCCGAACGGTTGCGCGAAGGCCGTCTGCCGGCGAATGGGCTGTCGCTGGTCGCGGTCGACCAAGGCCGAGTCGTGGCGACGGTCCGGCTGTGGCACGTCAGCGCCGGTCCGGGGCGCGAGGCGCTGCTGCTCGGCCCGCTCGCGGTCCATTCGCAAAACCGTAACTGCGGCATCGGAACGACGCTGATGCGGCGTGCGATCGCGCGTGCGCGCATGGCCGGTCATTGCGCGATCCTTCTGGTCGGTGATGCGGCTTATTACGGCCGTTTCGGCTTCACGGCCGCGGCGACCGGCGATTTGTGGATGCCCGGTCGTTTCGATCGCAACCGGCTGCTCGCGCTCGCGCTCCAGCCCGGCGCACTCGACGGTGCCCGCGGTCTGATCGGCGCCACGGGCCGGTCGGCGCCCGCACCCGACCTTGCGGCTCTGGTGGCGCAGGATCTGGCATCACAGGACCGGCGTTCGCTCGCGGCCTAATTAGGCGAACCTAGAAAAACGGGGACGCCGCAGACAAAGTCCGCGGCGTCTCTTCCGTGTCGTCATTACCGCGGATATCACCGTTATCGCTGTCGGAGGCTTCGAATTATGACCGAATGGCCCGTTCACGCCCGCATCACCGGCCCTATCGTGATGGTCGGTTTCGGCTCGATCGGCAAAGGCACGCTGCCTTTGATCGAGCGTCATTTCGCTTATGACAAATCCCGCTTCGTGGTCATCGACCCCGAGGATAAGGACCGCAAACTGTTGGACGACCGCGGCATCCGCTTCATTCACCAAGCCGTCACGCGCGACAATTACCGCAAGCTGCTTACCCCGCTGCTCACCGAAGGCGGCGGTCAGGGTTTTTGCGTCAATCTGTCGGTCGACACCTCCTCGCTCGAACTGATGGAATTCTGCCGCGAGATCGGCGCGCTTTACATCGACACCGTGGTCGAGCCGTGGCCGGGCTTTTACTTCGATTCCAAGGTCGGTCCTGAAGCACGCTCGAACTATGCGCTGCGCGAAACCGTGCTGACGGCGCGCCGCAAGAATCCCGGTGGCAGCACGGCGGTGTCCTGCTGCGGCGCCAATCCCGGCATGGTGTCGTGGTTCGTCAAGC
>PLTE01000388.1 GCA_003164375.1 Hyphomicrobiales bacterium | reverse complement strand
GATCCGCATCCAGGCTTCCGGCGGTCTCTCCGAGGGCGACATCCAGAAGATGGTCAAAGATGCCGAGGCTCACGCCGAGGAGGACAAGAAGCGCAAGGCCCAGGTCGAGGCGAAAAATCACGCCGAGTCTCTGGTCCATTCGACCGAGAAGACGCTGGCCGAGCACGGCGGCAAGATCGGCGAGGCCGATCGCCGCGCCATCGAAAACGCCATGGCCGACCTCAAGGAAGCCTTGAAGGGCGACGATGCGGAAGCGATCACGGCCAAGACCAATACATTGGCGCAGGCGTCCATGAAGCTCGGCGAGGCGATGTATAAGCAGGCCGGCGAGCAACAGCCGGGCGGCGATGCCGATGCCGGCGGCGGTGCCGATGCAAAGCAGGAAGACGTCGTCGACGCCGAGTTCACCGAAGTCGACGACGACAAGAAGAACAAAAAGTCCGCTTGATCCAACGAGGCGATATGCCGTCACGGCTCCTCAGAATCGCACCCCCGGAAACGAAACGGGGGTGCATGTTCGTGTGCAAAGATGTTCTTGTGCCGAGTCTTTGGCCGCAACGTCCTGTACAATCGCGAGGTCTTGGACAGTCGCAAGATCTCGGACAACCGGACCTCATCGGGTGAGAGGTGATGGCCAAGCGCTGCTACTACGAATCTCTGTCGATCGAACGCACGGCGACCGACGTCGACATCAAGGCCGCTTTCCGCAAGCAGGCGATGGTCTGCCATCCCGATCGCAATCCCGGCGACAAGGATGCCGAGCATCGTTTCAAGGAAATCAACGAGGCCTATGAGGTCTTAAAGGACCCGGACAAACGTGCGGCCTATGACCGCTTCGGCCACGCCGCCTTCGAGCAGGGCACGGGCAGTGCGGCGGGCTTCGGCGCCGATTTCGGTACGACATTCTCCGATTTGTTCGAAGGCATTTTCGGCATGTCGGGCGGCGGCCGGGGCCGCGGCACCGGCCGCGAGCGCGGCGCCGATCTGCGCTACAATATGGAAATCGCGTTGCAGGAAGCCTACGCGGGCAAGAATGCGCAAATCCGCATTCCGACCTCGGTCACCTGCGAAGCCTGTTCCGGCTCCGGCGCCAAAGCCGGCACCAAGCCGAAGACCTGTCCGATGTGCGGCGGCCAGGGCCGCGTCCGCCACGCCCAGGGATTTTTCACGCTCGAGCGCACCTGCCCGAATTGCCAGGGCCGCGGTCAGTCGATCGACAGCCCCTGCGCGTCATGCGCGGGCTCCGGCCGGGTCACCCGGGAGCGGACTTTGGCGGTGAATATTCCGCCCGGCGTCGAGGATGGTACCCGCATCCGGCTCGCCGGCGAGGGTGAGGCCGGCGTACGCGGCGGGCCGCCGGGCGACCTCTATATCTTCCTGTCGATCGCCGCGCATCCGTTCTTCCAGCGCGAGGGCGCCGATCTGCATTGCCGCGTTCCGGTGTCCATGGTGACGGCTGCGTTGGGCGGGGAATGCGAAGTGCCGACGATCGACGGCGGCAAGACCAAGGTGAAGGTCCTGGAGGGAACGCAATCCGGTCGCCGGTTCCGCCTGCTGGGCAAGGGCATGCCGGTTTTGCGCGCGCGGCAGTCGGGCGACATGTATGTCCAGGTCATGGTCGAGACGCCGCAGAAATTGACCAAGAAGCAGCGTGAATTATTGGCCGAGTTCGACCGTCTGTCGTCAGTCGAGACGCATCCGGAATCCGCGGGCTTTCTCGGCAAGGTCAAGGAGTTCCTCGACGGCTTGGGCGGTCGTACGGGGTCGGTCTGAAACCGATCTGGCCTTTGTCGCCGCAATGTTTTAAAAGCGGCAAGATCTTGTCATAAAAAGACTTTGTCCCGTGGATGTCATGTCGCTTCCGGCCCTGCAAAAATTCGAACAGAAAATCGAGCGACAGTTACGTTTCCTGGAGTTCCGCAAGAACATGATCGAGCGCAAGATCGGGCGCCAGATCCGGCTCTTCGAACAAAAACGCGACGGCATCGGCAAGAAAATCGAGCAGCAGGTCAAGCAGTTCGAGCTGAAGAAAGGCATCCGGCTCGACGACGAAGTGCGCTTCATCCGCTCTTGGTTCGAACGCCCGCTGTCGATTGGCGCGGTGACTCCGTCGGGCAAGATTCTCGCCCGCACCATGGCGAGTTATGTCGATCCGAACTCGACCGGACCGGTGGTCGAATTGGGCCCGGGGACCGGGCCGGTGACGGAAGCCCTGGTCGCCAACGGCGTCGACCCGTCCCGGTTGGTGCTGGTGGAGTTCAATCCCGGCTTTTGCCGCATCCTGCGCGCGCGTTATCCCGAGGCCACGCTGGTGCAGGGCGACGCCTATAGTATGCGCCGGCTGCTCCAAACGCTGTTGCTGGAACCGGCGGCCGCGGTCGTCTCCGGGCTGCCGCTGGTCACCAAGCCGATCAAAATGCGCTTGCGGCTGTTACGCGATGCATTCGATCTGATGCTGCCCGGCGCGCCCTTCGTGCAGTTCACGTATTCGGTCGCGTCGCCGCTGCCGAAGCGGCTCGGCGGCTTTTCCGCGGAAGCCTCCGAACGCATCTGGATGAATATTCCTCCGGCGCGCGTGTGGGTGTATCGGAGGACCTGACGGTCTTCTTCCACCCGCATTCGAAAAATGGCTGTTCCGAAAATCCTGGTCATTCCCGGCTCGCTGCGCACCGGCTCGCAGAATGCCCGGCTGGCGGCGCTCGCCGCCAAGGAGCTCGCGCTCGCCGAGGCCGAGGTGACGCGGATTTCGCTCGAAGACTATGCCCTGCCGCTGTTCGACGCCGACCTCGTGGCCGGCTCCGGCCCGCCACAGGCGGCGGCGCAGCTCAAGCGCATGCTCATCGCGCACCAGGGCGTGTTCATCACCAGCCCCGAATATAGCGCATCGGTATCGCCGCTCCTCAAAAACACCATCGACTGGATTTCGCGGGTGCGCGAGCCGGGCGAGCCGGCTTACGCAGCGTTCAAAGGCCGGGTCTTTGCGATCGGCTCGGCGGCGAGCGGTTCGGGCGGCGGCATACGGTCGCTGATGGCGCTGCGGCAGATTTTGGAGCTCGGCTGCGGCGCTTTGGTCATTCCCGAACAAGTGTCGGTGCCGCGCGCCGAGCAGGCCTTCGACGACCGCGACAATCTCAAGGACGAAGCGCAGGCCTTGGCGCTTAAGGCCGCCATGCGCAGGCTGGTCGAATTGGCGAGCGTGATGGGGTAGTGCATTCTGCGAACGGATCATGCGCCGACAATGGACCAAGCCATGCTGCAACCTCGCGACCGCCTGATCGTCGCGCTCGATGTGTCTTCCGTTGAAGCGGCGGAGGCCATGGTGGGCCGCCTCGGCGATACGGTGTCGTTCTACAAGATCGGCTATCAGCTCGGCTTTGCGGGCGGCATCGGATTCTCGCAAAAGCTGATCGACGCCGGCAAGCAGGTCTTCGTCGATCTCAAACTGCATGACATCGGCAATACCGTCGCGCAGGGCGTCAAAAGCGTGGCGCGGCTCGGTGCCACCTTCCTCACCGTGCATGCTTATCCACAGACCATGAAGGCCGCGGTCGAGGCGCGCGAGAACGGTTTGCGCATCCTCGCCGTCACGGTGCTCACCTCGTCCGACGATGCCGATCTGGCCGCGGCCGGCTATGCCTTTCCGGTGGCTGAACTGGTCGCCCGGCGCGCCGCGCAGGCGCGCGATCTCGGCGTCGACGGCTTGGTCTGTTCACCCGAAGAGGCCGCCAGCCTGCGCCGGCTTGTCGGGCCTGACATGGCCTTGGTGACGCCCGGCATCCGGCCCCCCGGCAGCGTCAAGGACGAGCAAAAGCGAATCGCGACCCCGACCGCCGCGATCTTAGCCGGCGCCGATTACCTCGTGGTCGGCCGGCCGATTGTTGCCGCCGCCGATCCGAAGGCCGCGGCTGCGGCGATCATTGAGGAGATCGGCACGGCAGCGAAGCAAAGCAATTGAAGGAAGCACGTCATGGCCAAGGGTTATTGGATCGGACGCGTCGACGTTCACGATGAAGACGGCTACAAGCCCTATGCCGTCGCCAATCCGGCGATCTTCCGCAAATACGGCGGCCGGTTTGTCATCCGCGGCGGCACGTTCGAATGCACGGAAGGCGCCAGCCGATCGCGAAACGTCGTCATCGAATTCCCGGATTACGCCACAGCGCTCGCTTGCTATCGATCGCCGGAATACCAAGAGAACATGAAGATACGGCATAAGCACGCCATCACGGATATGATTATCGTCGAAGGCTATGACGGGCCGCAGCCGTAATTGCTGCTTTGGAGGCTGAGGCGATGGCCAAGGGCTATTGGCTTCCGCAGATCGATGTGAGCAATCCGGAAGGCTACAAGGCCTACATGGCGGCAACGCCGCCGGCGCACGAGAAATACCATGGTGTCGCGCTGGTGCGCGGCGGCAAAAGCGAAGTGGTCGAGGGCCATGTCCGCGCCCGCTGCGTGCTCCGCGAATTCCCCGATTATGGAGCGGCGCTCGCCTGTTATCGCTCCGACGAATATCAGAAGGCGCGGCCGCTGCGGCTCGCCAACGCGGCCTGCGATTTCGTCGTCGCCGAGGGCTATGACGGCCCGCAGCCGCCGGTTTCGACTTCGCCGCCCGCGGCGGCGAACAAAGGCTATTGGATAGGCCATGTCGATGTGGCGGAGCCGGAAGGCTATAAAGCCTATGTTGCCGCCAATCAGGCGCCGTTCGGTTATTTCGGGGCGCGCTTTCTGGTCCGCGCCGGCCAGCGTGAAGTGACCGAAGGCAAGGTCCGCGCCCGCACCGTGGTGCTGGAATTTCCGAGCTACGACGCGGCGCTCGCCTGCTACCGTTCGCCCAGCTATCAGGCCGCCAAGAAACTCCGCGACGGCGTAGCCGAGGCCGATCTGGTCATCGTCGAGGGCCATGGCGGCGCGCGTTTCTAGCGACTTCCGCTCGCCATAGTCCGGGCAGGGGTGAAAGTTGCTGGCCCTCCGCCGCCCCGCTATACCCGCCTCGACCGGAGAGGCAAGCCGATGGCCGCGGCAAATTCCGACATGCGTATCGTGATCGCCGGCGCCGGTGGGCGCATGGGGCGCGCGCTGATCCACGCCGTCGCCGCCACCAAGGGTCTGGTGCTGGCCGGCGCGGTCGACGCTGCCGGCTCGGCGGTGATGGGCCGCGACTCTGGCGAGCTTTCAGGCCTTGGCCCAAACGGCATCAAGGTCACAAGCGACGTCGCGCCGCTGTTACAACAGGCCGACGGCCTGATCGAATTCACCATCCCCGCCGCCACTCTGGCCTTTGCCGAACTGACCGCCTCGGCCGGCATCGTCCATGTCATCGGCACCACCGGCCACTCGGCCGAAGAGGAAGCGGTCATTGCGCAAGCGGCCAAGCGCGCCATCATCGTGAAATCCGGCAATATGAGTCTCGGCGTCAATCTGCTCGCGGCGCTGACCAAGCGCGTGGCGGCGACGCTGAACGAGGATTTCGACATCGAGATCGTCGAAATGCACCACAACAAGAAGATCGATGCGCCGTCCGGCACCGCCTTGATGCTCGGCCGCGCGGCGGCGGCCGGCCGCGGCGTCGATCTCGCGCAACATTCGGTGCGCGGCCGCGACGGCATGACCGGCGCGCGGCAGGCGGGCGACATCGGGTTCGCTTCGCTGCGCGGCGGCAGCGTGGTCGGCGATCATACGGTGATCTTCGCCGGCCCGGCCGAGCGGCTGGAACTGACGCACCGCGCCGAGGACCGCATGATCTTCGCCCGCGGCGCGCTGCACGCAGCACTGTGGGCGCGCGGCAAAAAGCCCGGGCTCTATGCGATGGCGGACGTGTTGGGGCTGAAGGATGTTTAAGTCTCGTCACCCCCGGGCTTGACCCGGGCGTCCATGCTGAGCCGCTGGGTGTTCGACGCTGCCGCATGGATTGCCGGGTCAAGCCCGNNTCACCGAAGCGCGCAGCGCGGGCAAGAAGCTCAAAGCCCAGGGCCTGCATTTTGATTTGGCTTTCACCTCCGCGCTCAAACGCGCGCAGCGCACGCTCGACCTCATGCTCGAGGAGATGGGGCAGCCGGGCATTCCGGTGGTCAAGAATCTGGCGCTCAACGAACGCGACTATGGC
>PLTE01000155.1 GCA_003164375.1 Hyphomicrobiales bacterium | reverse complement strand
GTCACCCACCACGCCGCGCCGCGCCACACCAGGAGGCCGCCGAGCGTGACGATGAAGGACGGCACGCCGAGATAGGCGATGACAAAACCCTGCAGTGCCCCGAGCACGACGCCGGCGAGAAGCCCGGCCGCGAGCGTGACGATCCAGGTCAAAGGATTTTCGAAGCCGAGCAGTTGCGGCAGGAGATCGACCTGAACGACGCCCATCACCATGCCGAGAAAGCCGAGCATCGACCCGATCGACAGATCGATGTTGCGGGTGACGATGACCAGCACCATCCCCGTCGCCATGATGGCGACCGACGACGACTGCACCGACAAATTCCACAAATTGCGCGGCGTGAGAAACAACCCGCCCGAGAGCGCATGAAACGCAATCCAGATCGCGAGCAATGCGCCGACCATGCCGAGGAGCCGGGCGTCGAGCTCCGTTGATTTGAGAAATCCGGTCATTGAAAACCGATGTTCGGAAGAGATCATGTCAACACGGTCTAAGGCGGGAGCTCATAAAGGGCCAGTCGAATGGCGAGGTTCCCGTTCCCCGGATTTCTTACACTGTGGCACAGGGGTGACAGCAGCTACGAAACTCGTCTGCTATGATCCTTGGCGTTCCTCTTAGCCTTTACCCTAAATGCGCGGAGTCGAAGCGTGGTGAGAACGATTGGCCTGCTCTCCATAATGATCGCCAGCACTTTGGCAGGCATCTATGGTGCGAGTAGCGCGCCGGCTGATTCGCAACCATCCGGCCAAGTGTGGTCGTTTCAGACCCCCTTTGGTATAATTTATGGCCTCATTGCACGAGAAGTGGTGGACTATCCCACCACGCGCGTCGCAGGAACCATCATCGTCAGCACCGGCCAACGGCGGCTCTACTATGTGCTCGGCGGCGGCAAGGCGATCCGCTACGGCATTGCGGTTGGAATGGAGGGCGCTGCGTGGTCGGGGGTCAACACAATTAGCGCCAAACGCGAATGGCCGGACTGGACGCCCACGCCAGGGGAACTGAAGCGGTTTCCAAATCTGCCCGGTCACATGGCAGGCGGGCCGGATAATCCGCTCGGTGCACGCGCGCTCTATCTGGGCGATACGCTATACCGCATCCATGGGACGAACGAGCCTTGGAAGCTTGGTGGTGGCGTGTCGTCGGGCTGCATTCGGATGTCGAACGATGACATCGTCGACCTGTATAATCGTGCCAAGATCGGCGCGACGGTCATTGTGCAGCGCTGACGTCGCGCGATCCCGATTCATACCGGCACGGCCGCAATCACCCGCAGACCTTGACCGTCCCCGGCTTTACGCCCCGGCAGACTTCTTCCGTCTTGATCCAGCCGGCATCGATGACGACGTCGAGATTGTCTTTGGTGATCGGGACTGGGGTCAGAAACAGCGCATTCATCTCGACTTTCTTTGGCCCGCCGGAAAACTTCTGTGCGCCGGGAATGTCGCCCATCGTCTTGCCGTCGGCCAACAGCAGGGCGATCTCGGCCGCCTTCTTGCCGAGGGCGCGGGCGTCCTTCCACACCGAGACGGTCTGGGTGCCGAGCGCGATGCGGTTGAGCGCGGCGCGATCGCCGTCCTGACCCGATACGGCTACAGCGCCGGCAAGTCCTTGCGCCGCCAGCGCCGCGATGGCGCCGCCGGCGGTGCCGTCGTTCGACGCCACCACGGCATCGATCCGGTTGTCGTTTTTGGTCAGGATCTGCTCCATGTTCTTTTGCGCATTGGCCGGCAGCCAGCCATCCGTATAGGCCTCGCCGACATTCTTGATCGCGCCTGAGGCGATGGCATCCTTAAGCACCTCCATCTGGCCAGAAAACAGGAAGTCCGCGTTCGGATCGGCGGATGAGCCTTTGATGAAAGCGTAACGGCCTTGAGGCTTGGCCGCGAACAGGGCACGCGCCTGCATCCGTCCGACTTCCTTGTTGTCGAAAGTGATGTAAAACGCGTTCGGATTTTCGATCAGGCGGTCGTAGCCGATCACCGGAATATTTTCGTCGGCCGCTTTCTGCACCGCAGGCGCGATGGCAGACGAATCCTGGGCGAGCACGATCAGCGCATCGGCGCGCTGCGCGATCAGGCTTTCGATGTCGGTCAATTGCTTTTGCGCGGAAGATTGCGCGTCGGCCGAGATATATTTGTCGCCGGCGACCGCAATGGCGGCTTTCATCGCGGCTTCGTCGATTTTATAGCGCTCCTCCTGGAAGTTCGACCAGGAGACGCCAATCACTTTGCCTTTGGCCTGGGCGCTGATGACGAGAGAACACGACAATGCGGCACCCGCCACGACCACGGCGGCAATCGTCCTCATCACGCCCCTCCCCGCTCCGGGAACGACATTGGCGCCCGGTCGGGCCGCTATATACAGGCTTTTTCAAGAGGCGAAAAATGACGGCCGGGACGGAAACTACGCCATCTGTCTGTGTAACGAGTGCGCGCCTACGGCCGCGGAAACCGCAGCGGCGCGGCATCGGCCGGCACGATCTCTTTGCCGATCGGCCACAGCGCGATGCCGGCGAGCTTGAGATGCGCCCAGGCGAACGGAATGCCGACGAGCGTGATGGCAAGCCCGATCGCGGTGATCAGATGGCCGAGCGCCAGCCACCAGCCGGCGAGCACCAGCCAGATGATATTGCCAAGGAGCCCGAACGGACCGGTGCCGATGTCATGGCCGGAATAGTCGGCGCGCGACACCGCCTTCCGCCCGAACGGCAACAGCGTATAGGACGCCATATTGAGCGCCGACCAGGCCCACGGCAGGCCGATAATGGTGATCGCCATGATGAAAGCGGCAATCACCCAGCCGACCGCCATCCACAGGCCGCCGAACACGATCCAGAGCAGGTTCAGGAGGAAGGAGATTGGGCCCATACGCTCTATGTAGCGCGATCGGGGGCTGCTGCAATGGCGGGCGGCGATGGCCAACGCCATATCGTGTCACTATAACGGATATTTTTCGAGACTGATGTTGACATTCGTCCCGGCCCGTCTTACATGCTGCAAATCTCGCCCATCGAGGGGCGTCGACCGGTGCCAGCCGAGCGATGGGGCGGGTGCGGTTCCTGCGGGCGGGGCTTGTAACCCCGCTCC
>PLTE01000410.1 GCA_003164375.1 Hyphomicrobiales bacterium | reverse complement strand
ATCCTGCGGGCTGAACACGGAGCCTGCGATTTTACCGGCCAGATGCGGCTCATGCGCGCGCGTTGCCGCGGCCGAAAGCCATTCCAGCGGCAGGCCGAGCTTGTGTTGAAACTCCAACTCGTGAGCGAGCTTGGCCTGGTCGTCCGAAGTCAGCGCCAGCACCAGCGTGCCCTCGCGCCGCAATTCGACATCGATGCCGCTCGCCTGCAAAAGTTCCTCGGCAAAAGCCGGCCAGCGCGCCTGACTATCGCGGCCGAGCGCGACCAAATTCTCTTCGCCCGGTTCGGCTTCGCAGCATGCCGCCAGCATGCCGGCCGCGGCGTGGCTCGCGCCCGCGCCGGCCTTGCCGCGGTCGAACACCAAAACTTCGGCGCGGCCAGCGAGCCGCCACGCAATGCCCAGCCCAACAACGCCGGCGCCGATAATCGCGATGCGCGGCCGCTTGGCGACAGACGGGGACGAAGCGGATGAGGCGGCAGAAACAGACGACATGGAAATAGTCATGGCGGTCAACGCGGCTCCCTTCGCTGGAATGACCCAGACAGGTTCGACGGGTTTGATCTCAGCCGCGTTTTACCGCGGCACCCCTGGCCAACACCGCACTAATAGGAGTTCTAAGGCCCTTCGGCAAGGGTGATGCCATGCCGCCGATGACGCAGGAAGCGAGCGCAGATAAGACCGACGACCAGAACGACAACGGCGCCCGCGAGGATCGGCTTCGTGGTGCCGGCATGACTGAAGGTAAAACCGTAGTAGATCGGACCGATCGCTTGGCCGAAAAAGAATGTGCAGGAGTGCATCGACATCGCGGCTCCCCGCGCGGTGTCCGACAACTCGGTGACATGCACCTGAATGCAGCCGTGCAGCATGTAGAAACCAAGGCCGAGCAAAAGAAACACCGCACATTGCACGTACCAAGCCATATTCAGCGCGACCAGGACGAGGGCAATCGCGGCGAGGATGGCGCCGCACACCATCAGCATGCGTTCCTTTAAACGCGCGACCAGGACACCCACGGCCAGCGCATAAGCGATGCCGCCCGCGCCGAAACCGGCCAGCACGAGACCGGCATAAGAAGACTGCGTCACGCCGGTCATCAGCAACAGCAAGGCGACATAGGGGAACAGACCGTGGATGAAGATGCCTTCGAAGAAGACCGCCCCGAAGCAGATTTTTGCTCGCGGGTCGGAAAACACGCTGCCAAATCCGGCGGCCACAGCGGCGAGATTGAAATCCTTCGGCTTTGCGGCTTGCAGGCCGCGAAACGCAAAATACGCGATCGCGGCGACGACTAGCCCGAATGCGCCGATGACAAAGAACACGCCACGCCAGCCAAACAGGTCGCCGAGCACGCCGGAGATGGTGGCGCCGAGCAAGTTGCCGGTGAGGCCCACCGCGAGCAGGCGACCAATCGCCACCTGGCGTTCGCGCACCGGGACGAGATCGCCGACCATCGCGATACCGACGGGAAAAATTCCGCCCGCCAGCATCCCGGCGACGATACGCATGGCGACGAGAATAGAGAAGTCACTCGCCACCGCGCAGACCAGCGTCGCCGCCGCCACGATTGCCAGACTGATGTTCATCAGCCGCGTCTTGCCGAAGAAATCGGCAATGGTGCCAAGCACCGGCTGCACGAAGGCATAGGGGAAGGTGAAGGCGGTCGAAAGCAACGCAACCGTCTTTACGTCGATAGCGAGATCGGCCGCAATTTTCGGGATCACCGGATCGACCGCGCGGGTGAACAAGGTCGAGGCGAACACCACCAGGCTGACGACTCTGAGAACCGGAGGAATGGGATAACTCTTGTCGTTGCGGGGACGGATTAAGGCGGCGCGCGGCGCCGCGGCTAGCCATTCTTAGCCAGCGCGTCGAACTGCATCAATCGTTCAAGAAGCGACGGCAATTCCTTAAGCGCAATCATATTCGGGCCGTCCGATGGCGCTATGTCCGGGTCCTGATGGGTCTCGATGAACACACCAGCNNTTGTAGCCGAACGAGACGCCGCGCTCGGTGACGAGCACATTGGCGTTACCCGCGCTTGTGATTTTGGCGACGACATTGGCCATATCCCACGGCGCCAAGAACTGGCCTTTCTTGACGTTGACGACGCGCCCGGTCTTCGCGGCGGCGATCAGGAGATCGGTCTGCCGGCAGAGAAAGGCCGGAATCTGCAACACGTCGACGACCTCGGCGAGGCGCGCGCATTGCTCCGGCTCGTGCACGTCGGTGAGCACCGGAACGCCGAGCTTTTCGCGCAATTCGGCGAAGACCGGAAGCGCGTCGTCAAGGCCGATGCCGCGGGCGCTGTTGGCCGAAGTGCGGTTCGCCTTGTCGAACGAAGTTTTATAGACAAAGCCGAGCTTGAGCTTCGCGGTGATCTCCTTAAGCGCCGCCGCCATCTCGAAAGCATGCGCGCGACTTTCCAGCGCGCAAGGTCCCGCGATCAAAGCGAGCGGCAGCGCATTGCCAAACTTAACGCCGGGCTCGGCCTCGCCGACAGTGACGATCGGATTTGGTTCTGCGGTCATGCGCGTCCTTGCCGGCGACCATGATAGCCGCGCCGCGCCAGGTCAACGGTCGCCCCCTATCGACAGCCGTCAACCGGCCCTCATCTCACTTTACCGCCGAGAACGCCGTCGGTCGCAGGAACGCACTTTTGATGTTGGCAATGAGCGGTCCGCTCTTCTCGCTCTCGTCGCGCGCTTGATGCCAGGCCGGATCGGCTTGGAATGCGTTCCATTTCTGCTCGCGATCGGCAAGCGATTCCCAGGCCACCAGGTAATGCAGATCGTGGTTGCCGTCGCCGACCAGCACGGTCCAGAATCCGGCCTGCTTGATGCCGTGCTTCTCCCAGATCTTAAGCGTGTGGTTCTCGAACCGGCTAAGCAGCGCCGGCAGCTTGCCGGGGATGCAGGAATAGATGCGTTGTTCGTAGATCACGGGGTTCCTCTCCTGTTCGTCACTCCGGGGCCGTGCAAAGCGAGGAGCATGGAATCCATAGTCCCTGCGCTGGGGTTATGGATTCCGAACTCGTCGCTGCGCGACGATCTGGAATAACCTTATTACACCAGCCGGCTCTGCTCCACCGCCGCCTCGATGAAGGAGGAAAACAGCGGATGCGGCGCGAACGGCCGCGATTTCAGCTCGGGATGGAATTGCACGCCGATGAACCATGGATGGTCGTCATATTCGATGATTTCCGGCAACAGCCCGTCGGGCGACATGCCGGAAAAACGCATGCCGTGCTGGGCAAGCCGATCCTTATAGGCGGTATTGACCTCGTAGCGGTGACGGTGGCGCTCGGAAATCTCGGTTGAGTGATAGATCTCGGCAACGCGCGAGCCGCGCTGCAGCCCGGCGGGATAGGCTCCGAGCCGCATGGTGCCGCCGAGATCGCCCACTAACCCGCGCTTCTGCAGCTCGTTGCCTTTCATCCATTCGGTCATCAGGCCGACAACCGGCTCGGAGGTGGCGACGAATTCGGTCGAATTCGCCTGCTCGATGCCGCACAGATTTCGTGCTGCCTCGATCACCGCCATCTGCATGCCGAAGCAGATGCCGAAATAGGGCACCTGGCGCTCGCGCGCGAACTGCGCGGCGCGGATCTTGCCCTCGGCGCCGCGCAGCCCGAAACCGCCCGGCACCAAAATGCCGTCGACATGTTCGAGGAACGGCGCCGGATCCTCGTTTTCGAACACTTCGCTTTCGATCCAGTCGAGCTTGACCTTCACTTTGTTGGAGATACCGCCATGAGAGAGCGCCTCGATCAGCGATTTATAGGCGTCCTTCATACCGGTGTATTTGCCGACGATGGCGATGGTCACGGCGCCTTCCGGATTGCGGATGCGCTCGTTGATCAGATGCCAGGTGGCGAGATCGGGCGGCGGCGGATTCTCGATGCCGAAAGCGGCGAGCACTTCGCCGTCGAGCCCGCCGGCGTGATAAGCCTCCGGCACCGCATAAATATTGTCGGCGTCGCGCGCCTCGATCACGGCGCTTTCGCGCACATTGCAAAACAGAGCGAGTTTTTTGCGCTCGCTCTCCGGAATCGGGCGATCGGTGCGGCAGAGCAGAATATCGGGCTGGATGCCGATGGCGCGCAATTCGCGCACCGAATGCTGGGTCGGCTTGGTC
>PLTE01000095.1:17683-26138 GCA_003164375.1 Hyphomicrobiales bacterium | reverse complement strand
GCTGGTGGTGAAGCCGACGAAGGTGGTCAGCACGATGAAAGTGGCGTTGAGATCGTCAATCAGGAGATAAGGACCCGGCTGCGGCCGGACCACGAACAGCGACAGCGCACACAAGAGCGTAAGCGTCGTCGCCGCCACGTTGAGCCGCGCCGTGGCGCGGTAATCCGGCAGTACCGCCAACAGCGCGGCGGCGACGACCGGGATGGCGAGCACGCCAGTCAGCGCGTCGACGGTCATCGGCGCTCTCCACGAAAGCGGTCGAGCGCCTGCACGTCGACCGTGTCGAAGCGCTCGCGGATGCGGAACAGGAAAATTCCGATCACGATGAAAGCGATGAGCACCGAAAACGCGATGCTGATCTCGACCACGAGCGGCATGCCTTTGGCGCCGGTCGCCGCCAGCACAAGGCCGTTCTCGAGCGACATGAAGCCGACCACCTGGCTGACCGCATTGTGCCGCGTCACCATCATCAACAGGCCAAGCAAGATCACTGAAAGCGCGAAGGCGAGATCTTCGCGCGCCAGCGGGTCGGCCTCCTGTGTCACGCGCAGCATCACCACCATGGATAGCGCGACAAGCCCCATGCCGGCGAGCATGGTCGAGCCTGAGCCGACCACCTTGTCAATCTGGCGATGAATGCCGAGCTTGACGATGATCCGATGCAGCGCCACTGGGATCACGATGGCCTTGAACGTCAGCGCGATCACCGCGGTGATGTAGAGGTGCGGGGCATCCTGCACGAAAGCCTGCCAGGCGACCGAGGCGGCAAGCGTGAGTGCATGGAGCGTATAGACGTTGAGCAGTGAATAAAGCCGGTCCTGATAAAGCTCGAGGAAGCTGATCAGCACCAGCGAGCCGGCGAGCAGATGGGCGACGTCGAAATCGATCTTGCTCATTAGAAGCTCCCTGAGACGAAGCGCAACAGCGTCGCCAACAGGCCCAGCATCAAGGCGACGCCGAGGAATTCCGGGACGCGGAACACCCGCATCTTGGCGATCGAGGTTTCGAACAGCGCCAGCAGGGAGCCGCCGACCGCAAGCTTGGCGACGTAGGCCACCACGCCAAGCGCGAGCGCCGGCAGGCCGGCGCCGGCCGCCTCGAGGCCCCAGGGCGCGAACAGGCAGGCCAATAGCGATACATAAAGTATGAGCTTGAGCGCCGCGGACAGTTCGATCAGTGCCAGGTGCCGGCCGGAATATTCCAACACCATGGCTTCGTGCACCATGGTCAGTTCGAGATGCGTCGCCGGGTTGTCGATCGGAATGCGGCCGTTTTCGGCGATCGCCACCATGACGAGGCCGAATAGCCCCAGGCCGAGCGAGACGCGCAATCCGACCTGCGGCGAGGCCATGAATTCGGCTACGTTCGAAAGCTGCGTAGAGCCCGCGATCAGCGCCAGCGTGAACACGATCATGATCATCGCCGGTTCAGCGAGCGAGGCGATCATCACCTCGCGGCTCGATCCGATGCCGCCGAAGCTGGTGCCGACGTCGAGGCCGGCGAGCGCGAGGAAGAAGCGCGCGCTGCCGAGAAGCGCGATGATGGCGATGAGGTCGGCCGACCAGGAGAACATCAGGTCGGTGCGGAAGGTCGGAACCAGCGACGCGGCGACCCAGGTGGCGGCGAAGACCAAATATGGGATGACGCGGAACAGCCATGACGCGTTGTCGGCCAGCACGACGTCCTTGCGCATCAGGCGCGCGAGATCGAGATAGGGCTGGATCAGCGGCGCGCCTTGCCGCCGCAACAGCCGCGCCTTGACCTTGCGCACGAAGCCGGTGAACAGCGGCGCCAGGCCAAGCACCAACAGCATCTCCGTGCACTGGATGAGGAAATCGCGGATCAGGACCATATCGCGAGCACCAGGAGCAGAATGACCAGAGCGCCGAACACCAGGCTTAAGAATTGGCGGATGGTCAGAAATTGCAGGCGGTTGAGGCGCTCGGCGATGGCGCTGATGCCGGCGGCGAGCGGCGCATAGATGTAGTCCCAGATCAAATCGTGCAGATCGACAACGAGCCGCGCCGCACGCGTGTCGCCGGGCGGCGGCATGTCCACCGTCTCGCGGGCGCGGAACAGCGTGGTGCCGAAGACGCGGCGGATCGGCTGGGCAAAGCTCATGGCGGTGTATTGCGTCGCCGGGCTCGGGTCGGGATAGCCGCAGTCCCAGGCCGGTGCGCGGCGCAGGCGCGCCGAAGCAAGGCGGTGGATCGCCATTGCCGCGAGCGAGCCCGACATGATGATGAACACAAAGACAAGAAGCCCGTCATAGGAGCTGCGGCTAGCGGCGATCGGCACGATCGAAAGCCATTGCGTGCCGAGCTGCGCCGGCATGCGCGCGCCGATCATCGCCAGATTGACCGGGGCCAGAGCGTCGATGAACAGCCCCGGGAGAATGCCAGCGAGCAGGCACAACCCCGCGAGCAGCATCATGGCGCCGAGCGAATAACGATCGGTCTCGCGCGCGCGTTCTGCCGCCGGCGTGCGCGGGCGACCGAGAAATGTCACGCCATAGGCTTTGACGAAACAGGCCGCCGCGAGCGCTGCCGACAGCGCGAGCAGCGCGCCGACCGCCGGCACCAGGATTTTCAGCCCCCATGACGGCAGTTGCGGACTGAGCAGGATCGCCTGGAAGGTCAGCCATTCGGAGGCGAAGCCGTTGAGCGGCGGCAGCGCCGAGATCGCCACGCAGCCGACCAGAAAGACGAAGGCGGTCTGCGGCATGCGGTGGATCAAGCCGCCGAGATGCTCCATGTCGCGCTCGCCGGTCGCGGTGAGAATGGCGCCTGCGCCGAAGAACAAAAGGCTCTTGAACAGCGAATGATTGAACACGTGAAACAGCGCCGCGGTGAACGCGAGCGCCGCGGCGAATGGCATGCCATGCGCCTTGAATGCGAGCGCGAGCCCCAGCCCGATGAAGATGATGCCGATGTTCTCCACAGTGTGATAGGCGAGCAGGCGCTTGAGATCGTGCTGCATCAGCGCATAAAGCACGCCCATCACCGTGGTCACGCCGGCCAAGGCGAGCACCACGATGCTCCACCACCAGGCGGGATCGCCCGAGAGCTCGAACACGATGCGCACGAAGCCGTAGACGGCGACCTTGGTCATCACGCCACTCATCAGCGCGGACACGTGACTCGGCGCGGCTGGGTGCGCGAGCGGCAGCCAGACATGGAGCGGCACGATGCCGGCCTTCGACCCGGCGCCGATCAGTGCCAGAATCATCGCTAAAGCGCCGAGTGTCGTTGTCGGCGGCGCGGCACGCATCGCCGCAAAGGTGTAAAGCCCGGCGGGGCCGGCGAGGAGCCCGAAGGCGAGCAGCAGAGCCAGCGTGCCGAAGCTCGCCATGATCAAATAAACATAACCGGCGCGCACATTGTCGGGCACGCGATGATGCGACACCACAAGCGCCCACGAGGTGAGCGACATGAACTCCCACGAGGTGAGGAAGGTGAACGCATCGTCGGCAAGCACGACAAGCGTCATGCCGGCGAGGAAGGCGGGATAGAACGGCAGTACGCGCTGCGGCGCTGTCTCGTGTTCGCCGTAGCCGAGCGCGAACACGCTTGCGGCGAGCGCGCCCAAGTCGACCACGAGGAGGAAAAACGCCGACAGCGCGTCGAGGCGGAAATGCGCGCCGAGCCACGGCACACCGAGCGGCAGTGTGAGGGTTTGCGGCGGCGCTGCACCGAGGAGATCGGCCGCGGCGGCCACGAGCGAAACCGCGGCAACGATGATGCAGGCGCCGTAGACGATCCGGCTGGCCGCGGCCGCGTGCGCGAGCGTTACCGCGAGCGCTGCAAGCGCAAGCAGGATCGCGGCGCCGCACAGCGCGACCATCAGCGTCATCGTCAGCGTCATGGGCCGGTCCTCTTCAGCCGCACGCCGCGACCGCCGCCCTGGCTCGGTGAATTGTCGGGGAGGAGGTCGATGCCGAGCGCGTCGAGCGCCGCGACGAGCTTCATCAGCGAATCGACATTACCGCGGATCACGCCCTCGCTCGCTTCCATGCGCTGGATGGTCGGCAGCGACAATCCGGCATGCCCGGCGAGCTTGCGCTGGTCGATGCCGAGCAGCGCGCGCGAGGCCCGCAATTGCCCGGCGGTGATCATGGGAATGCGCTCATGACAGTGCGGTCCTGGCCGTTCGCGCAATGAGAAATAAGCATTAATACTGATGTTTTTTATATCAGAAATGGCTACTGCCACAAGATTCTTGCTATTTCAACCGTAATTGCCGGTCCATCAGGAAAATCCACAAAGTCGGTCACGCGCCAAACCAGGAATCGGCGCGCTGGAGGCCGAGCTCGCACGTCGCGAAATGGCTATGGCACCGCCGGTATCCGCCTGACTCACGCTCGGCACCGACCGGTGGGCGAGCGATCATCCGCGCACTTCACGTCGCCCTGGACTGACGACTAATTAACTGACGGCTAATTGAATGTCTTCTTCAACAGCCGTTCGGCGTTGCCGGAAAAAATCTTGCAGCGGTCGGCCGCGGAGATGTCGAGCGCATTGAGCGCCTCGATCGCCGGCTTGATCGGACCGAGTGGCGTGTCGGTCGCGAACACGACCTTGTCGGCGCCGAAGAAATCGAAGCCGCAGCGCAATGCGTGCACCCCACCGCCGAACATCGCAGTGTCGGCATAGAAATCGTGCATGTAATCAAGGTGCGGCCGCTTCAGCGACGGCAGGATCCGCGAATAATCCTCGTCGGAGGTACGCGCGCCGAGGACGTCGAGGCCTGGGCCGACGCGGCCGTCGTAATAGGGAATCATGCCGCCGAGATGGTGGGTGATGATTTTCAGATCGGGATAGCGGTCGAACAAGCCGCAAAAGGCGAGCCGCACCATGGCGACCGAGGTGTCGTAGGGCCAGCCGAAGCACCACCACATTTCGAAGCGGGATTTTTGTTCGGCGGCGTAGTCCGGCATCGCCGCGGTGCGCGCCGGATGCAGCCAGATCGGCCGGTCGAGCCGAGCCATGGCGGCGTAGAGCGGCTCGAATACCGGCTCGTCGAGCGGCCGGCCGTTAAGCGGCGAGAAAATCTGCACGCCGGCGGCGCCGAGCTGGTCGATGGCGCGCTTGGCTTCCTCGACCGAGCCCATCACATCGGTGAGCGATAAAGCGGCGACGAAGCCGGCGAAGCGATCGGGGTGTTTGGCGCAAAGCTCGGCCATGGCGTCGTTGGCGACTCGCGCCAGCGTCAGTCCCTGGCCGGGCGTGGCGAAATCCTCGATCGGCGGATTCGGCAGCGAAATCACCTGCCGGTAATCGCCGAACGCATCCATCTCGCGAAACCGCGCGTCCAGATCGTGGATCTTTGTCACGCCGCGCAGCCGCGCCGCGATATTGCCGAGCTTCGGCGCGGTCTTTTCCATCTCACGGAAAAAGCAATCCGGATAGATGTGGCAGTAGAAGTCGATCAGCGTGTCGCTCATGACGATCACGTCATGACGCGAACCGGCTTGCCGTCGAGGAAGCCGCGGATGTCTTCGACGACGCCGGCGAAATAGGCGTGGTAATTCTGCTCGGAGACATAACCGAGATGCGGGGTGATGACGACGTTTTTCATCTTGCGGAACGGGTGATCGAGCGGCAGCGGCTCGACGTCGAAGGTGTCGAGGCCGGCACCACCGATCTTGTGGTCGAGCAAGGCCGCGACGAGCGCCGCTTCGTCGACAATCGGCCCGCGCGACGTATTGATGAGAAAAGCGGACGGCTTCATCAGGCCGATTTCATGCTTGCCGACGAGACCGCGAGAGCGCTGCGACAGAACGACATGGATGGTGATGAAGTCGGATTGCCCAAACAGATCGTCCTTGCCGACATAGCCGACGCCCGCCTCCGCGCATTTTTCCGGCGTCAGGTTCTGGCTCCAGGCGATCACCTTCATGCCGAAGGCCTTGGCGATATTGGCGGTGCGGATGCCGAGCTTGCCGAGGCCAAGCACGCCAAGCGTCAAGCCTTCGAGATCGGGCCCGATGGTGGTCTGCCACGGCGCGCCGCCATGCAGCCGCGCGTTTTCGTAGCCGATGTGGCGGGTCAGTTCGAGCATCAGCCCGATGGCGATGCCGGCGGTCGGATTGCCAAAGGCGCCGGTGCCGCAGACGGTGACGCCGCGCGCCTTGGCCGCCTCGGTATCGATCGATGCGTTGCGCAGACCGGTCGAGATCAGGAGTTTCAGCTTGGGCAGCGCCTCGATGATCTGGCGCGGAAAGCCGGTGCGCTCGCGCATGGCGACGATGATTTCAAAGTCCTTGAGCGCCGCGATGACCTTATCCGGTCCGCCGAGGTGGTTATTGAACACCGTGAATTCGACGTCTTCCTTCACCTTCGACCAGTCGGCGACTTTGAGCACCACGTTCTGATAGTCGTCGAGAATTGCGCAGCGATACGCCATGATATCCACCCCGTTTACCCATTCCGTTGTCCCGTAGCCGTCTCATAACAGCTAGGGCAAAACAAGCGGGTTGGGGACCGGCGGCGGTACTAAGCGCCGCGTTCGGCCAAGTTTGGCAAATCGCGCAAGGCTGCGCTGGTCGTGGCGCGCATCGGCTGCGCCTTGGGGTAGAGATGGCCGTACTTGGCGTGCCATTTCGGGCCGGGGCCGCGCATATAGTGCAGATCGGGCCGGTAGGCGCCGCCGTCTGGAGTCGATAGCCGCCAGATCTCCCGCAGACTTTTGGCAAAATCACGCCACATGACACGGCTCCCGTAGCCTCTATCGAGAAGCCCGCCCAAGCGCGCCGCTCCCCCTTATTGTCGTCCGCGTCGCCGCAGCTTTGACGTGCGGCAACAAGCGGAACATTTTTCAAACGCGTGTTTGACGGTAATTATCGGCCAGAGACCATTAAAATTTGTTCCGATTTTGGTCAGTATAAGTCCCGACTGTGATCAAGCTTTACGAAGCTTTACGGCAATCGCTAACAGTGGGATCGACCGGTCCGGCGGCGGCGCTATGCCGACGCCGGAAATCCCGGCTTAATATCCGTGCTTGCCGTCGGCGTGCGGCGTCGTTAAATCAGCGCCATAATTTCCCGAAATGAGCGCCATCAGTGTCACGCCTGTGCCGAGCGCAAAGGCTGAAGCGGCGCCAACCGAGAGGGCAGGGCGGCAACGCCCGAACCGAAACATGGCCCGGCAATTCATCTATCACATGCAGGATCTGTCCAAGACCTATCCGCCGAACCGGAAGGTTCTCGACAACATCAACCTTCAATTCTACCCCGACGCCAAGATCGGCGTGCTCGNNCGTCAACGGCTCCGGCAAATCGACCTTACTGCGCATCATGGCCGGTCTCGACAAGGACTATTCGGGCGAAGCCTGGGTGGCGCAGGGCGCCCGCGTCGGCTACCTGGCGCAGGAGCCGCAGCTCGATCCGAAAAAATCGGTGCGCGAGAACGTCATGGACGGGGTGGCGCCGCAGAAGGCGGTGGTCGACCGCTACAACGAACTCGCCATGAATTACTCCGACGAGACCGCCGACGAGATGACNNGGCTGGACGCTCGACAACCAGCTTGAAATCGCGATGGAAGCGCTGCGCTGCCCGCCCGACGGCGCCGAGGTCGAAAAACTATCCGGCGGCGAGCGGCGCCGGGTGGCGCTGTGCCGTCTGCTCTTGGAGCAGCCGGAACTGCTGTTGCTCGACGAGCCGACCAACCACCTCGACGCCGAGTCCGTGATGTGGCTCGAAGGCCATTTGCGCAATTATCCGGGCGCCATTCTCATCGTCACCCATGACCGCTATTTCCTCGACAACGTCACCAGCTGGATTCTTGAGCTCTACCACGGCCGCGGCATTCCCTACGAGGGCAATTACTCGTCGTGGCTCAAGCAGAAGCAGAAGCGGCTTGAGCAGGAAGGCCGCGAGGACGAGGCGCACCAGCGCACCCTGGCGCGCGAGCAGGAATGGATTTCGTCCTCGCCGCGCGCCCGTCAGGCCAAGTCCAAGGCGCGCTATGAGCGCTACGAGGAACTTCTGAAAAAGGCCGGCGAGAAGCAGACGCAGACCGCGCAGATCGTCATCCCGGTGGCCGAGCGGCTCGGCCAGAACGTCGTTGACTTCGACCACCTGAAAAAAGCCTTCGGCGACAATCTTCTGATCGACGATCTCAGCTTCAAGCTGCCGCCGGGCGGCATCGTCGGCATCATCGGCCCGAACGGCGCCGGCAAGACCACGCTGTTCCGCATGATCACGGAACAGGAAAAGCCCGACGCCGGCACGATCAAGGTCGGCGAGTCGGTGCATCTCGGCTATGTCGATCAATCGCGCGATTCGCTCGACGGCAAGAAGACGGTTTGGGAGGAAATTTCCGGCGGCCTCGACCAGCTCATGCTCGGCAAGCGCGAGGTCAATTCGCGCGGCTATTGCTCGGCCTTCAACTTCAAGGGCGCCGATCAGCAGAAGAAGGTGGGTCAATTGTCCGGCGGCGAGCGCAACCGCGTGCA
>PLTE01000095.1:0-17663 GCA_003164375.1 Hyphomicrobiales bacterium | reverse complement strand
ACCGCATCGCCACCCACATCCTCGCTTTCGAGGGCGACAGCCACGTCGAATGGTTCGAGGGCAATTTCCAGGACTACGAGAAGGACAAGATGCGGCGGCTCGGGACGGATACGGTCATTCCGCATCGTATCAAATATAAGAAGTTCAGCCGATAGATTGTTTGGTCATCGGGCTGATTGGATCAATGTTCTCAATGTTAGAAGATAGTCGAGTATGAATTTATTGTCTTGTGAATTGAGCCGCTGCACACGCGAATTGCTGCCGCGGGCGCGCCGCAGACATATGCGCGAATTGCATCGGTAAGTAGATCATCGAGCGACCCTCTTTCATCGCCATGCCTATTGGAAACAGCTGCCGGCATGAAGAAGGGAGGCACGGTCTGCCAACGGCGGAATATTTCTGACGGGTCGACGCCAATTGTTTTCGTGAGGTAGTCGTAAGCGCCGCAGGCTAAGCGACACATGTTGGCGACACGCTGATCGTCCTCATTTCCATATTCAGGGCGCAAATCTATTTCGACGCGGAGCCAATCTAATCCCAATTGAAGGGCCGCGGCGCCGGCGTGATAGATGGGATTGAATTCTTCGTCACTTTCGGGGTCCGGCGTATCGATGCTTGACGTTTTACTCTTCGGATGTTCATCAGGTTTGTAAGTTAAATCCTGGAAAATGTGGCGCAGTCCTAAATGCGCGATGGCATATGCCCGTCCATCGGCATCATACTCGTTCCAGTCTCGTTCAAAGCCATCCGGAACTTGACGAAAGAGCTTTCGACCTGCAAAGGCCCGGCGCTCGAAATCCGTTCGGAGGAGAAAGCTTTCAAGATTTTGAATCGCTGACTGCAGTTCTGAACTTTCATCATAAAAGGTAACAAGGCGCTGCGGCGTACCGGCAATGCGTTTTAACTCGCGGAATAACGTCATGAACTGCTCGAATGCACTTGGCCGAGTGGACATGGGGCGATGCCGCGGGTGATCTCATTGTGCCGGCGTAATGAGCTCGACGCCGGGAAAATATGTCCGATACCGCCGCACATCGCGGGTGAGCACCGGACAGCCGATGACCTGCGCATGCGCGCCAATGAAGAAATCGGCGAGAACGCCTGTGCGAATGCCGCCCATGCGCCGGTATCGACGGAACGTCTCACCGGCAAGAAAGAGCGCAGATTTCGGCGCGCGGTCGAGCCTTACATCGAATTGCTGGACAGATGCATCGAGTTCGGCTTCATTTGATACGAGTCCGGCCATTTCCGCGTAGACGACTTCATTGATGAGAAGCGGCCCTTTAATTGATTGTATGCGAAGATTTGCAACTGACCAGCTCAGCCAATTGGGGTCGTTCGTCAGTACGTCGAGCAGGACATTCGTGTCGACGAGCGTCATTTCTTTTTCGGCCGAAATAAGGCTGATTCGCCGCGACTCATTTCCATGATTTCGTCGGTGGTAATTCCGCGAATGATCCGCCGTTTGGCCAAGGCGCGCAGTCTTTCTTCGTATTCGGAAGCCTTATCCGGATGGCCGACATAGACGCCGCCCGATGCGGTGGCGCGGACAACGACTTTGTCGCCGGGCTTGATTCCGGCAGCTTCGCGCACGCTCTTGGGGATCGTCACTTGTCCTTTGGAAGTCACGGTCGTGATCATGGCAGCCTCGGTATTACCTTTCTCATGAAAGTAATACCGGGACTTGGCCCGGTCAACGCAATACCCATGGGTTTCGCTTCCCGGCCTCAATACCTATTTACTAGCCAGCTTGATTTAGGACCCGTCGCTGGTAATACGCGGCGTTCAACGGACATTTTCCGCGGTTTCCGCGCAGCAGGAGAGGACGAATTGGCTTCCAAAGCACCATTGGCGAGTACGGCACCCGAGGCCAAGGCCCGGGCCGAAGCGAATTTCAAAAAAGAAGAGCGCGCCAAGGACGGCGCCAAGGCGATGCAGGAATATCTGGCCAATAGCCGCCTCGTTCGGGAAAGAATGGCGCGGTTGAAGGCGCTGCGATTGGCGAAGGAGACGACGGAGAAAGCCGCTGACAAGGGTTAATCCATCGACAACTGCTTAAAATCCAGCGGGTTTCGATCCCGGATGGAGCAAAGCGGACATCCGGCGCACGGCGCGGCTTGGCCTACGCCTTGAAACGAACATATCTTTAGGCCATATCAAGGCAGCGGCCGATTCGGCCGGCGGCGAGCCGCGTGTACGGGATTCCGTTAGACCTTGACTGGTGAACGCCTTTTGGCAGATCGCCTATTGGCAAACGGCTTCTAGCTCGCTCTTTCTCACACTCATCGACAGCCCAGATCGCGCGGGGTGTCTCGTTTCCCCGCACTGCAGGTCCCCGGCCATTAGCGCCGCGGCTTTGACAATGCGCATAACAGAAAGCCTATTCATTGACCGAATTTCACGACTTTAATCTTCACGACGCCATCACACGTGCCCTCGCAGAAGAAAAATACCTCACCCCAACCCCGATCCAAGCGCAGACCATCCCGACCGTGATGTCGGGCCGCGACGTGATCGGAATTGCCCAGACCGGAACCGGAAAAACCGCAGCCTTCGCTCTGCCGATCCTGCATCGGCTCGCCGGAAAGCCGCGCGCGCTCGAACCCAAAACCTGCCGCGTGTTGGTCTTAAGCCCAACGCGCGAATTGTCGGGCCAGATCCTCGACAGCTTCCGCGCTTACGGCCGCCATCTGCGCCTTAAATCGGCGCTGGCAATCGGCGGCGTGCCGATGGGCGCGCAAGTCCGTTCGCTGTTTCACGGCTTGGACATCCTCGTCGCGACGCCTGGCCGGCTCCTTGATCTCGTGCAGAGCAATGCGCTCCGTCTCGGCAGCGTCGAATGCTTCGTGCTCGACGAAGCCGACCGAATGCTCGACATGGGCTTCATCAACGACATCCGGAAGATCGTCGCCAAGCTGCCGGCCGAGCGGCAGACGCTGATGTTCTCCGCGACCATGCCGCGCGCCATCGCCGAACTTGCCGGTCAGATGCTGCGCGATCCGGTCAAGGTCGCGGTGGCGCCAGTCGCCTCCACGGCGGAGCGCGTCGATCAACGCATCATCCTGGTCGATCGTGCCGCAAAACCGGAAATCCTCGTCGAGGTGCTCCGGCACGAGACGGTCGAGCGGGCGCTCGTCTTCACCCGAACCAAGCATGGCGCCGACAAGGTCGTGCGCAGGCTGGTCCAGGCCGGCATCGAGGCCGAGGCGATTCACGGTAACAAGTCGCAAGGTCAGCGCGAACGCGTGCTGGCGGCTTTTCGCAACGGCAAGGTCAAGACTCTTGTCGCCACCGACATTGCCGCCCGCGGTATCGACGTCGACGGCATCAGCCATGTGGTGAATTTCGATCTGCCGAATGTGGCGGAGACCTATGTGCATCGCATCGGCCGCACCGCGCGCGCCGGCGCGGAAGGCATCGCGATCTCGCTGTGCGACAGCGAGGAAATGGCCTTCCTGCGCGATATCGAGAAGCTCATCCGCCTGACGATCCCGTCGACCGACCGACGCACGCAACGGGAACGCTCGGCGGTGTCCGCAAATGCGCCGTCGCGCGGCTTTGCCAATGCGCCAGGGAAGCAACGGCGCCGGCAGCGCGGCAATGGCGGATCGCAGCAACGCCAGCACGGGCAGCCAAGAAACGAACAGCGAAACGAACAGTCAAGGAACGCGCAGTCAAGACACGGGCCGTCGCGGCACCAGCAGCCAAGACGCGACCAACCAAGGCACGAGCAGTCAGAACACGAGCAGTCAAATCAATCCGGGATCGCTTCCGTCGCCTTCCTGCATCGCAATGCCTCGCCGGGGCGTGGCGATGCGCAAGGCGCGCCGCGTTCGACCGGGCATTCGAAGGGATCGTGACATGCCCAAGGAAGAGCTGTTGGAATTCGAAGGTCTGGTGACCGAGATCCTGCCCGACGCGCGTTATCGCGTTCAGCTCGAGAACGGCCACCAACTCGTCGCCTATACCGCCGGCAGGATGAAAAAGAACCGGATCAAAACGCTTGCCGGGGATCGGGTGACCGTCGAAGTGTCGCCCTATGATCTGGAAAAGGGGCGGTTGATCTTTCGTCATAAGGACGAACGCGCTGGGTCGGTCGCCAGGCCGCCGCAGCGCCAGCAGTTTCGCCGGCGCTAACAGCACATTGTGATGTCTCGAACGCGGTCCCGCGGCGGATTCCTGGCCGCGGGAAACTTTTCGTTACTTTGCCAACAGCCCGTTGAGCACCATATCGAGGTGCGCATTGAAATAGGCCTTAAGATCGAGCGGCTGGCGGTCGTCGAACATCATCATCCATAGATCGACCAATGCGATCGGCGCGATGACGACCTGCGGCGAATCGACAATTGCGGATTTGCGGATTTCGCCGCGGTCGATGCCGCGTTGGATCGCCTGCCGCAGCATGTCGAGGCACGGCCGTAAAATTTCCTCGTGATAACGGTCGGCGAGTGCCGGAAATCGCGGCGCCTCGGCGATCAGCATGCGCACCACGTCACGGCGGCGCCTATCGCTGACGATGTGATCGTAGATGAAGCTGAACTGCGCGCGCAACAGATCGGCGGTCGAGCCCTCATGGGCCTCGAACATGCCGTGCACGATTTCGGTGGCCGCCTTGGTGAATTCGCGCACCATCGAGATGAACAAGTGTTCCTTGTTCTCGAAATAGACGTAGATGGTACCCTTGGTGACGCCGGCACGCTCGGCGATCTGGTCGAGCGTCGTCACGGCATAGCCGTTGCGCGAAAATTCGACGAAGGCGGCTTCAAGAATTTCCTGCGGCCGCTCCGCTTTGCGGCGGCGTCTCGTGTCCGTGCGCGCTTCCCCTAAGACGGTCATCGCGGCAGCTAGGCGCAGGTCGCGCCGAAAGTCAAGTTATTGACTAACTGGACAGTTAATAATTAGGCTGACTCCTTTGAGGGTCATGCAGGTGGTCGGTTTTAGTCAGGCGAGGTGGCGCAGCCACCCGGCGGTTTCCGCGAAAAGGCGCGAACTTGCGCGTCAATCCGGCGTTTTTCAGCCGATGGCTGCAGTCGCGTTGTTGCTATTGCCCGTGTTTGGCTGCGCAGTCGGGTCGGACTTTAAGCCGCCGCCGGCCCCGCCCGTGAGCGGCTATACGCCGGAAGCCAAACCGGTAACGACCACGTCGAGCGATATCGGCGGCGGCGCCGCGCAGAAGTTCGACGTTAGCCGCGACATTCCGGCCGAATGGTGGAAAATATTCCATTCGAAAGAACTCGACGGTCTGCTCGTCGAGGCGCTTCGCGCCAATCCGGGCCTTGAGGCTGCGCAAGCCGCGCTGTGGCAGGCCAAGGAAAACCTCTACGCGCAGGCCGGTAAGCTCCTGCCGACCGTCGATGCGAACTCTTCCGCCGAGCGCCAGCAATTCTCGCCCGCCGAATTCGGATCCTCCGGCGCGCCCTCCATTTTCAATCTGTACCAGGCCGCGGTGAACGTCTCCTATGCGCCCGACGTGTTCGGCGGTCAGCGGCGGCAGATCGAGGCGACGGCGGCGCAGGCCGATTATCAGCGGTTCGAGCTCGAGGCAACCTATTTGACGTTGACGTCGAACGTCGTCACGGCAGTGGTTCAAGAAGCCTCGCTGCGCGGCCAGATCGAGGCCACGCTGGAAATTATCAAAATCGAGACTGATCAGCTCCAGGTCGTACGCCAGCAATTCGACGTCGGCGCCGCATCGCGCACCGACGTGCTCACCCAGCAATCGGAAGTCGCCACCGAACAGGCGACGTTGCCGCCGCTGCAGAAGCAGCTCGAGCAGCAGCGCCATGTGCTCTTGGCGCTGATCGGCCGCTTTCCCAACGAAACGGCGCGGGAGCATCTGACGCTGGCCGCGCTGCGGCTGCCGACGGATCTGCCGGTGAGCCTACCCTCCCAGCTCGTCGAGCAGCGCCCCGACATCCGCGCCGCCGAAGCGCAAATGCATCAGGCCAGCGCCCAGATCGGCGTCGCAATCGCCAATCGGCTGCCTCAATTCAATCTCACTGGAGCCTATGGTACCGCCGCCTTGACGACGGCGACGATGTTTTCGCCCGCCACCATCATCTGGAGCGCCGCGGCGAGCGGCACGCAGCCGATCTTCCACGGCTTCACGCTGTTGCATCAACAGCGCGCCGCCGAAGCCGGCTATGAGATGGCGGAAGCGCAATATCGCAACACGGTGTTGCAGGCGTTTCAGAACGTCGCCGATGCCTTGCGCGCGTTGCAACTCGACGCCGCGACGCTGAAGGCGCAACGCGCCGCGCTCGCCGCCGCATCCGATACCCTCAATCTGGGAGAAGGCCAGTACCGCCTCGGCGCTATCGCCTATCTGACGCTGTTGAATGCGCAACGCAGCTACCAGCAAGCGCGTCTCGCGGTGGTGCAAGCGCAGGCGGCGCGCTACGCCGATACGGCCGCGCTGTTCCAGGCGCTTGGTGGTGGCTGGTGGAATCGCAGCGACGTGGCGCCCAATCCGCATAGTCCTGACGCGGTGGAAACTGCGGCCGATGCCGCCTCGCATCCAGCAACGGAGCTCAATCCATGATCAAGCGCATGGTGATCATGCTGATCGCGGTCGCCGTCGTGCTCGGCGGAGTGTTCGGATTCCAGGTCTTCAAGGGCATCATGATCAAAAAATTCATGAGTGCCATGGCTTCGCCGCCGCAGACGGTGTCGGCGGGCAAGGCCGGCTACAGCCAGTGGCAGCCGACCATCGAGGCGCTCGGCAGCTTGCGCGCGGTGCGCGGCGCCGATCTGTCGATCGAAGTGTCGGGCGTCGTCGATTCCATCTCGTTTAATTCCGGCGATGACGTCGAGCAGGGTGCGGTGCTTTTGAAGCTGCGTTCCGAGGATGACGCGGCGAAGCTTGAATCCCTGCAGGCGACCGCGCAGCTCAACCAAATCAACTATGATCGCGACCAGAAGCAGCTTAAGATTCAGGCGGTGAGCCAAGCTAACCTGGATACCGACGCGGCCAATCTCAAAAATGCCAACGCGCAGGTCGCTCAGCAGCAGGCGATCCTCGACAAGAAGACCTTGCGCGCGCCATTTGCCGGCCATCTCGGCATTCGCGCCGTCGATCTCGGGCAATATCTCAGCGCCGGAACCGCCATCGTCACTTTGCAGGCGCTTGATCCGATCTTCCTCGATTTCTTCGTGCCGCAGCAGGCGATCGATCAGGTGCGCTTGGGCCAAACGGTCGCGGTCAAGATCGACGCCTATAAAGATCAGACCTTCAACGGCGAGATCACCGCGCTGAACCCGAAGGTCGATGCGTCGAGCCGCAACGTTCAGGTCCGCGCCACGCTGAAAAATGCCGACCACAGACTATTGCCGGGAATGTACGCCACGGTCGCCATCGCGACCGGAGCGCCGCAGAATTACATCACGCTGCCGCAGACCTCGATCACCTACAATCCCTACGGCAATACCGTCTATATCGTCGACAGCAAGGGCGCCGACGCCGCTGGCAAGCCGCAATTGATCGCGCGCCAGACCTTCGTTACCACCGGGCCGACCCGCGGCGATCAGGTCGCAGTCCTCAAAGGCGTCAACGACGGCGACATGATCGTCACCGCCGGCCAGATCAAGTTGCATAACGGCTCGACGGTGCTGATCGACAATTCGATCTCGCCGACGGCGGATGCCGCGCCCAACGTCCCGCTAGATCGATAGGCGAGCGCCGCTATGAATTTCACCGACATTTTCATCCGCCGGCCGGTGCTCGCCTCGGTCGTCAGTCTCTTGATCCTGGTGCTGGGACTGCGCGCCTATGGCGTGTTGCCGGTGCTGCAATATCCGCGCACTGAAAACGCGATCGTCACGGTGACCACGATCTATTACGGCGCCGATCCCGACGTGGTGGCGGGCTTCATCACCACGCCGCTGGAGAATGCCATCGCCCAGGCCAACGGCATCGACACGATGACCTCGGCCAGCATCTCCAGCGTCAGCACGATCACCGCCAACCTCCTGCTGAACTACGATGCAGACAAGGCGATGACCGAGATCAACGCCAAGATCAACTCGGTGCTGAACCAGTTGCCCACCGGCGTGCAGCAGCCGGCGATGACGGTGAAGATCGGCCAATCGCTTGACGCGCTCATCATCGGCTTCTCCAGCGATGAGCTGACGCCGAACCAGATCACCGACTATCTCGTGCGCAACGTGCAGCCGCAGCTGCAATCGGTGCAGGGCGTGCAGACGGCGGAACTGCTCGGCGGCCAGAACCTTGCTTTGCGCGCCTGGCTCGATCCGGAGAAGCNNATCGCCCAGGCCAACGGCATCGACTACATGACCTCGACCAGCCAGAGCAGCACCTCGACTATCATGGTGTATCTGCGGCTGAATTACGATGCCGATAAAGCGCTGACCGAGATCAACACCAAGATCAATTCGGTGCTCAATCAATTGCCGGTCGGCACTTTGCAGCCGACGCTGACCGTCAAAGTCGGCCAGACCATCGATGCGATGTATATCGGATTTAACAGCGACACCCTGGCGCCGAACCAGATCACCGATTACCTGGTGCGCGTGGTGCAGCCAAAGCTGCAGGCCGTCACCGGCGTGCAGACCGCGGAACTGCTCGGACAGAAGGTGTTCGCGCTGCGCGCTTGGCTCGATCCGAAGAAGCTCGCCGCCGTCGGCTTGACGGCAAGCGACGTCAGCGCGGCGCTCACGGCGAACGACTACATTTCCGGCATCGGCACGACCAAAGGCCAGATGGTCCAGGTCAACTTGTCCGCCTCGACCAGCCTGCATTCGGCGGAAGAGTTCCGCAATCTCGTGCTCAAGCAGTCGAACGGCGCGGTGGTGCGTCTCAAAGACGTAGCCAATGTCACGCTCGGTTCCGAAGACTACGAATCCGAAGTCGGCTTCGACGGCAAACAGGCGGTCTATATCGGCATCCAAGTCGCGCCGACCGCCAATCTGCTCGACGTCATCCAAGGCATCCGCCGGGTGTTCCCGGAGATCCAGACGTTGTTGCCGCTCGGACTGAACGGCGAAATCATTTACGACTCCACCGAATTCGTCCACAGCGCGATCAACGAGGTCATCCACAGCCTGCTCGAGGCCTTGGCGATCGTCACGGTCGTGGTGTTTCTGTTCCTGGGCTCGGTGCGCTCCGCGCTGATCCCGACTATCGCCATTCCATTGTCATTGGTCGGCACCTTCATCGTGCTGTTGGCGCTGGGCTATTCGATCAATTTGCTCACCTTGCTGGCGCTGGTGCTGGCGATTGGGCTGGTCGTCGACGACGCCATTATCGTGGTCGAGAACGTCTCCCGGCATCTCGAAGAAGGCCTCAAACCGGTCGACGCCGCGATCAAGGCCGCGCACGAGCTGGGCGGTCCGATTATCGCCATGACCGTCGTGCTGGCGGCGGTCTACGTGCCGATCGGCTTCCAAAGCGGCCTGACCGGCGCGCTGTTTGCGGAATTCGCCTTCGCGCTGGTCGGCGCCGTCACGGTGTCGGGCGTGGTGGCGCTGACGCTGTCGCCGATGCTGTGCTCGCGGCTTCTCAAGCCGCACGATCCGGAGCACCGCGGCTGGGAATCCCGACTGACGGATCTCGTCGACCATGGCTTCGCGCGGCTGCACGGCGGCTACGACAGGTGGTTGCGTAGCAGTCTGGATCATCTGCCGGTGACGCTGGTGTTCGCCGTGATCGTCTTGTCCAGCATCTATTTCCTGTTCACCAGCGCCAAGACCGAGCTGGCGCCGCAGGAGGACCAGGGCGTCGTCATCACCCAATCGATTGCGCCGCCGAATGCCACGCTGCAGCAGCGCCAGATGTATTCGCGCGAAGTGTATCGGATATTCGCCAAGCATCCGGAAACCGAGCATGTGTTTCAGCTCGACGTGCCGGGCCAGTCGATCGCCGGCATGGTGTTCAAGCCCTGGGATCGGCGCGCGCAGACCACCACCACGCTGCAGCCGATCCTGCAGCAGGAGTTGAACAAGGTCGCCGGGGTGCGGATCGCGGCGTTTCAGCCGCCCGCTTTGCCGGGCAGCATCGGCTTGCCGGTGCAGTTCGTCATCACGACCACCGATCCGTTCGCGCGCTTGAACGACATCTCGCAGCAATTTCTGCAGCAGGCGCTGCAAAGCGGCATGTTCATTTTTCTCGATTGCGATCTGAAGATCGACAATCCGCAGTCGGACATCACCATCGATCGCGACAAGACGGCGCAGCTCGGCTTGCGCATGAGCGATGTCGGCGGCTCGCTCGCCGCGATGCTCGGCGGCGGCTATGTCAATTATTTCAGCATCAGTGGCCGATCCTATAAAGTGATCCCGCAGGTACAGCAGCAATACCGGCTCAATCCGAGCCAATTGCTCAACTATTATATCCGCACCGGCGACGGTTCGCTGGTCCCGCTGTCCACGGTCGCCACCGTGTCGACGAGGACCGTGCCAGAATCGCTCAACCACTTCCAGCAACTCAACAGCGCCACCATCCAAGGCGTCGCCATGCCCGGCGTGGCGCAAGGCGATGCGCTGGCGTTTCTGCAGAACCTGTCGGCGCGGGTGCTGCCGCAGGGCTATTCGATCGATTACGGCGGCTTGACCCGGCAATATGTTCAGGAGTCGAGCGGTTTTATCACCGTGTTCGGCTTCGCGCTGATCATCATCTTTCTGGCGCTCGCCGCTTTGTTCGAAAGCTTCCGCGATCCGGTCATCATCCTGGTCTCGGTGCCGATGTCGATCGCCGGCGCGCTGATCTTCGTCACGCTCGGCTTCGGCGGCATGTCGCTCAACATCTACACCGAGGTCGGGCTCGTCACGCTGATGGGCCTGATCAGCAAACACGGCATCCTGATCGTGCAGTTCGCCAATCATCTGCAGCTGGAGGGTCGCTCGAAGCGCGAGGCGGTCGAGCAGGCAGCCGGTATCCGGCTGCGTCCGATCCTGATGACGACCGCCGCCATGGTGCTCGGCGTCATCCCGCTGATCACGGCGTCCGGCGCCGGCGCGGTGTCGCGCTTCCAGATGGGCGTCGTCATCGCGTCGGGGCTGGCGATCGGCACCCTGTTCACGCTGTTCGTGGTGCCTGCGGTCTATCTCATCTTCGCGGCGGACCATCATTCCCGCGTTCCGATCATCGACGGATAGGCTCCCGCCCTTGCGCATGTGGCCGCGGACGCGTGATTTCCGCGCGTTCCGGTGCTATGGATCGGCGCCGGCGCATCGAATCGGAGTCTAGCGCGCGATGGAAGACTGGAGCGCCCGCCAATATCTTAAATTCGAGGACGAACGAACCCGGCCGCCGCGCGATCTCTTGGCGCAGGTGCCGCTGCTAAAGCCGCGGCTCGTCGTCGACCTCGGCTGCGGGCCGGGCAATTCGACCGAGCTTCTGGTCGAGCGCTATGCGCAGTCGGATGTGGTTGGGCTCGATTCGTCGCCCGACATGCTCAAGAAGGCGCGCGAACGGCTGCCGAAATGTACTTTCATCGAAGCCGATATCGCGACTTGGACGCCGGACCCACGCACCGATCTGATCTTCGGCAATGCGGTGATGCAATGGCTGCCCGATCACCCCGTGATCATGCGCCGCCTACTCGAAACCATGCCGCAAGGCGGCGTGCTGGCGATCCAGATGCCGGACAACACCCGCGAGCCGGCGCTTCGCTTCCAGAAAGAAGTGGGCGAGAGCGGCCCGTGGAAGGACCACCCCGAGGTCAAGGCCGCGGCGCGCGACGACCTGCCGTCGCCGGAAGCCTATTACGATCTGCTCAAACCGGTCTGCTCGCATATCGACATCTGGCACAGCGTCTACAATCACGTGATGGCGACGCCGGCCGCTATTACCGAATGGTTCAAGGGCTCCTCGCTGCAGCCGTTCCTGTCGCCGCTTGACGCCGCGGCACGCGGACAATTCCTCGCCGCCTACACCGCAAAGATCGTCGGCGCCTACAAGCCGCGCTTCGACGGCAAGGTGCTGTTGCGATTCCCGCGCCTGTTCATCCTGGCGGTCAGATGACTTCCTTATTCCGTCATGGCCGGACTTGTTCCGGCCATCCACGTCTTTCTTCCTCTCGGCTCAAAGACATGGATGCCCGGCACGAGGCCGGGCATGACGGCATGAGAGTGGCGCGACCGATTCGAGAGTATGTTCGAATCGCGAGCTTGTTCATCATACTCTCAACATCGCCCACCCATGCCGACGCCGCATTTCAATCCTGGCTGCAATCGCTGTGGCCGCAGGCGCAAGCGCTCGGCGTCACGCGCGCGACGTTCGATCAGGCCACCCGCGGGCTCGAGCCCGACCTGACGCTGCCTGATCTGGTGCTGCCCGGCCGGCCGGAAAAGCCGCCGCCGGGACAGCCGGAATTCGTGCAGACGCCGGCGGATTACATCAAGGAGCCTTCGATCGAACGGCTCGCCGTGCAAGGCCGCAAGCTTTACGAGCAGTATCGTGCGCCGCTTACCGCCATCGAGCAGCAATTCGGCACGCCGCCTGCCGTGCTGCTCGCGATCTTCGGCCGCGAGACCGATTACGGCCGTGCCGCCGATACCCATAGCGCGATCCGCGTACTGGCGACGCAGGCCTATCTCGGCAAACGCAAGGATCAGTTCCGCAACGAGTTCCTCCTCGCCTTGAAGATCCTCGACAGCGGCGCGATCACCCTTGCCGCCATGAAGAGCTCCTGGGCCGGCGCCATGGGGCTCACGCAATTTTTGCCGTCGGATTATCTGAAATACGCGGTCGATTTCGACGGCGACGGCAAATCCGATATCTGGAATTCGGTGCCGGACGCGCTGGCGTCCGCCGCCAAGCAATTGCTCGACAAAGGCTGGCAGCGCGGCTTGCGCTGGGCCTACGAGGTGCGGCCGCCGGCCGATGTCGATTGCACCATCGGCGTGCCGGACAACACGTTGTCGCTAGGCGATTGGCTCAAGCGCGGTTTCGTTCCGGCCTATGGCCGCGTCGTGCCGGCCGCGGAGCGCGCCGAGCCGGCCTCGCTGTTGCAGCCGGCAGGCCTCTACGGTCCGTCGTTTCTCGCCACCAAAAACTATTTCGTCATCAAGGAATATAATTATTCCGATCTCTACGTGCTGTTCGTCGGCCATCTCAGCGACCGGATCGCCGATCCGCGCCCGCAAATGGCATCGTTCGAAACACCGTGGGGCAAAGTCGCGCAACTGCCGACCGCAGATCTCGACCAGATGCAGCAGATACTCACTGCGCAAGGCTATTATCACGACAAGATCGACGGCAAAGCAGGTATGCTGACGCGCTCAGCGCTCGGCGCCTATCAAAAGAAGTATGGGCTGAAGGTAGACTGCTGGCCGACGGCTGCGGTGCTGCAGCAGATGGAAGCGAGCCATCAGTAGTTAGCCGATCGTCCTCGCGAAAACGGGGACCCGGAGCTTTCTGCACTTCCGCAACTGGATTCCCGCTTGCGCAACAATGAGCGGTAACTCAATCATCCCCCGGGACCGCGTCCGGCAGCCTGTCGTCATCCTCGCCGGAATAGCCGAGCGGTCGGGCCGGCGTCTGAGCTTTGATCGAACCGGTGACGTTCGGATCGGAATGCCGCGCGGCGAACTGCGAACGCGCGCGGGCGGCGGCGACTTCGCCCGGGATCGCGCCCGGTTCGCAGATGTGGCGGCCGTTATAGTGCCGCATCAGATCGACGTGAATGTGATTGTAGTGATAGACGTTGGCGCCCGGCGCCAGCACGGTGGTGAACTGATCGCAGGCGGCGAGCTGCACGTCGTGCAGAAATCCTTGCTCCTCCGGAGTCCCCTTCCAGCCGTACTGCACACTGATCTTGTGGCCGTCGGCGAGATCGAACTCGGCGACGTCGAGCGCATTGCCGAAGGCGTGTTCGGAAATATGGGCATTGGGATTGCCGTTCATGCCGCGGCAGGAATAGGCCGAGATTTGTTTGATCTCGACGACGGGCTGATGAAACCAATGCTGCGCCGCGGGTTGCACGGCGGTGCCGATCCATTGATCGAGCGCGGAGACGATCGGGCAGGCAAGCGTCGCCGGCGGTTTGAGTTCGACCGGCCCGGCCGACGCCGTAACCCCCACCCTACCCTCCCCCGCGAGCGGGGGAGGGTAGGGTGGGGGCGGCGGCCCGAGCGGTGGCGGCGCGGCGGCGGGCGGCGGTGGATAAGCGGGTGCCGGCCCGCCGTAATAAGGATGCGGCGGTCCGCCCGGAATTCCGATGTCTTCATCGTCCTCGGGCGGCGGCAGTCCCGGCGGATTGAGCGACAGCGGCTGGCCGGCCTGCGCGGTCGGATAGGATTGCTGTTGCGCGGGATAAGACTGCGGCGCTGATGGGTAGGACTGCCGCGCCGTGGGATAGGACTGCGGTGCGGCGGGATAAGCTTGAGGGGCGCTTTGCACCGGCGGTAGCGCATTTGATTGGATCGGACTCGACTGTTGAAGACTCGGTTGGCTTCCGGGCCACCGCTGCGGCATCGACGCGTTAGGGATCGATGCCGGCGGCGTCAACGACTCGTCATCGTAGCCGAGCGGTCCGCTTTCGCCGAGCGCCGATACCCGGATCGGATAATCAATGCCGCAGGCGCCCGCGCCGTTGACTGCGGAAATGCGCACGCGTTCGGCGGATTCTTTGACGGCGCCCGAATTCAGACAAGCGAGTTCCGCCTCGTGCCGCCATGGTTCGCGCTCGGCGAGCAGATAGTGGCTGCAGCCGGCGAGCGCGATCAAGCCAACGAGGACGAGGGAGCTGACGAGATACCAACGAACTCCGCGCGTCATATCCCGACAATGCGAGGAATTCCGTTAAGGACTGTTCAATGATGTCGTTGCGTCGCTGCGCTTTTGCGCCGCGGCAGGAGTTCATTAACCATGATTGCCGCCCCTTGATCCCGGCGCGTCTTTCAGGCCACATCGGGTGATGCTCTCCGCCCTCGCTCTCGCCCGCCGCATCGAAGCGGGCAATCTCAAACCCCGTGCCGTCGTCGAGCTCTGCGCCGAGGCGATCGCCGCGCGGGAGCCCGAGGTCGCTGCTTTCGTGGCGCTCGATCTCGATGCCGCGCGCCANNACGCTGCCGATGCGCCGCAGCTTGCGTCATCGCCGCTGCGCGGCCTGCCGGTCGCGTTCAAGGACATTTTCGATACCGCCGACCTGCCGACGCAATACGGCTCGCCGATCTATGCCGGCTACCAGCCGCGCGCCGATGCGACCGCGGTGGTGCTGGCGCGACGCGCCGGCGGCGTCATCATCGGCAAGACGGTGACCACGCAATTCGCGTCGCTGGTGCCGTCGGGCACGCGCAATCCGCATAATCTCGCCCACACGCCGGGCGGTTCGTCGGCCGGCTCGGCCGCCGCCGTCGCCGCAGGCTTTGTGCCGATCGCCTTCGGCACCCAGACCGCGGGATCGATGATCCGGCCTGCCGCGTTCTGCGGCGTCACCGGCTTCAAGCCGTCCTATCGGTTGATCCCGACGGTCGGGGTGAAAACCGTGTCCTGGCATCTCGACACCGCTGGCCTGTTCGGTGCCGGCGTTGCCGACATCGCCTACGCCGCGGCCGTCATCCTCAAACGCGATCTGCGTGTCGATCGCGCTCAGCCTGCCGCGCCGCGGATCGCGCTGGCGCGCACGCATTTGTGGCCGCAGGCGAGCGAAGCGATGCGTAACGCGATCGAGACCGCGGCGCGGATCGTGCAAGACGCCGGCGCCAGAGTGACGGAGCTTGCGCTGCCGCCGATGCTGGAAGACGCTTATGCCGCGCAATTTATCGTTCAGGATTACGAAAACATCCGCGCGCTTGCCTTCGAATATGAGCGCCATTGCGATCTGATCGATGCGCGGCTGCGCGAACAGCTCGATCGCGCCGTGGCGATCACCGCCGACCAATACGACGCGGCGCGCCGCACCGCGAGCCGCGCCCGGCAAGCTCTCGCCGACGCTATGGCAGACTACGACGTGATCCTGACGCCGTCGGCGCCCGGCGCAGCGCCGCAAGGTTTCGGCTTCACCGGCGACCCGATGTTCAACCGGCTGTGGACGCTGATGGGCTCGCCTTGCGTCAACGTGCCGGGCTTGTACGAAAACGAATTGCCGCTCGGCATCCAGATCGTCGGCCGCTTCGGCCGCGACCGGCCGACGCTCGAAGCGGCGCTGTTTTTGGAGCAGGCGATTGCGCGGAAGATGGGCGGGTGAGACCTCATCATTGCAAGCGCAGCGAAGCAATCCACGCGGCGGCGCCGAGCCAGATTGCTTCGTCGCTTTACTCCTCGCAATGACGATTACGATTACTCCGCCGCGCTCCGCGCCGCCGCGAGCGGATCGTAATTGAGGATCGGCGCCAGCCATTTTTCGGCTTCTACAAGCGTCCAGCCCTTGCGGCGCGCGTAGTCCTCGACCTGATCGCGCTCGATCTTGCCGANNCATGGCGAAGCTTTCGGTGAGCTTGACGCCGATTTTGCGCTCGCTGCCGAGGAGCTCAAACAGCGTCGCCTTTTCCGCGTGATCCGGCTGCGCCGGATAGCCGGGCGCCGGACGGATGCCGCGATACGCTTCGGCGATCATTGCTCCGGGATCGAGCGCCTCGTCGGGCGCATAGGCCCAGAACTCCCGGCGCACGCGCGCGTGCATGCGCTCGGCGAGCGCTTCGGCGAGCCGATCGGCCAGTGCCTTGGCCATGATCGCGGAATAGTCGTCGTTGGCGCGCTTGAAGCGCTCGGTCACCGCCTCTTCGCCGATGCCTGCCGTCACCGCGAAGGCGCCGACATAATCGGCAAGCCCGCTTGTGCGCGGCGCTACGAAATCGGCCAGCGCGACATTGGCGCGGCCCTCGCGGCGCGATAGCTGTTGGCGCAGCGTGTGCAGCACAGTGATCGGCTTTTTTCGCGCCTCGTCGGCGAACAAGAGAATGTCGTCGCCGTCGGAGTTCGCCGGCCAGAAGCCGATCACGGCCGAGGCGCGGAACCAATGCTCGGCGATCATCTGCCTCAGCATGTCTTGCGCGTCGGCGAACAGGCTGCGCGCGGCTTCGCCCATTGTTGCATCGTTGAGGATCGCCGGATATTTGCCGTTGAGCTCCCAGGTGGCGAAAAACGGCGACCAGTCGATATAGTCGACGAGCTCGGCGATCGGCACGTCGGTAAATCCGCGCGTGCCGATGAGGCGCGGCTTCGGCGGCGTATAGGTGCCGGACCAATCGAGTTTCAGCGCATTTTTCCGCGCGTCGGTAAGCGGAAGCCGCCGTTTGTTGTCCTCGCCGCGCGCATGCGCCTCGGCGATGCGGGCATATTCGGCGCGGACGTCGTCGACGACGCGCACGCGGGTCTCGCGCGACAACAGCGAGGCGACCACGCCGACGGCGCGGCTCGCATCGTTGACATAGACGGCCTGGCCGCGCCGGTAATGCGGATGAATTTTCACCGCGGTGTGGACGCGGCTCGTGGTGGCGCCGCCGATCAACAACGGCACGTCGAAGCCCTGCCGTTCCATCTCGGCCGCGACATGGCACATTTCATCGAGCGACGGCGTGATCAGCCCCGACAGACCGACGATATCGGCTTGTTCGGCGATGGCGGCCTGCAGGATCTTCTCCGCCGGCACCATGACGCCGAGATCGACCACGTCATAATTGTTGCACTGGAGCACGACGCCGACGATGTTCTTGCCGATGTCGTGGACATTGCCCTTCACGGTCGCCAGCAGCACCTTGCC
>PLTE01000313.1:3637-22529 GCA_003164375.1 Hyphomicrobiales bacterium | reverse complement strand
GATGGCGAACATTCCGACCTATTGCTCGCGCAAGGCGGGGCAAGAACAGATCGAATATCTGCATCCGAAGCTGCAGCCTATACTGGCGCCGACTTACGGCATCATCACCTATCAGGAGCAGGTGCAACAGATCGCGCGCGATCTCGCCGGGTACACGCTCGGCCAAGCCGACATCCTGCGCCGCGCCATGGGCAAGAAAGACCGCAAGGAGATGGCGTCGCAACGCGACATCTTCATCTCCGGCGCCGTCGAGCGCGGTATCGGGCGTGCGGATGCCGAGGCGATCTTCGACACCTGCGCCAAGTTTGCCGAATACGGCTTCAACAAATCGCATTCGGCGCCGTATGCGCTGCTTACCTATCAGACGGCCTATATGAAGGCCAATTACCCGGTCGAGTTTCTGGCGGCGTCGATGACGCTCGATATGGGCAATACCGACAAGCTTGCCGAATTCCGCGCCGAGGCCGAGCGGCTCGGCATCAAAGTCGAGCCGCCCTCGATCAATCGTTCGGGTGTCGAATTCGATGTCGAAGCCAACACGATTTATTATGCGCTGGCCGCGCTGCGCGGCGTCGGCCGCCAGGCGGTCGACACTCTCATCACGGCGCGCGGCGAACGGCCGTTCGCCGACCTCGCCGATTTCGGCCGCCGCATCAATCCGCGCGCCGTTAACAAGCGGGTACTGGAAAGCTTAGCTGCTGCTGGCGCGTTCGATATCATCGAGCCGAACCGGGCCGGCGCCTATGCTGCCACTGATGCATTGCTCGCCACAGCGTTGCGCACCCAGGACGATGCCGTGCGCGGCCAGTCGGAGCTGTTCTCCGGTGCGGCGTCGCCGGCGCCGATCCTCGTGCCCGCGCTCGAACCGTGGCTGCCGGCCGAGCGGCTGCAGCGCGAATACGAGGCGGTCGGCTTTTTCCTCTCCGGTCATCCGCTCGACGACTATGCCGCGGCGCTCAAGCGGCTGCGGGTGCAGTCCTGGGCCGAATTTGCGCGCGCGGTCAAAAGCGGCGCCGGCGCCGGCCGCGTGGCCGGAACCGTGATCGCGCGCACCGAGCGCCGCACCAAGAACGGCAGCAAAATGGGCATCATCGGCCTATCCGACCCGAGCGGGCATTACGAGGCGGTGCTGTTCGCCGAGGGGTTGGCGCAATATCGCGATCTGTTGGAGCCTGGCACGGCGGTGCTGTTGTTTCTCACCGCCGAGGTTCAGGCCGACGAGGTGCGCGCGCGCATCCAATCGGTCGAGCCGCTCGACGAGGCCGCGGCGCGGATGCAGCGGGGCTTGCGCGTCTTCCTGCGCGACGAAGTGCCGATCGCGGGGGTGGCGCGCCGGCTCGAACCGATGCAAAACGGCGCGCGCAATGGTGCGGAAGGCGGCGAAGGCGAAGTCTCCATGGTGCTGATGCTGCAAAACGGCAGCGAGGTCGAAGTCAAGCTACCGGGCCGGTTCAAGGTCTCGCCGCAGATCGCGGGCGCCATCAAGGCGGTCGCCGGCGTCGTCTCGGTGGAGGCGCTTTAGGCGGCGCAGGCCTTTCGCTTCGCGAGTCTCGCGCTTACATCCCCTCTCGCCATCGAGCGTGCCGCGCGATAAAGAACGGCCGCGTCATCTCCCAACCACGCATAAGCGTTCGCGGAACCCGATATGCTTCGGATTGAAAATCTCGTTTTCGATGCGTGGGGTCGCCGCTTTTTCGATTCGGCGAGCGTAACGATCCCGAGCGGCGCTAAAGTAGGCTTGGTGGGCCGCAACGGCATTGGAAAATCCACGCTGTTCAAGCTCATTGTCGGCGAGCTGGCGCCGCAAGGCGGTGAAATTCTCCTGCCCAAAGCCGCCCGGATCGGCTCGGTGGATCAGGAGCATCCGGCGACACCCGATACGCTGTTGGATACGATTTTGGCGGCCGACGTGCAGCGCGACGCACTCAATGCCCAATTGGAGACCGCGGAACCAGAGGATCTCGCCGAAATCTATCAGCGTCTCAACGCAATCGATGCCGATCGCGCGCCCGCCCGCGCCGCGGAGATTCTCTCTGGACTGGGTTTCTCCAATGACGATCTTAATCGCCCGATGGCGGAATTCTCAGGCGGCTGGCGCATGCGGGTGGCGCTCGCGGCGGCTTTGTTCGCCGAGCCCGACCTCTTGCTGCTCGACGAGCCGACCAATTATCTCGATCTCGAAGGCGCGCTATGGCTCGAAGCGCGGTTGAAGAAATATCCGAATACCGCCGTGATCGTCAGCCACGACCGCGAACTATTGAACAACTCAGTCGATGCCATTCTGCATCTGAGCGAAGGCAAGCTAGAACTTTATACCGGCGGCTATAACGACTTCGAGACGCGCCGGGCCGAGAAGAGTCGGCTGCAGGCGGCTACCAAGGCCAAGCAGGACGCCGAGCGCGCCCACCTGCAAAAATTTATCGATCGCTTTCGCGCGAAGGCCAGCAAGGCCACGCAAGCGCAGTCGCGCATCAAACGACTGGCGAAGCTTGAACCGATCGCCGAAGTGGTCGAGGAGCGCGTCGCGCCGTTCACCATCCCGTCGCCGGCCCGTCCGCTGGCGCCGCCGCTACTCCAGCTCGAAAACGCGGCCGTCGGCTACAACGGCGCGCCGGTGCTGCGACAACTCAATCTGCGTTTGGATGTCGACGATCGGATCGGGCTCCTGGGCGTCAATGGCGCAGGCAAATCGACGTTCGCCAAAATGGTCGCCGGCGCGCTGCCGCTGCAATCCGGGGAGATGAAGCGGGAAGGTCGCATCCGCGTCGGCTGGTTTCATCAGCATCAGATCGAAGCGCTCGACGCGACCGATACGCCATTGGAAATCATGCGGCGCGAACGGCCGGACGACAGTGAGTCGTCGCGGCGCTCGCGGCTCGCCCAATTCGGACTGTCGTTCGACAAGCAGGAAACCACCGTCGCCAATCTGTCCGGCGGCGAGCGGGCGCGGCTATTGCTCAACCTCGTCGCGATGCCGGGACCGCATCTTCTCATTCTCGACGAGCCGACCAATCACCTCGACATCGACAGCCGCCGCGCGCTGCTCGATGCGCTCAACGACTACGAGGGGGCGGTCATTCTCATCACCCACGATCGGTCGCTCATCGAGCTCGTGGCCGACCGACTGTGGCTGACCGCCGACGGCCATATCAGGCCGTTCGCCGGGGATATGGACGATTACGCGCGATTCGTTCTCGACCGGGCGCGGGCGGGAGCGAAGGCGCCTTCGCAGACCATCGATCCAGCTGCTCACGGCCGCCCGCCCCACACCGGTAAAAATGCCGGCAAAGCCAGCGCCGACGTGGTTGACGCCAAAGACTTCCTGACGGCGGAGCAGCAGGCCGCCGCGGACGCCCGTTATGCCGCCCGCAAAGCTGCGAAGAAGAAACGCCGCCGCGGCTACTGAACCCGCTGTTCGTCGGGTCCCAGGCGCCGGCCGTGAGGCTGCAAGGTTCCCGGTTGCGTTACCTAGGCTTTTCCCTATATAAGGCGGCCAATCTCACACGCGGACCATGGCTCACGAGCCGTCCGGTGTCCGGCCATAAGGCTGGGCTCTCGGTCCGCGGCGGATCAACCGGAGAATGACATGGCGCTGCCCGACTTCAGCATGCGTCAGCTTTTGGAAGCTGGCGTTCATTTCGGCCATCAGGCCCACCGTTGGAATCCGAAGATGGCCGAGTACATCTTCGGCACTCGGAACAACATCCACATCGTCGATCTGACGCAATCGGTACCGATGCTGCATCGCGCCTTGCAAGCGGTCAGCGATACCGTGGCGCAGGGCGGACGCATCCTGTTCGTCGGCACCAAGCGCCAAGCGCAGGATGGCATCGCCGAAGCCGCCAAGCGCTCGGCGCAGTATTACGTCAATTCGCGCTGGCTCGGTGGCACACTGACCAACTGGAAGACGGTTTCCAACTCGATCAAGCGGTTGCGTACGCTCGAGGAGATGCTCTCCTCGAACGAGGCGCAGGGCTATACCAAGAAAGAACGGCTGACGCTGCAGCGCGAGCGCGACAAGCTCGACCGTTCGCTGGGCGGCATCAAGGACATGGGCGGCCTTCCCGACCTGATCTTTGTGATCGACACCAACAAGGAAGACATCGCGATCAAGGAAGCGCGCCGCCTCAACATTCCGGTCGCTGCCATCGTCGACACCAATTGCGATCCGGACGGCATTACTTATGTCGTGCCTGGCAACGACGATGCCAGCCGCGCCATCACGCTATACTGCGATCTCGTCGCCAAGGCCGCGATCGATGGTATTTCGCGGGCGCAGGGTTCGCGTGGTATCGATGTCGGTGCACAGGCCGAGCCTCTGGTCGAGGAAGTGCCGCCGGAGAGCAACCCGCTCGGCTTCGAGCCGTTGTCGGGGCCGCGTGGCGTTGCCGACGATCTCAAGAAGCTTTCGGCCGTGTCGCCGACCATCGAAAAGAAGCTCAACGATCTCGGAATTTTCCACTTCCAGCAGATCGCTGAACTGTCTCCTGCCGCCGCGCATAATGTCGGCGAGGAGGTTGGACTACCGGGCCGCGTCGAAGGTTGGATCGCCAAAGCCAAAGAATTGACGGCCGAGGAAGTGTACGCTCGTCATTCTGGGGCACGGGCGCAGCCCGCGGATCCGGAATTAATACCGCGGTACGGGAAGACTTCCCACGATCTGCGTCGCCGTCCGGGTCACGAACATGGATTCCGGACGCCATGCTTCGTGCAGCCCCGGAATGACGATGGAATAAGGACTGATAAAATGACCACGAATGTCAGCGCATCCATGGTAAAGGAGCTTCGCGATCAGACCGGCGCGGGCATGATGGATTGCAAGGCCGCCCTCAGTGAGACCGGCGGTAATCTCGATGCCGCGGTCGATTGGCTGCGCAAAAAGGGGCTTTCCAAGGCGGCCAAGAAGGCCGGCCGCGTCGCCGCCGAGGGCCTGATCGGCGTCGCGATCTCGGCCGGCAAGGGCATCCTGGTCGAAGTCAATTCCGAGACCGATTTCGTCGCGCGCAACGACCTGTTCCAGGGCCTGGTGAAGATGATCGCGGATGCGGCGCTCGACGCCGGTTCCGACGTCAACAAAATCCTCGCCGCTCGCGTCGGCGCCATCAACATCGCCGAGGCCATTGCCGACACCATCGCCAAGGTCGGCGAGAACATGACGCTGCGCCGCGCCGCCGAGCTTTCGGTCGGCAAAGGCGCGATTGGCAGCTACGTGCATAGTTCCGTAACTGACGGGCTCGGCCGCATCGGCGTGATTGTTACGCTCGAATCCGCCGGCGACTTCGACGAGCTTAAAGCGTTTGGGCGTCTGATCGCGATGCATGTCTCCTTCGCCAATCCACAAGCGATAGATCCGACCGGCCTCGACCCGGCGACGATCGAACGCGAGAAGGGTGTGCTCGCGGCCAAGGCCCAGGGCAAGCCCGCCAATGTCGTCGAAAAGATCGTCGAGTCCGGGCTGAAGTCCTACTACAAGGAGGTTTGCCTCCTCGATCAGGCCTTCATTTTCGACGAGAAGAGCAAGAAAAGTGTCGCCGAAGCCGTCAAAGAGGCGGAGGGCAAAGTGGGCGCTCCGATCAAGATCGGCGGTTTCGTCCGCTTCGCACTAGGCGAAGGTATCGACCGGCCCAGTGGCGATTTCGGCGGCGAGGTCGCAGCCCTTGCCGGTACGCATTGAGGATATTGCGCGCTGGGGCCTGTTGGGTTTCGGACGCAAATGCGATAGCCCTTTTGTGCGATTCCAGTCGGGGCGATTTCGTTGGGGCTATTCAACGGCGAGGGGCGAGACATCGCGATGGCGAAACCGAAATATCGGCGGGTGATCGTCAAGCTCTCCGGTGAAGCCTTAAGCGGCCCTGAAAAGTTCGGTATTCATCAGCAGACGATCGATCGTTTCGCCGCCGATCTCGTCGCCGCCCACAGCCTCGGCATCGCGCTCGGCGTCGTCGTCGGCGGCGGCAATGTGCTTCGCGGCGCACAGATCGCGGAGAATGGCCTATCACGGCCGACCGCGGATGCCATGGGCATGTTGGCGACGGTGATGAACGCGCTGGTGATGGAAACAGCAATCGAGCGGGCCGGCTCCAGCGCCCGCACTATGTCGGCGCTCACCATGCCGCAAGTCTGCGAGACTTATGAGCGCGCGCGTGCGCTGCGCCATCTGGAGGATGGCCGCATCATCGTCTTCGCCGGCGGCACCGGCAATCCGTATTTCACCACCGACACGACCGCGGTACTGCGTGCCGCCGAGATGGAATGTGACGTGGTCATGAAGGCAACCGATGTCGATGGGGTTTATACGGCCGATCCCAAACGGGACCCGAAAGCCACGCGATTCTCGCATCTCGACCATCAGGAGGCGCTGGATCGCCGCCTGAAAATCATGGATGCGACGGCGTTCGCGCTTGCCCAGGAAAACCGTATGCCTATCATCGTGTTTTCGATCCGGGAGCAGGGCGCGATCAAGAACGTCCTGTGCGGCAAAGGGCACTTCACCACCATAGGCTAGCGGTCGCGTAGCGGCCGATGCAAGCGCCGGGTGGTGAAACCGAGCGGGAAGGGTGCCACGGAGGTTAGCATGGCAACGACGACTTTTGACATGAACGACCTCAAGCGCCGCATGCAGGGCGCTATCGCGTCGCTCAAGCAGGAGCTTTCAGGCTTGCGCACCGGGCGGGCATCGACGGCCTTGCTCGAACACGTCCAGGTGGAGGCCTATGGCAACCACATGCCGCTCAATCAGCTGGCCACGATCGGCGTTCCGGAGCCGCGCCTGCTCCACGTCCAGGTGTGGGACCGCTCGATGGTCCACGCGGTGGAAAAGGCGATTTCGAGCGCCAATCTGGGATTGACCCCCTCCACCGAGGGCCAGGTCCTGAAGCTACGCATTCCGGAGCTCAATGAGGAACGCCGGCGCGAGATCGTCAAGGTGGCGCATAAATATGCCGAAGCCGCGCGTGTGGCGGTCCGTCACGTCCGCCGCGACGGCCTCGACCTTCTCAAAAGGCTCGAGAAGGATCACAAGATCAGTGAGGACGATCACAACCGCCAAGCCGGCGAAGTGCAGAAGGTAACCGACTCGACAATCGCCGAAGTCGAAAAGCTATTGGCTGGCAAGGAAAAGGAGATCATGACCGTTTGAGCGACGCGGCAAGTTCGATCAGCAAGGTGACGCAGCCCATGCAGGCGACGCGCGACGGCTTTGAGATGCCACGACACGTCGCCATTATCATGGACGGCAATGGACGCTGGGCCGCAGCCCGCGGCCTGCCGCGGGTGGAGGGCCACCGGCGCGGGGTCGAGGCCTTGCGCAAGACCGTGCGCGCGGCAAGTGATCTCGGCATCGCTGTCTTGACCATTTTCTCCTTTAGCTCCGAGAACTGGTCGCGCCCGCAATCGGAGATTCGCGATCTCTTGGCGCTGTTGCGCCGCTTCATCCGCAACGACCTTGCCGATCTGCACAAAAGCAATGTGCGCGTTCGTATTATCGGCGAGCGTGACGATCTCTCGGGCGATATCCGCAGCCTGCTAGAAGAAGCCGAAGACCTGACGCGCGGGAATGACGGTCTGGTGCTGGTGGTGGCTTTCAACTATGGCGCCCGGCAGGAGATCGCGCGTGCGGCGCGCCGGCTCGCCATCGAAGTCGCCGCAGGCCGCTTGTCTGCCGAGGCCATCACGCCGGAGCTTCTAGCGCGCCAGCTCGACCTTCCTGATCTGCCCGATCCCGACGTGATCATTCGCACCAGCGGCGAGCAGCGACTCTCCAATTTTCTGCTCTGGCAGGCCGCCTATAGCGAGCTCGTCTTCGTTCCCATCAATTGGCCGGATTTCGATCGCGCCACGCTTGAAAGCGCCATTGCGGAGTACCGCCGGCGCGAACGCCGATTTGGCGGATTGATCGCGCAAACTGGATCGTGATCAAACCCAACCAGCACGACTCAAGCGCTGACGGAAGTGTCGCGGCGGACTTCGGCGTCGCGCACAACCTGAAGCGACGCGTCGCCTCGGCCGCCGTGCTGGTGCCGCTCGCTCTTGTCGTCACTTATATCGGCGGCTGGCTGTTTCTCCTGGCGTGCGCGATCGCGGCCGGCGCTATTCTGTGGGAATGGACGTCGGTTGTCGTCGGTCGCGCCGATCTGCGGATCTTAGCGCCCGGATTGGCCGCATTGTTTGCGGCCACGGCTCTTGCCGGGGAAGGCGAAGCTGCTGTTGCAATGGCAGCGGTCGCTGTCGGGGCGGGGCTTGTTGCCGCCGCGGTAGCAATCCGGCCGCACCGCAGCTCGGCCTACGATTCCGTGGTTTGGGGAGCGGGCGGCGTCATCTATGCGGGAATAGCATTGCTCAGTCCCGCCTTGCTACGGAACGATCCCGAGCTGGGCCTGACGGCGCTGCTGTTTCTTTTCGCAACGGTCTGGGCGACGGACATTTGTGCCTATTTTGTCGGCCGTGCTGCAGGCGGTCCGTTGCTATGGCCGCGTTTGAGCCCGAAAAAAACCTGGGCGGGCGCCGTAGGCGGCCTGGCCGGGGGGGTTGCCGCCGGCGCCACGGTCGCTTATGCGAGCGGTGTAACCAATCCGGCGGTGGCGGGCGTTCTGGCGGTGATACTTTCGATTGTTGCCCAAGGCGGGGACCTGTTCGAGTCCGCGATCAAACGTCGCTTCGGTGTCAAAGACGCGAGCAGCCTCATTCCGGGCCATGGCGGTGTGATGGATCGTCTCGACGGCTTCCTTTTCGCCGCGTTGGTCGCCGTTGTGATCGGGATAATACGCCAGGGCTCGGCCGCGGCCGCTCAGGGCTTGTTGATATGGTAGGACCGGTTGCCCGATGAAGCAGAAGCGGCCATTGACCAAAATCGAATTGGCGTCTGTGCCACGCACAGTGACGCTGCTCGGTGCCACCGGCTCGATCGGTTCGAGCACGGCCGATCTGTTGCGGCGCAATCGCTCGGGCTATCGCATCGAGGCCGTGACCGCCCATCGCGATGCCCGCGCGCTGGCCCGGCTTGCCCGCGACCTCAGCGCCCGTTTCGCTGCGGTGGCTGATCCGTCCGCCTATAGTGAATTGAAGGCCGAGCTTGCCGGCTCGGGCATAGAAGCCGCAGGCGGACCGGCATCCGTCGTCGAAGCGGCCCAACGGCCGGCCGAATGGGTCATGGCGGCGATCACGGGTGCTGCCAGCCTCGCGCCGACGCTTGCCGCGGCTGAACGGGGGGCTACGGTCGCTCTCGCCAATAAGGAATGCCTCGTCTGCGCCGGCGCGCTGTTCATGCGTCGGGCGGCGGCCAAAGGCGCCACCGTTTTGCCTGTCGATTCCGAGCATAATGCGATTTTTCAGGCGCTGAGCGCGGGCCGGCGCGAAGACGTGGCGCGGGTCGTGCTAACCGCTTCCGGGGGGCCGTTTCGCACTTGGCCGCTCGAAGCGATCCGCAAAGTCACGGTGGAGCAGGCGCTCAATCACCCGACCTGGTCCATGGGTCCCAAGGTGACCATCGATTCAGCAACGCTCATGAATAAAGGCCTCGAGCTCATCGAGGCCCGTTTCCTGTTCGCATTGACGCCTGACGAACTCGACGTCGTCGTCCATCCTCAATCCATCATCCACGGCCTGGTGGAATTCCGGGACGGTTCGGTGATTGCGCAGCTGGGATCGCCGGATATGCGAATTCCGATTTCGCATTGCCTGGCGTGGCCGGTGCGGATGGACACGCCGGCGCCACGGCTCGATTTGGCCCGGGTTTCGACACTAACCTTCGAGGAGCCCGATCTGGTGCGTTTCCCGGCATTGGCAATCGCCCGGCGCGCGCTGGCAGCCGGCGGGGCGGCGCCAACCATCCTCAACGCGGCCAACGAGGTGGCGGTGCGTGAATTCGTCGCCCAACGGCTGGCATTTTGCGGAATTGCAGCCCTGGTTGAAGCCACTCTCGATGCGATGGAGCGGCGCGGCGAGACCTCCGAGCCGCAATCGGTCGAGGAGGCGCTCGCCATTGACCATAATACAAGAAGGTTAGCCGCTGACCTCCTGCCCGAAATTGCCGCAATGACATCCTAGCGTTAAGGAATTGGGGCGGGACTCACCGGGGGCGTCAGGACATTGCCATGGGGTCGTATTTGCTGTCGCATTTACATGCGCTGGGGGGAGGGGTTGTCGCCTATATCATCCCTTTTCTCTTCGTTCTCAGCCTCGTGGTGTTCTTTCACGAGTTCGGTCATTTCATCATCGCGCGACTGTGCGGCGTGCGGATTCTGGTATTTTCTCTCGGATTCGGCCCCGAACTGGTCGGCTTTAACGATCGCCACGGCACCCGTTGGAAAATCTCAGCCGTCCCCTTGGGCGGCTACGTAAAATTCTTCGGCGACGAAAACGCCAGCAGTGTTCCGGACGCGCCGGGCCTTGAGGCCATGGCCCCGGCCGACCGGGCACAAAGCTTCCATTTTCAGCCGGTGCGCAAGCGTGCGGCCATCGTGGTGGCCGGGCCGATGGCCAATTTCATTCTGGCTATCGTGATTTTTTCGGCGATTTTCATGGTCTACGGCAAGCAGTCGATGAGCGCGCGCGTGGATTCGGTCCAGCCGGATAGCGCCGCCGCTGCTGCCGGATTTCAACCTGGCGACCTGGTCGTCGCGATTGGTGGTCAGGCCATCGGCGATTTCGAGCAGATGCAGCGTATCGTCAGCGAAAGCGCCGGCGACAAGCTCGATATCAAGATCGACCGCAAAGGCACCATTCTCGAGCTGACCGCGAGTCCGGCTCTCAAAGAGGTCAAAGACAATTTCGGCAACGTTCATCGCATCGGAATTCTTGGCATCAGCCGATCGATGGCGGCAGAGGACTTGAAGTTTCAGCCGGTCGCACCGCCGCAAGCGGTATGGATGGGGGTGCAGGAAACCTGGTTCGTGGTCGACCGGACGCTCACCTATATCGGCGGCGTCGTTATCGGCCGCGAGGCCGCCGACCAGCTCGGCGGACCGATCCGGATCGCCCAGATATCAGGACAGGTCGCAACCATCGGATTTGTCGCGCTGATCCATCTTGCCGCTGTGCTGTCGGTCTCGATCGGCCTGCTTAACCTGTTTCCGATCCCGTTATTGGATGGCGGTCACCTTTTGTTCTATTCGATCGAGGCCCTGCGGGGTCGACCGCTCTCTGAACGGGCGCAGGAAGTCGGTTTTCGCATTGGTCTCGCGATCGTCGTGATGTTGATGATATTTGCAACTTTCAATGACATCGTCCATTTGACGACGTCCTAGGGGTCCGACAATGGTGCCGGAGTAGTGTGGCCATGGCAGTATGGGGATGGTAGAAGTGGCAGAATTATCAAGAGAATTTAAAATGTAAGGACGACGAATTGAGGGAGATTTGAGGTAACCCGCCACTGGGGGCGGCCACAAGGGTAATAAGGGCGCGTTGCGCATGAACATGTGTGTGCGGGTAAAACGAGGGCTTGTCGTGGCCGGCTTGCTCCTCGGGCTGAGTTTGCTTGGCTTGTGCGCCGGCGCGGCTGGCGCGGCGCCGGCCGATAATGGCGTGACCGCGACCTCCATCGTCGTTGAAGGCAATCGCCGTGTCGATGCCGATACCGTGCGGTCCTATTTCAAGCTCGCCCCGGGCGACCATCTCGATGCCGCCAAGATCGATGCCGGCCTGAAGGCGCTCTATGGAACCGGTCTGTTCCAGGATGTGCATATTTCGCAATCCGGCGGCAAAGTGATCGTCACAGTGGTGGAAGCCCCGGTCATCAATAAGATCGTCTTCGAGGGCAATCATCGTATGAAGGATGAGCAGCTCCAGGAGGAAATCCAATCCAAGGAGCGCGGTTCGCTGTCGCGGGCGAATGTGCAGGCGGACACCCAGCGCATCATCGAAATTTACCAGCGCAACGGACGCTTCGATGCCAAAGTCGTGCCGAAGATCATCGAGCGGCCGAACAATCGTGTGGATCTGGTTTTTGAAATTGACGAGGGCGAAAAGACCGGCATCAAGTCCATCGTCTTCGTCGGCAATAAATCTTATTCGGCGTACCGCCTCAAAGACGTGATCAAGACGGCGGAATCCAATTGGCTGAGCTTTTTGCAGACGACGGACGTCTACGATTCCGACCGAATCGAAGCCGACCGCGATTTGATTCGGCGGTTTTATCTCAAGCACGGCTTTGCCGATGTTCAAGTCGTGGCCGCGACCGGCGAATATGATCCCGCCAAGAAAGGTTTCATCGTCACCTTCACGATCGAGGAAGGGGCGCTGTACCACTTCGGCGCGGTCGACATTCAATCCAACGTTCGCGCCGTCGAGGCGCAGTCACTGCGTCCGTTTCTGCAGATGTCGTCGGGCCAAGTCTATAACGGAGAGTCCATCGAGAAGACGGTCGAGTCTGTCACGATCGAACTCGCCCGGCGCGGCTATCCGTTCGGCACGGTGCGACCCCGCGGCGATCGCAATCCGACCGCGCACACGGTCGGAGTCGTCTTGGTGGTTGACGAAGGCACGCGCGCCTATATCGAGCGCATCAACATCAAGGGCAATTACCGCACCCGTGATTATGTGATCCGCCGCGAATTCGATCTCAACGAGGGCGACCCGTACAACCGCGCGCTAGTCGATCGCGCCGAAAGAAGGCTCAAGAACCTCAATTATTTCAAGACGGTGAAAATCACCAACGAGCCAGGTTCGGCGCCCGACCGTGTGGTGATCAATGTCGATGTCGAAGAGCAATCGACCGGCGATTTTTCGATCATGGGCGGTTATTCGACGGCGAACGGTTGGATGGCGGAGGTTTCCGTTCAGGAGCGCAACCTTCTCGGCACCGGTCGGTTTGCGCGAGCTGCGGTCACCTATGGCGAATATATCCGGGGCATAACCCTCGATTACGCCGAGCCATATTTCCTCGATACCCGGTCCAGCATGGGCGTGGATTTGTTCGGCAAGCAAACCCTCCCGAACAGTTATTTGTCGTACGGCACGGAATCCTATGGCGGCTCACTCAAATGGGGTCTTCCGATCCGCGAAGACTTCGCCCTGCAATTGCGTTATTCGGCCTATGAGCAAAAAATCACGCTGCCGGCCTATCTGAACGATTGCAACAATATCAATCCGGATTTTGCCAGCACATTCCCGACGCCGGCCGCCGTTACTGCGTCGGGTGGGACTTGGCCTGGCTATGCCACTGCCGTTGCGAACGGTACCGCGTCCAATTGTTACTACTACGGCCAGGCATCGCTTCCCGTGCGCGTGGAGCTTGCCAACGGAGCCTATTTGACGTCCTCACTCGGCTACGGATTGACCTACAACACCCTCGACAACAACAAGAACCCGACCAACGGCGTGGTTGCCAATTTCGGTCAGGACTTCGCCGGGGTCGGCGGCAGTGTCGCTTATATGCGTTCGACCGCGGACTTCCGCGCCTACTACGAGGTCGTGTCCGACCTGGTCGGCGTTTTGCATCTCCAAGGCGGTGACATGATCGGTATGGAGGGCCAGGGGGTGCGCATGCTTGACGACTTCAAGATGGGGCCCAATCTGGTTCGCGGCTTTCAACCGGCCGGATTAGGGCCGCGCGACGTTACGCCGGGAACGACCAACGATAATATCGGCGGTACGAAGTACTGGGGCGCCAGTGTCGAATTCCAGTATCCGCTGTACTTCTTGCCCAAGGACTCTGGCTTCCGTGGCGCCATATTCGCCGATTCTGGATCGGTGTGGGGCTATAAAGGCGAAACTCAGTATGGGGCGACCGGTGAAATTAACGGCAGCATAGTGCCTGCTGCGCCCACCATGCCCTTCGTCTGCCAATGCGGGATGATATACGCCGACACCGACGCCGTGCGTGCGTCGATCGGCGCCAGCCTGATTTGGGCGTCGCCGTTCGGTCCGTTGCGTTTCGATTTCGCCTACCCGGTGCTCAAGCAGTATTACGACCGAACTCAATGGTTCCAGTTCGGCGGCGGGACGAAATTCTAATCGCGGCTTAAACTCTGTCACCACGGACGGGTCGATGCCCGATTTTATCGAATCAAGTAGTGCGTTGACGACCGGTGAGATCGCCGTCTTAACGCGCGCCAAGTTGCGCGAAGGCGATCCGCCGGACCGGCGCATCTGCAACATCGCCCCACTCGACAGCGCTGGGCCTGGCGATATCAGTTTTCTCGACACTTCAAAGTATCTCGACGCGTTGGTCGGCCTTCGTGCCGGCGCTTGCCTGATTGCGCCACGCTTCGCCGCCGCGGCCCCGCCCGGAGTGGTGGTGCTCGAGACACCACATCCCTATCCGGCGTTCGTCGCAGTGGCGCGCAAGTTGTTTCCCCAGGCGCTCCGCCCAACATCGCTGTTCGAAACGCGTGGGCGTGCCGAAACCGCGCAAGTGCATGCCACGGCGCGGTTGGAGGCCGGCGTGACTGTCGATCCGCTCGCGGTCATCGGTCCCCGCGCCGAAATCGGGGCGGGCACCTTGATCGGAGCCGGTGCGATGATCGGCCCAGACGTCCGGATCGGACGCGACTGCGTTATCGGGCCCGGCGCCACGGTCGTGTACGCCCTGATCGGCGATCGCGTGATCATTCATCCCGGCGCGCGCATCGGTCAGGACGGCTTCGGCTACCTGCCAAGCCCGCAAGGGCATCAGAAGATTCCGCAAACTCGGCGCGTCATCATTCAAGATGACGTTGAGATCGGCGCCAACACGACGATCGACCGCGGCGCGACCCGCGATACGGTCATCGGCGAGGGAACCAAGATCGACAATCTTGTCCAGATCGGACACAACGTCTCGATCGGACGGCATTGCCTGATCGTCTCTCAGGTCGGCATATCGGGTAGCGTAGTGGTGGGTGATTTTGTCATGTTGGGCGGACAAGTGGGCGTCGCGGACCATATCAATATCGGCGCCGGCGCCATGCTGGGTGCGCGGGCCGGTGTCATGTCCGAGGTCCCGTCCGGAGCACGCTGGGCCGGTTATCCGGCCGAACCTGTCGGCGATTGGAAACGGGGTGTCGCCACCATTCGTCGCCTGGTGCGGAGCGGCCGTAGGACCGGAGGGACGAGCGAATGAGCGGCGAGAAGATGGAGGCAGTCGATATCCGCGAAATCCTGCGGCTGTTGCCGCACCGCTACCCCTTCGTCATGATCGATCGCATCGTCGATATTCAGGGCGAGGATCACGGCATCGGCATCAAGAACGTCACGATGAATGAACCGCAATTTCAGGGGCACTTTCCGGACAATCCGGTCATGCCCGGCGTGCTCCTGATCGAAGGCATGGCGCAAACCGCGGGCGTGATGTGTCTGCGCCGCATGAGCGCAAATCCACAGCGTCGCGCCATGTATTTTCTCACCATCGATAAAGCCAAATTTCGCAAGCCGGCCGTGCCCGGCGATACCATCGAATATCACGTCAACAAGATCGCGCACCGCCGCAATATGTGGTGGTATCGTGCCGAGGCCAAGGTTGGCGATGTGCTCATCGCCGAGGCCGAAGTCGGCGCGGTCATCACCGAGGTTTAAATGGCGATCGACCCGACAGCGCGCGTCGCCGACGGCGCGCGCATTGGCGATGACGTGGAAATCGGACCCTATTGTCTCGTCGGGGGGCGGGTCACGCTCGAACGCGGCGTGCGCCTGATCTCCCATGTCAACGTGACCGGCGCGACGACGATCGGCGAAGGAACCGTCGTTTATCCGTTTTCTTCGCTCGGTACGCCGCCGCAATCGGTCCACTATCGCGGTGGTGCAACGCAGCTCGTGATCGGCGCGCGCTGTCAGCTGCGCGAAGGCGTCACGATGAATACCGGGACCGAGGACGGAGGCGGCCTCACCCGCGTCGGCGATCGCTGCTTTGCGATGGTAGGATCGCATGTCGGACACGATTGCCAGGTTGGGAACGATGTGACCTTCGCGAATAATGTGGTGCTCGGCGGCCATGTCAGCGTTGGCGATCACACGTTCCTCGGCGGGCATGTCGCGATCCATCAATTCGTGCGCATCGGGGAAGGTGTCATGATGGCGGGCATGTCGGCCGCCCGCGATGATATTATTCCGTTCGGATTTGCGCTCGGCCAGACTGGCGCGCTGGTGGGATTGAATGTCGTGGGATTGCGGCGGCGCGGCGCAACGCGTGCCGAGCTGCATCGGCTGCGCCGGGCCTATCGCTCATTGTTCTTCGTCGAGGGTCGCATCGCCGAGCGGATCGATGCAGTCGCGCGCGAATTCGCCGATGATCCGATGGTCGGCAAGATCGTCGCGTTTATTCGCGCGGGCGGCAAACGCCCGCTGATGCGACCGCGCGCCAAAGGCGGCGGTGACACGGCCGCCGACGCCGTAGCCGAATGAACCTGTACATGGACAAGGCTTGCAATGGATGAGCTTTGGCATGGATAAGCTTTGGTATGTCTGACCTGACCGGAAACGACCCGCTTGCGATCATCTGCGGCGGCGGCAGCTTTCCAGGCGCGGTCGCCGACGCTGTCGCGCGCCGCGGTCGCAGGCCGGTACTGTTCGGCATCCGGGGCTGGGCGGACGCCGCAGTGGTCGAGCGTTACGCACACCACTGGATCGCGATCGGGCAAGCCGGGCGTTTTTTTCGTCTGGCGCGCGCCGAGAACTGCCGCGAAGTGTTGTTCATCGGTACGGTATTGCGACCGCCGATTGCGCAACTGCGGCTGGATTGGCGCACGATCCTGTTGTTGCCGCGCGTGGTTGCGTTTTATCGCGGCGGCGATGACAAGCTGCTTTCCGGCGTTGCCGCAGTGGCGGAGAGCGGCGGGCTTGCCGTCGTCGGTGTCAAAGACGTGGCGCCGGAGATTTTCGTCCCCGAGGGCGTCCTTGGCCGCTATCGGCCGACCGAGCGCGATCAGACCGACATCGCGCGAGCGCGCGCGGTTATTGCCGCGCTCGGGCCGTATGATGTCGGGCAGGCTGTCATTGTCGCCAACAACAACGTGCTCACCGTCGAAGCCGCCGAAGGTACCGACAACATGCTGGCCCGGATCGCTGAGCTGCGCCGGCTCGGCCGCGTCACCGCGCCGCCGGGAACCGGTGTGCTGGTGAAGGCGCCCAAGCCCGGCCAGGATCGCCGCTTCGATCTGCCGTCAATTGGTCCGCGCACGATTGAGAACGTCGCCCGGGCCGGACTGGCTGGTCTTGCCGTCGTTGCCGGCAGTACCATGATTGCCGAAGCGGAGGCGACCGCGGCGGCGGCCGACCGCGAGAAGGTGTTCCTCGTCGGGGTGCGCGAGGAACCGGCACCATGACGCCGGCGCCGCAGGTCGCAACCCCGCAACCCCTTTCGATCTACATTATAGCCGCGGAAGAATCCGGCGACGCGCTCGGCGCTGCCTTGGCGCTTGCTCTGAGGCAACGCGAAGGCGATACGCTCAAACTCTCCGGCATTGGTGGACGGGCTATGGCGGGCGCCGGAATTGTCAGCGCCTTTGCGATCGATGAGCTTTCGATCATCGGCCTCACGGCCATCCCGCAAAAGCTGCCGGTTATTTTTCGTCGCATTCGGCAGGCCGCTCAGGCCGTCGTTACAACGCGTCCCGACGCTCTCGTTATTGTCGACAGCCCTGATTTCACGCACCGCGTGGCGCGGCGCGTACGCCGCTATGCACCCACGATCCAGATCCTTGATTATGTTTCGCCGTCGGTCTGGGCCTGGCGGCCCGGGCGTGCGCGCGCCATGCGCGGCTATGTCGATCGGGTGCTGGCGATCCTGCCGTTTGAGCCGGCGGTCCATGTCAAGCTCGGCGGTCCGCCTTGTACCTATGTCGGTCATCCGTTGGTGGATCGGATCGCCGAATTGCGGCCGGACGCCGAGGAGGCGCAGCGGCGGTGCGTCGATCCGCCGGTCGTGCTGGTGCTGCCGGGTAGCCGCTCGACCGAAATTCGCCGTCTCCTTGGCCTGGTCGGGGCCACGATCGGGCGGTTGGCGCGCCGCGTTGGTCCGATCGAGGTCGTGCTGCCGACCGTGCCGCATCTTGAACAGCGGGTCCGTGAGGCCATTGCGGGCTGGGCCGTGACCCCGCGTGTCGTGGTCGATCCCACCGAAAAATGGGCCTCGTTCCGGACCGCCCGCTTGGCTTTGGCGGCATCGGGCACGGTCACCCTCGAGCTCGCGCTTTCCGGCGTGCCCATGGTCGCAGCCTACCGGCTGCACCCCATCGAGGCGATCATTGCCCGGCTCATTCGGCTGCAATCACGGCTGCCAAGCGTCATTCTTGCCAATCTGGTGATCGGCGAAAACGTCGTTCCGGAGCTCCTGCAGGAGGATTGCACCCCGGAGCAACTCACCGAAGCCTTGATCCCGCTGTTCTCCGATACGCCGGAGCGGCTTCGGCAAATCGAGGCGTTCCGTCGTCTTGACGGTATCATGGCGATCGGAAGCGCCGTATCCGGCGCCCAGGCCGCGGCCGATATCGTTCTCGATCTCACCCGCCAGGGCCGCCGGTAGCCGAGAAATCGGGGCTGCAACCGTGTTAACCCGCCCGCCCGCCGCGGCTCTACCATTGCTGCGAGCATCCTGCTAAGCCGCAGAACCCTTCCAACCACCAGCGTAACTGCAAAAGCACCCCTCCGTGAGCAAAACGAAAAGGACGGTCCGGAAGTCCCCGATCCGGGCCGCAATCACCGGGGTGTACGGTTACGTGCCGCCCGACCTGTTGACCAATGCCGCGCTCGCGGAAATGGTCGACACGAGTGACGAGTGGATCACGGAACGGACCGGCATCAAGGAACGGCATATCCTCAAAGGCAAGGGACTTGGCACCTCGCATATGGGCGCGCAGGCGGTGCGCGGACTGTTGGCCAAAACCGCAACGGCGCCGGGCGAGGTCGAACTTTTGATCTGCGCTACCACAACGCCGGATTTCGTCTTTCCCTCCAGCGCCAATCTCATCTGCGACATGTGCGG
>PLTE01000313.1:0-3631 GCA_003164375.1 Hyphomicrobiales bacterium | reverse complement strand
AGCAAGAAATTCGGCATCATCGATACGATTATCCGTTCCGACGGCGCCGGCATGCCGCATCTGCATCAAAAGGCCGGCGGCAGCCGGATGCCGCCGACGGCTGAGACGGTGGCCAAGCGCTTGCATTACGTCCATCAGGAAGGTGCCTCGGTCTACAAATTTGCAGTCGCCCGGATGGCGGAAGTTGCCAACGAACTGATGAAGCGCAACCGGCTCTCGAGCGACATGGTCGATTGGCTGGTGCCGCACCAGGCCAACAGGCGCATCATCGAGGCGACCGCCGAGCGCATGAAGCTGTCGCTGGAGCGGGTGATGATCACGATCCAGAAATACGGCAACACCACCGCGGCGACGATTCCGCTGTGTTTGTGGGATTACGAAAGCAGGCTCAAGTCCGGCGACCGGCTGATCCTGGCGGCCTTCGGCGGCGGCTTTACCTGGGGCGGCGTCTATCTGACGTGGGCTTACAACGGGGCTTCCGATCCACGCTGAGCGATCGCTGTGGAGCGGCAACGGCGTTATTTTCGCTTCGACATCGGCTGATAATCGCGCCGCGGCGAGCCGGTATAGAGCTGACGCGGACGGCCGAGTTTCTGGTGCGGATCCTCGATCATTTCCTTCCACTGCGCGATCCAGCCGACGGTGCGCGCGAGTGCGAACAGCACGGTGAACATGGTGGTCGGGAAGCCCATCGCGCGCAGCGTGATGCCGGAATAGAAGTCGACGTTGGGATAAAGCCGCTTCTCAATGAAATATTCGTCGTGCAGCGCGATGCGTTCGAGCTCCATGGCAACGTCGAGCAAGGGATCGTTGATGCCGAGCTCGCCCAACACCTCGTGGCAGGTCTTCTGCATGAGCTTGGCGCGCGGATCGTAGTTCTTATAGACGCGGTGGCCGAAGCCCATCAGGCGGAACGAATCCTTCGGATCCTTGGAGCGCTTGACGAATTCGGGAATACGGTCGACCGAACCGATTTCGCCGAGCATTTTCAGGGCGGCCTCGTTGGCGCCGCCGTGCGCCGGTCCCCACAGGCAGGCGATACCGGCGGCGATGCAGGCAAACGGATTGGCGCCGGTCGATCCCGCAAGCCGCACCGTGGAGGTCGAGGCGTTCTGCTCGTGGTCGGCGTGCAGGGTGAAAATGCGGTCCATGGCGCGCGCCAGCACCGGATTGACCTGGTAGTCCTCGGCCGGCACCGCGAAACACATGCGCAGGAAGTTCGAGGCGTAATCGAGCGAGTTTTTCGGATAGATGAACGGCTGACCGATGGTGTATTTATAGGCCATCGCGGCCAGCGTCGGCATTTTGGCGATCATGCGGATCGAAGCGACCATACGCTGGTTCGGATCCGTGATGTCGGTGGAGTCGTGATAGAACGCCGACAGCGCGCCGACGCAACCGACCATGACGGCCATGGGATGAGCGTCGCGCCGGAAGCCTTGAAAGAACCGGCTCATCTGCTCGTGGACCATGGTGTGATGGACCACGCGGTCGTCGAAATCCGCCTTCTGCTGGGTCGTCGGCAGTTCGCCGTAGAGCAGCAGGTAGCAGGTTTCGAGAAAATCGCCGTGCTCGGCTAAGTCGTCGATCGGGTAGCCGCGATAGAGCAGAACGCCTTGGTCACCGTCGATAAAGGTAATCTTGGACTCGCAACTGCCGGTCGACGTGAAGCCTGGGTCGTAGGTGAAAAGACCAGTCTCAGCGTAGAGCTTGCTGACGTCTATGACCTCGGGGCCAATCGTTCCATCGTAGATCGGAAATGAATAGCTCTTGCCGCCGAGATTCAACGTGCCGGTCTTGATGTTGGCGCCGGTTTTTGCGTCCATGATCGTACCCTCGATGTGTGTGACACCGGGCCGACAGGTCACGCGCTCGAACTGGCCAGCGCGGCCGGCACGGCGTATCGAACCCGCCAAATAAGGCGTAGCGCAACCTAGTGTGCACTGCAAGATAATTGCCGATAATGGAAGCTATGCGAATTGGTTTTGGCGTGTCAGCCGGCGTGGCGAGCATGCCGCTAGCGGGCCGTCTGGTCGGCAAGCCGCGCGAGGCTTTCCGATTTGCCGAGCACGGCGAGGACTTCGAAAATTCCGGGCGAGGTGGTTCGCCCCGTCAGTGCCGCACGCAAGGGTTGAGCCACGGCACCGAGCTTTGCGCCACGTCGCTCGGCGAAATTGCGCACGGCGTGCTCGGTGGTTTGCGGCGTCCACGGCTCGACGGCGGTAAGCTCGACCGACACGTCCGCCAACAGACCCTGCGCCTCCGCGGTCAGGAGCGCTTTGGCCTTGTCGTCCAGCGCGATGGGACGGTCGGACAGTAGAAAACTAGCGCTGTCAATAAGATCGATCAGGGTCTTTGCGCGTTCCTTCAAGCTCGGCATGGCCGTCAAAAGCTGGAGCCGCAACGCCGGCGTCAGCTTGGCGGCAAGTTCGGCGCCGCCGGCGAGATGCGGCAGGAGCTGATCGATCGCATCGAGCAAAGCCGTGTCGGCGGTCTGGCGGATGTAATGGCCGTTGAGACTTTCCAATTTGGCAAAGTCGAAGCGGGCCGGCGAGCGGCCGATCTGCGGCAGGTCGAATGCCGCGACCATCTCCTCGGTCGAAAAGATTTCCTGGTCGCCATGGCTCCAGCCGAGCCGTACCAGATAGTTGCGCAACGCCACCGGCAGGTAACCGAGTGCGCGATAGGCGTCGACGCCGAGCGCGCCGTGGCGTTTGGAAAGCTTTGAGCCGTCCGGGCCGTGGATCAGCGGAATATGCGCCATGACCGGCACCGCCCAGCCGAGCGCGTCATAGATCTGTTTTTGGCGAGCGGCGTTGGTGAGATGATCGTCGCCGCGGATGACGTGCGTCACCGCCATGTCGTGATCGTCGACCACGACGGCCAGCATATAAGTCGGCGTGCCGTCGGAGCGCAGCAGCACCAGATCGTCGAGGTTTTCGTTCTGCCAGACGACGCGGCCCTGGACCTGATCCTCAATCACCGTCTCGCCGGTCGCCGGCGCCTTCAGCCTGATGGCGGGCTTGACGCCGGGCGGCGCGTCGGCCGGATCGCGATCGCGCCAGCGGCCGTCATAGAGTTTGGCGCGGCCTTCGCGACGCGCCGCCTCGCGCATCTGCGTGAGTTCTTCATGGCTCGCGTAGCAGCGATAGGCATGCCCGCTCGCCAAGAGCGTTTCGACGACCTCGCGGTGACGCGCGGCGCGGGAGAACTGATAGACCACCTCGCCATCCCAGGCGACGCCGAGCCACTTCAAGCCGTCGAGGATGGCGTCGATGGCGGCCTGCGTCGAACGCTCGCGGTCGGTGTCCTCGATTCGAAGGAGCATCTTGCCGCCGCGGCCGCGGGCATAAAGCCAGTTGAACAGCGCGGTTCGCGCCCCGCCGATATGGAGGAAGCCGGTGGGCGAGGGAGCGAAGCGGGTAACGACGGTCATGAGTGTCCGAATAATTGCGCTTGCGCCGTGTAGCATAGCCGGCAGCGAATGGAAGCAATGATGCGCGCCGGCGCGACTAACTCCCGCCCCGCGATAGCGGGGAGGGGGGACCGCACGAAGTGCGGTGGGAGGGGCGACTGACTCACGGCATCGTTGCCGTCGCAAGGAACTGAAAGCGTCACCGCCCGTCTCCCC
>PLTE01000205.1 GCA_003164375.1 Hyphomicrobiales bacterium | reverse complement strand
CCGCCGGCCGCGCCGCCGCCGGCGCGCCCCTATCAGCCGGCGCCAAATCCCGCGACCGCGAGTTCACCGGCGGCCAATGCGCAATCGTCAAATCCGATTTGCGTTCGCCTGCAAGGCCAGCTTGCCGCCTTCGACCAAGGCACCGGCGACGCCGCCCGCAACGACCAGATCAAGCGCTCCGAGGACGCCATCGCCAAACAACAGGCCGACCTCGATCGCGCCGTCGCGCAGGCGCACAAAAATGGCTGCGCCGGCCAGGGATTTTTCGCCTTGTTCTCGGCGCTGTCGCCGCAATGCGGGCCGATCACCTCGCAGATTCAGCAGATGCGCGGCAATCTCGACCACATGATGAGCGATCTCGAACAGCTCAAGAGCGGCAGCGATACCCAGCAGGGCCAGCGCCGCGCGCTGATCGGCCAGCTGGCGCAAAACAACTGCGGTGCGCAATACACCGCCGCTGCCAATTCGTCGGGCGGCCCGCAAGGCTTCTTCGACGCGCTGTTCGGCGGCGGCACAATCCGTGATTCCGGCGGCGACGGCGCGCCGTCCGGCACCTTCCGCACCGTCTGCGTGCGGATCTGTGACGGCTTTTATTTCCCGATCTCCTATTCGACCTCGGCGAGCCGGTTCGCCGACGACGAGCGCTCGTGCCAGCGCCAATGCCCGTCGAGCGAGGTGGCCTTGTACTCCTATCGCAATCCGGGCGAGGACATGGGGCAGGCGGTTTCGATCAGCGGCCAGCCTTACACCGCGCTGCCGAACGCGTTCCGCTATCGCAAGGAATTCACCGCCGCTTGCAGCTGCCGTAAGGCGGGGCAAAGCTGGGCCGATGCGCTGAAGAATGCCGACGACTCCTCGACGCTGCAAAGCGACGACATCGTCGTAACCGACCAGAACGCGAAAGCGCTGTCGCAGGCCCCCAAGCAGAGCGGCAAGCCAGCGGTAGCAGGTGCCGCGAGCCAGACGGGTCAGAGCAAGCCTGCCGCGGCGCCCGCCGCGAGCAATTCCAGCTCCGATTCTAGCAAGACGCCCGTGCGCACCGTGGGACCGCCGTTCCTGTCCTCGTCGCAATTACCGCAGCCGTCGGCGCACTGATCAGGCTTTCGGGGCGCGCCGCACCGCCCTCAGAAAATCGAGGCTGCAGCCTTTGCCATCGCGGCCTTGACGGTCGTGCGGTCGGGCTCGGGACCGGCGGTGCCGGGATCGTTGAAGCGATTGACGATCGGGTAGCGCCGGTCGCGACCGAAATTCTTCAGCGTGACTTTCACCCCCGGCGCCGCCTGGCGGCGCTTATATTCGGCAAGGTAGAGCATGCGCTCTATCTTCATCACGGTGTCGCGATCGTAACCCGCGGCGACGATGGCCGTGGTCGTTTCCTCGCGCTCGACCAGCCGTTCGAGGATCTGATCGAGCACGTCATAGGGCGGCAGCGTGTCCTGGTCGGTCTGGTTCTCGCGCAGTTCGGCGCTCGGCGCGCGAAGAAGCACGTTTTGCGGAATGATTTCGCGGTCCGGACCGCTGGCATCATCCGGCTTCCACTGATTGCGCAGCCGCGCCAGACGATAGACTTCGGTCTTGTAGAGATCCTTGATCGGGTTGAAGCCGCCATTCATGTCGCCATACAGCGTGGCGTAACCGACCGACATTTCCGACTTGTTGCCGGTTGTCACCACCATCAGACCAAATTTGTTGGAGATCGCCATCAGGATAACGCCACGGGCCCGTGCCTGCAGATTCTCCTCGGTGACGTCGCGCGGCGCGCCGGCGAAAACGCCGGTCAGCGCCGCATCGAGACCGTGCACGGCGCTTTCGATCGGCACGATGTCGTAGCGGACACCGAGTGCTTGCGCGATCGCTAAGGCATCGTCGCGGGATTCCTGCGAGGTATAGCGAAACGGCAGCATCACGCAGCGCACGCGTTCTGCGCCCAGCGCGTCGACCGCCATCGCCGCGCAGAGCGCCGAATCGACGCCGCCGGAAAGTCCGATGACGACGCCCTTGAAGCGGTTCTTGTCGACGTAATCGCGCAGCCCCATCGTGCAGGCGGCGTAATCCGCCTTGTCCGGTTCGTCGATCGGTGCGAGCGGCCCTTTCGCGCAATGCCAAGCCCCGTCGATCCGCGACCACAGTGTCGTCGCGATCGTCTCGCGGAACGCCGGCAGTTGGAACGCGATCGAGCGGTCCGCGTTCAAGGCGAAGGAGGCGCCGTCGAAGATCAACTCGTCCTGGCCGCCGACCTGGTTGACGTAAATGAGCGGCAGGCCGGATTCGGTGACGCGCGCGACGCTGACATTGAGGCGCGTGTCGGGCTTGTCGCGCCAGTACGGCGAGCCGTTGGGCACCACCAGAATCTCGGCGCCGGTTTCGGCCAGGGTTTCCACGACGTTCTCGTAATCGCCCCAATCGGTCCAGGTATCTTCGCAAACCGGCAGGCCGAGCCGAACGCCGCGGAAGTTGACCGGGCCGGGCACCGGGCCCGCGGCAAAGACGCGTTTTTCGTCAAACACGCCATAGTTCGGCAGATTGACCTTAAAGCGGATGGTCTCGACGCGGCCGCCGGCCAGGAGCGCATAGGCATTATAGAGCTTGCCGTCCTCGACCCAGGGCGCGCCGATGAGGACCGCCGGGCCGCCGTCGGCGGTCTCGCGCGCCAAGGTTTCGACGGCGGAGCGGCAGGCCGCCTGGAAGGCCGGTTTGAGGACGAGGTCCTCCGGCGGATAGCCGGCGATGAAAAGCTCTGAAAATGCGATGATATCGGCGCGCTCGCGCGCCGCTTGCGCTCGTGCCAGTCGGGCGCGCTCCAGGTTGCCGGCGACGTCGCCGACGATCGGGTTGAGCTGCGCTACGGCAATAGCCAGGCGGTCGGCGGGGCGCTCGTTCATGGCCAAGGTCTAACGCCGGAGCGTTGGGTCCGGCAATGGGTCAGCCGCGCGGCGCGCGCAACTCAGAGCGCCGCAACCGCCGGCAACGGCTTCGCCTTGGCCAGCCGCTCCGATTTCAAAAGATCGGCGAGCAGGAAGGCGAGATCGAGCGATTGCTCGGCGTTGAGCCGAGGATCGCAGACCGTGTGGTAGCGGTCGTTGAGATCCTCGTCGCTGATGGCGCGGGCGCCGCCGGTGCATTCGG
>PLTE01000249.1 GCA_003164375.1 Hyphomicrobiales bacterium | reverse complement strand
TTGAGTGCCAACAGATTGGTCTGGCCGGCGATATCCTGGATGAGCTTGACCACGGCGCCGATCTTCTGCGCCACTTGGGCAAGAGCCGCGATATCGTCATTGGTCGCGCCGGCGCCGGCGGCGGCTTCGCGCACGACGTCGTTTGCCTGCCCGAGCTGGCGGCTGATCTCCTTGATCGAGGTCGATAGTTCGGCAGCGGCCGTGGCCGCGGTTTCGACGTTGACCGAGGCCTCGTTGGAGCCCTGCACGGCGTTCTCGGTGCGCTGCAGCGTACGCTCCGACGTGGTCAAGAGCGTCCGTGCCGCCGTCTTCATCGCCGTCGCGCTTTGACCGAGGGTTTTAAGCACGGTCTCGACCCGGGCACGGAACGAGGAGATCGCGGCGTCGGCGCTGCGGCGCCGCTGTTCGCGCTGGCGCAGCGAATCGCGCTCCTTCTCCGCGAGCAATTGCTCGGTGACGTCGGTATGGGTCGCCAGCCAGCCGCCGCGGCGCATCGGCTTGCTGACCACGGCGATGACACGGCCGTCCTTGAGCTCGCTCGTTTTCATCGCCGTGCGCCCCTCGGCGATTTGCGTCAAGCACTCCGCGATATAGCGATCCGGATCGCCGGAGAAGTTGCCTGCGGCAAGGCGGTGGCGCAGCAGCTCGCGTAACGGCGTGCCGGCAAGGGCGTGCTCGGGCCGCAAATGATACATTTCGATATAGCGCTCGTTGCACAACATCAGGCGCGCCGCGCCGTCGAACATGCACAGGCCCTGGGTCATGTTGTTGAGCGCCGCCCGCAGCATTCTCGCTTGTGCGCGCCGCCGACCGGTGGCGAACAAGCCGGCAAGAGCCGCGGCGCCGAGCCCGAACGGCAGCGCCACTACCACGCCAGTTTCCGTCGCGGACGTCTCGGTCAATGCGGCGACGATCNNTGAGCCGCAGAGCAGGAAAACGGCAATGCCCACAGCAAAGCCTAAGGCGCCCGCCATGACAACGAGCGTCCAGTTGCGGCTTGCCTTTGACAGGGTTGGGCTGCTGAGCATCGCCTGCGCGCCAAAAGACGCCAACAGAAAGAGACGGCGGAGCCTATTCGCCCACCGGTTGTTTTGAGGTTAAGAAATGGTGCAGGTATTCTTAACGAAAACTATTGCTGCACCCAACGCAGCCGATTGCAGGGCGGAAACGGGAGGAAGGGTCATGAATATGGCTTCGATGGATGCGGCGCGACTGTTGGCTTGCATTGTGGTCACGGTGGCTATCTCCGGGCCGGGCCATGCCGCCGACTATCCGACCCATCCCGTGCGCATCATCGTCGGCTTCGGGCCGGGCGCCGCTGCCGATACGCCGGCACGGCTTCTGGCGCAGAAATTCAGCGACGCGCTCGGCCAGGCCTTCGTGGTCGAGAACAAGCCGGGCGCGGGCAGCAATGTCGCGGCGGAATATGTCGCCCACTCGCCCAACGACGGCTACACGATTTTCCTGGCGACGACAGCGCAGACCAATTATGCCGGCATGACGATCAACCCCAGCTACGACGTCGTGAAGGATTTTGCGCCGATCGTTCGCGTCGCTTCGGTGCCAAACATGCTTGTCGTCAACCCGTCGCTCGGGGTCGCCGATCTGAAAGAGCTGATCGCGCTCGCAAAAGCCAAGCCTGGTCAGATTTTCTTCGCGTCGTCGGGTGTCGGCACAGTGACCCATTTTGCGGGTGAATTGATCAATGTGATGGCTGGAATCAAGCTCGTTCAGGTAACCTATCCCGGCAGCGCACAGGCTTTGACCGACGTGGTGTCCGGCCGCATTCCATTGTGGATCGCGCCGGCCTCGGCGGTCGTCCAGCAGGTTTCCGATGGCAAGCTCAAGGCCATCGCGGTGACCACGGCGCAGCGCTCAAGCATCGCGCCCGGCGTTCCGACCATGGCGGAAGCAGGCCTGCCCGGTTACGACCTCGGACTCTGGTTCGGGCTCGTCGCGCCCGCCGGCACGCCAACGCCGATCATCGACCAACTCGCGCGCGTCGCCAATGACGCGCTCAAAACATCGGACCTGATCGAACCGCTGCGCAAGGTCGGCATCGACACCATCGGCGGCACGCCGGGCGAATTCGCGCGCTATATCGACGCCGAGGTGAAGAGGGCGACCGAACTCGCCACCGCCGCGAACATCCGGCAGTGAGCTCGGTTGGCTTCTTACGGGAGGCCGCGAAGCGGCGGTCCGTAGAATCAATAGTCAAGCAGCCGCCGGAATCACCGGAAGCAGCAGATAGGATTCCTTGTCGCCGCCGGCATAGATCGTGTTTGTGCCGGTATTGTAGTCGGCGTGGTAGTGCATGTAGGAAGCGCTGCCGATGCCGTCGCGCGGCTGGATGTCGAGCCTGATGCGGTGGCCTTTCTTGAATACCATCGAGGTCGGCCAGATTTCGACTTCGACGCGCACGATCTCGCCTGGCGTCAGATAGAGCCGGCGAACGTGGCGGTGATACGGGCGGTAGGGCCGCGATAGTTCAGGATCGAGCTCGCGATGCGACACCCTCAGCCAGCCTTTCGCCACCGGCACCGGCGCGCCTTGCTGCCCGGTCTCCAAGATTTCCTTGCCGTCGGGATCGATGTTGCGCAGCGTCAGGAACAGATCCATGTCCTCGCTCGAACTCGACACCCATAATACGGCGGCGAGCGGTCCGGTGATTTCGGTATCGACCGAAAGGCGCGAGGTGACGAGCGAGATGCCCATCCCCGGCTTGATGCCGCCGCCCAAGACTTGTGACGAAGCGGCCGACGTCGAGCCCATCGTGCCCAGACTCGATGCCGGATAGGTCCGCGCCTCTGTCTTAGCCGGGTTCTTCACTTCGAGCGTTCCCGAAAGCTCCGCGCCCGCGGCGGGTGGCTGCGACAAATCGAGATAGAGCTTGGTCCAGCGCGTGCGTTTGAGCGGCCATTCGTTTTCGTTGCGCCATTCGAAGGCGTCGCCGCCCTTGCGGATCGCGAGCTTCACCGGCGGCTCGTCCATTACGCCGTTATCGATTCCTTTAAGCCAGTAATCGAGGAAGCGGATCTGATCGTGCCTGCCGTCCTCGGTGTAGAACGGGTGCACGTGGGAGCCGAGATGGATGCGCAGTTTCTTGTGCGGCGTCGCGGCGCGCATGAACGCTTCCGTGTTGCCGCGCAGATGCAAGCCCATGCCCGACCAGTTGCCGACGGAAAACATCGGCACGTTGATCTTGTCCCATTGCGCCTGAGCGCCGCGGAAGGCGCCGCTGTCGAGATTGTTGCGCAGCCAGAAATGCAGCGTGTTGACCTGCCAGCCGTCCGGCTGAAGCTGCGAAGCGCGCCCCAACAGATGATGCAGCAAATGCGCGGTGTACCAATTGGTCATGAACAGACTGAGGATGCCGCCGTGATAGAGCGCATCGCGGTAGAGATCGGCGAATCCCTCCCAGGGGATGATCGCCTTCAACGACGGCGGCTGCAGATTGGCGGCGAACCATTGATTGATGGCGAAATAGGAAATGCCGTTGAGCCCGACATTGCCGTTGCACCATGGCTGCGCCGCCGCCCATTCGACGGCGTCGTAAAAATCGACCGCTTCCGCAAGCGACCACGGTTCGCATTGGCCCGGCGATTTGCCGGTGCCGCGGCCGTCGACGCGGACCGCGGCATAGCCGCGCGGCACCCACCATTTCGGATTGACGGTCTCCCAGTTCATCCATTCGTTCGGCGCTTCCGCAAGCGTGTCCGGCACCACCCAAAGCTTGTCTTTCTGGTACGGCCCGAGATTGAGGATGGCGGGAAATTTGCCGTCGTCGTATGGCCGAAACACATCGGCCTTGAGCCGCGCGCCGTCGCGCATAGGCACCTCGACGTCCTTTTCGATCACGATCGGATAATCGGTCTGCGGGGCTTCGTGCCGGTCATTCATGATGGGTGCGTACCTATTGGCGATTTAAGTGGCGCGGAGGCTTGCGCCGGCGAACTCCTCTCCCAGAGGGGAGAGGCAGAACAAATCACTCGGTCTCGATCTTCACTTCGCCGGTGATCTTGCGCCAATTCGCCATCTCGTTTGCGAGCCAGGTCTTGGCATCGGCGAGCGAGGCATTGGGAACGATGTTGAAGGTCTGCTTCTTGAACGCGTCGCTGACCTCCGGCGTCTGCATCGCGGCGACGGTGGCGGTAAAGATCGTCTGCAGCACGTTTTTCGGCGTGCCCGCCGGCGCGAACAAGGCCTGCCAAGCGATGGTGCCGACGCCGGGGAAGCCGAGTTCTTGCATGGTCGGCAGGTCGGGATAGGCGGCGAGCCGCGTATGATTGACGACGGCAAGCGCGCGGAGACTCCCGGCGTCCACTTGCGGAGCGGTGCTCGCCACATTGATGAAGGCCGCCTGCGTCGAACCGATCAGCATGTCGTTGATGACGCCGGAGGCGCCCGCTTTGTTGGGTATCGCGATCATGTCGAGATCGCCGGCGCGCTTGGCGAAATAGGCCATGTCGTAATGCGGATAGCTGCCGGGGCCGACCGTGCCGTAGCGCACCTGTCCGGGATTCTTCGCCGCATAGGCGATCAACCCGGGCACGGTCTTGACGTCGAAATTCTTCGTCGTCACGACCAGGAATTCCGGAATGTCGACGACGTCGGTGATCGGCACCACGTCCTTGAGGTAATCGAAATCGAGTTTTTGCGCATAGATGATTGGCGTGATCGCATTGGTTGTGACGTTGCCGAGCATCAGCGTGTAGCCGTCCGCCGGCGAACGCACCATGTTCTCGATCGCGATGATGCCGAAGGCGCCGGGCTTGTTCTCGACGTAAAACGACTGGCCGAGGCTCTTGCCCAGCTGGTCGGCGAGGACGCGCGCGACGATGTCGGTCGCGCCGCCCGGGGCGTAGGGCACGATGATCTTTACCGGCTTGGAGGGATATTTGTCCGGAGTCTGGCCGAAGGCCGCCAATTGTCCGAAGACCGCGCCGGCAAGACACAGCAGCGACGCGGCGAGAATTCCCGATGGCTTCATTCCGTCCTCCCCCAATTCCGGTGGCGGCTTGCTTAGGCTTTTATGCCGTGGAGACTGTGCGATGCATCTTTCACGGTAAAGAACACGACATCGGCATCGGCGCCGGCTTTGCCTGAATGCATGGCATCGGCGGGCACATAGACCACCGACCCGGGCTTCGCTTCAATCGCCTTGCCGCCGATCGTGGCGTGAAAGGTGCCTTCGAGGATGTAGATCCACTGCTCATTGGGATGCGAATGCGCCTCGGCGCCGGTTCCCGCCGGCATGCGCATCAGGCCGACGATCATACGATCGCCCTCGACGCAGGCGCCGTTCGCCGTCGAATAATCGGGACCACCGAGGATGTGATTGATGGAGGCGAGATTGAAGATGTATTCGCCAGGCCCGGCGCGCTTGGCGCCCGGCGTCCGAACCGCGGCCGGTTCAGCCAATTGATCGACCATATGAAAACCTCCCTAGCATACGCTACAAGACGCTTCGCGATCGTAGTCGAGGGCTATCAGGGGCGCCAGAGCATGATCCCGAAAAGTGGAACCCGGTTTTCGGGTCAGATCATGCTCAAACCAAGACTCTAGGCCATGATCCCGCCCGCCGATCGCTGCGCGCCATCGGCTCAGCGCGTGGCCGAAAACGCCGCCTTCACGGTTCGGTCACTTTTTTCGCCGAACTGTCCAAGATCACTGGGGGACTTAAACGTCGTGGCATTCGCAATGATCCGGCCATTCGCCGCCGGCCTTCTCGGCAGCGCGACCTTAAGCCTGCTGGGGCTCGGTCTATTGGGAATAGCCAGTTGTACCGACAGCGGTAGTCCGCCCCCCGGCGAGCCGAGCTTCTACCATGACCTGGCGCAGACCGACGCCGTGCTCGATGCCAATGCGGCAGCCTCGATGATCTCCGGCTATCGCAAGAATAACGGCCTCGGCGCGGTCACCGTCGATCCCGAACTGATGCGGCTGGCGACCGAGCAGGCGCAAGCCATGGCCGCGCGCGACAAGCTCGATCACGACACCGCTCATCCGTTTGCCGAGCGTATCCGCAAATCCGGCTTCGGCGCCGCGGTCGCGGTCGAAAATATTGCCGCCGGCTATCACACGCTGGCGGAGGCATTTTCCGGCTGGCGCGATTCGCCNNTGACGCGCGGCCTTGGAGAAACGCGCTCAGGCCAGGCGTGCCCGCAGCGCAGCCGATACGCGCTCCGCGGCGATCACAATGACGAATATGATGATCAGCAAGAGCGACACTTCCTGGTACTGGAAAAGGTTCATGGCGGTGAGCAATTGAAAGCCGATGCCGCCGGCGCCGACGA
>PLTE01000235.1 GCA_003164375.1 Hyphomicrobiales bacterium | reverse complement strand
GCACGTCCTTCCAGCGATCACCGACCATGGTGCTCGATTTGAGATCGATGCCGTGCTTGGACGCCGCCTCAAGCAACAGGCCCGGCTTGGGTTTGCGACAGGCGCAATGATCCGCGTCGTTATGAAGGCAAATCATGATGTCGTCGATCGGCAGCAGCCGTCGGATCTCGGCGTGCATCGCCTCCATGGTCGTCTGCGGGGTGATGCCGTTGCGGACGTCCGGTTGGTTGGTCGCGATTATGAGCAGAAACCCCGCGTCCTTGAGCCGCCGCGTCGCCTCGACGACGCCGGGCAGAATGCAGAATTCGGCCATCGTGGTCGGCGCCACCGGCTTGCCGTCCCGTTCCAGGTTGGCGTTGATGACCCCGTCGCGATCGAGAAAGACGGCTTTCACCATTTGGTGGCGTTTTTCTGCAGCTTTGGATGCGACACCAGGCAATGCCAGACCACGGCCTGGAACGCTTCGGCATGCGGGGTCACGCGGCTGTCTTCCACGGTCGGGATGACGACGACGCAGTCGCCCGCTTTCTTGGTATAGCCGCCGTCGCGGCCGACGACGCCGAGCACCCGTAAGCCGCGTTCTTTGGCCAGAGCGATGGCCGAGACGATGTTGGGACTGACGTTCTTTTCCATGTTGCCGCCACCGACCGAAAAAATCAGGATCGCATCTTTGGCGTTGGCCCGGCTCACTTTGAGCCATTCGGAGAATACTGTCGGCCAGCCTTCGTCATTGGTGCGTGCGGTCAGTTCCGAAACATTGTCGGTGGCCGCGTAGGCCTCGATGCCGCACAACTTGCGGAAATCGTTTACCGCATGGCCGGCATTACCCGCGCTGCCGCCGACGCCGAGGATGAACAGCCGGCCGTCGCGCTCGCGCAGGCTGACAAGCTCGTTGCACATGGCCTCGATCGTTGCCGGCTCGATGCGACGGGCGGTCTCGACAACCTCGTCGAGAAATGTGGCCGCATGACTCATTGTCTCAACTCTCCACGCAGTTTCCGTACCCGGTGCAGCGGGCACTTTCTATCCTTTGTGACGACCGGATGTACAGCGTGCTGAAATGATCGCCCACGGGGGGCTTGTTGCGCCGGTTATGCGCGGGGCGGCGATCGCACCATCGCCGCAAGGCCGGATCGGGTGTCGTGCGGTGGTCTCCAGCCCGCGGCGATGAGCTTGTCGGGCGCGACCCGCAAATTGCCGCCGAGCCGCTGCCAAAGGTCGCCGCGCCCGAGGATGCGCAGCGGCAGCTCGACGAGGCTTGTCGGCAGGGGCAACAGCAGCGGTCGGCGGCCTTGGGCTTGGCGCAGTGTCGCGATGAGTTCGGCGAGCGATGGCGGCGCCCCCGGGTCGGCGACCACGTATGTTTCTCCTGCTGCGTCGGGCGTCGCGAGCACGAAACTCAAGGCAGAAATGAAGTTGGCGATGCCGAGCAGCGAGCGCCGGTTGGTGAATTGTCTCGCTGGCAGCGGCCATGGCGAACTCGCCGCGCGGACCAGCGCAGCGAAATTTCCCTTCGCGCCTGGACCATAAAGCAGAACCGGCCGCAAGATCGTGTACGCGACGTCGGAGCCGCGTACCGCCGCCTCGGCGGCAAGCTTGGAGCGGCCATAATCATCGCTGGGCAACGCCGGATCGCGTTCGGTCAGAACGCTCGCTGCGGCGGGCCCGCACTGCGCCCGGATGGACGATACGAACACGAAGCGGCGCACCCCGGCCCGGGCTGCGGCCTGGGCGGCCTGTTCCGTTGCCAGCCGATTGACGCGATCGTAGCGGTCAGGCCCAACGCCGCGGCCGGTATGCGCGATGCCGGCCAGGTGGATGACGGCATCCATTCCCGCGAGCAGCGGACCCCAGTCGATCGGCTGCGCCAGATCCGGATGCCTGATCACTTCGACGCCGGTGCCGAACGGCGGCTGCGGCGGCGACCGCACGGCGGCGCGAAGCGCGTATCCGTCCGTCGCAAAAGCCGTTATCACCGCACGGCCGATGAAGCCGGATGCTCCGGTGACAAGGACGCGACTCATGCCGGCGCTCACGGTTTGCCCCGAACCGAGGGTCTCATCGTTTTCCTTGCCATTGCGGTATAATACTCCCGGCGGTTGCTCTTGAGCGCACGACTATGGAACAAGGCGGCAACAATCGCGATCCTCACCGTGGCAACCCGGGAAAGCACGAAGGCCGCCGATGTCGCAACAACCGGTCCTAGTTACCGGCGCCGCGGGCTTTATCGGCTTCGCGCTGGCGCGGCGGCTGCTTGAGGGCGGCCGCGCTGTAGTCGGCATCGACAGCGTCAATGACTATTACGATCCGGCGCTCAAGGAGGCGCGCCTGGCGGTGTTGCGTCAGTTCGGGCATTTCACCTTTCACAAGCTGGATCTGGCCGACCGCAAACCGGTCGAGGCGCTATTTCGCGACGGCGACTTTGGTCCGGTCGTACACCTTGCCGCCCAGGCCGGCGTACGCTACTCGCAGCAAAACCCCCATGCCTATGTCGACGCCAATCTGGTCGGCTTTCTCAACGTTCTCGAAGGTTGCCGACATCGTAACACCGCGCATCTCGTCTTCGCCTCGTCGAGCTCGGTTTACGGCGCTAATACCCGGCTGCCGTTTTCCGTGCATGACAATGTCGACCATCCGATCAGCCTCTACGCCGCGACCAAGAAGGCGAACGAGCTGATGGCTCACGCCTACAGTCACCTCTATGGCCTGCCGGCCACCGGTCTGCGCTTCTTCACCGTTTACGGCCCGTGGGGTCGTCCGGACATGGCGATGTTCGTCTTTGCCCAGGCCATCGCCCAAGATCAGCCAATCAAACTGTTCAATTACGGCCATATGCGGCGCGATTTCACCTATATCGACGACGTCGTGCAAGCGGTCGATCGCCTCATCGATAAAGCGCCGGTGAAGACGAAGCTTGACCCGGATGGCGAACTCGATCCGGCGAGCAGTGCCGCGCCGTGGCGAATCTACAATATAGGCAACAACCGCAGCGTCGAGATTTCCCGCGTCGTCGAATTGCTGGAACACGAATTCGGTCGCAAGGCCCGTGCCGAGCTGGTGCCGATGCAGCCCGGCGACGTGCCGGAAACCTGCGCCGATATCGACGACCTCATGCGCGACGTCGGCTTTCGCCCGGCAACCTCGATCGAGGACGGCGTGCGTCATTTCGCTGTCTGGTATCGCGATTATCACCGGCGATGACGTTCAATGACGGCATTTCATCTTATAGTTCATCTTCTTCCGGGGCCTGGATTATAGTGACGCCATGATGGGATTTTTGCGTAACCCGCGCCGCGTTCTGATCGTCGTTCACGACCTCGCGGTGACCGCGTTGGCGATCCTGGCGACGCTTTATATTCGTTTCGAGAACGGCGGTCTTGAAGAGCGAGCTCATTGGCTCATTGTCATCCTGCCCTGTTACGTCGTCTACGCCGGCATCGTCTATTGGTACTTCCACCTCTACATGTCGAAGTGGCGTTTTGCCTCGCTGCCGGATCTGCGCAACATCTTCCGCGCGGTAACGGTGCTCGCGATTTCGCTCTTGGTGCTCGATTACGCCCTGCTTTACCCGGGGCTGTTCGGCACGTTCTTTTTCGGCAAGGTCACGATTGCGCTGTACTGGTTCTTGCAGATGTTTTTCCTTGGCGGGCCGCGCATCGCCTACCGGCTGTTCCGGCTTTCCCGCACCCAGAACCAAGTCAAAGGTCCCGATGCGATTCCGACGCTGATCGTCGGGCGCGCGGCGGATGCGGAAGTGCTGCTGCGGGCGATCGAGAGCGGTGCGGTCAAGAACGTGTTGCCGATCGGCATTCTGTCGCCGTCATCGGCTGATCAGGACCAGGAACTGCGCGGCGTGCCAGTGCGCGGCTTCCTTACCGATCTGGAATCGACCGTCGTGGCGTTACGATCGCAAGGCACGCGCGTCGGTCGCCTGGTGCTGACGCCGAGTGCGCTCGAGCCGGAGCTGCATCCGGAGACGATGCTGATGCAGGCGCGCCGACTCGGTCTTGCCGCCAGCCGGATGCCGTCGCTCGGCGCCGGCGAGGAAGCGCTGCGGCTGGCGCCGGTCAATGTCGAGGATCTGTTGCTACGGCCGACGGTGCGGATCGATTACCGGCGGCTGGAGGATTTCGTCCGGGGCAAGACCGTCGTCGTCACCGGCGGCGGCGGTTCGATCGGTTCGGAGATTTGCGACCGGGTCGTCACTTTCAGCGCCGCGCGTCTTCTGGTGATCGAGAATTCGGAGCCGGCACTGCACGCCGTGTTGGAAAGTCTTGCCGTCAAATCGAGCACAACGGTGGTCGAAGGGCGCATCGCCGACGTGCGCGATCGCGACCGGATCTTCAGCTTGATCGCCGAATGCAAGCCGAACCTGGTGTTCCACGCGGCCGCGCTGAAACACGTGCCGCTGCTCGAGCGCGATTGGGACGAGGGCATCAAGACCAACGTGTTCGGTTCCGTCAATGTCGCCGACGCGGCCGTCAATGCCGGCGCCGAGGCCATGGTCATGATTTCGACCGACAAGGCGATCGATCCGGTTTCCGTGCTCGGGGCGACCAAGCGGCTCGCTGAAATGTATTGCCAGGCCCTGGACGCGGCCGGCCGCGCCGCCGCTCAGAGCAATGGTGCCGGGCCGCCGCTGCGCATGATCGCGGTGCGGTTCGGCAATGTACTGGCCTCCAACGGTTCGGTGGTGCCGAAGTTCAAGGCTCAGATCGAGGCCGGCGGTCCGGTCACGGTGACGCATCCCGACATGGTGCGCTATTTCATGACCATTCGCGAAGCGTGCGACCTCGTCGTCACCGCGGCGAGCCATGCGCTCGGCCCCGCCCGCGCCGACACTTCGGTCTATGTTCTCAATATGGGTCAGCCGATCAAAATCGTCGATCTTGCCGAACGCATGATCCGTTTGAGCGGGCTCGAACCGGGGCTCGATGTCGAAATCGTATTCACCGGCATCCGCCCCGGCGAACGCCTCAATGAAATCCTGTTCGCGCGCGAGGAGGGAAGTTCGGATATCGGCATCGAGGGTGTCGTTGCCGCCAAGCCGGTCTCCCCGCCGATTGCGGCGGTGCAAGGCTGGATCGCCCGATTGCAGCATGATCTTGCCTCAGGCGAACGCGCGGCGATTTATAGCGTGCTGCGCGAGGCAGTGCCGAATTTTCGCGGCGAAGGAAGTAACTAGAGCCAATAATGGGCGGCCCGAACCCGTTTTCCTCGCCAGCCATTTTCGATGAGCCGAATATATTTCGACTTGCTGCCGATGCTCGCGCGCACTTTCATCGCGACGATGATTGTTTGCGACCTGCAGGCGATCCTGCTTGTCCTCCTTCGGCATTGATTTTTCTAATGCGCTCGGAACATTCGTCTGCGCGGCTTGCTCGGGATTGGATCGTCATGTTCCACTGTCGGCGGATCTAACGTGATTCATCGCCGATATCTCGCCGCGGTACTGATCTTTGGCTCTGCGTGGATCGTATCTATTCTCGGCTTCAGTTTAATCATCGATCCATACGGCGTCTCGCCGCTCGGCGTGACATGGAGCCATATCAACAAGTTCAAGCCTCGCCGACTCGATATCGACCGGCTGATCAAACCGTATGAGGTTTGGCGTTATCAGCCTCGCACGGTTTTTCTCGGGACCTCGCGAATCCAGCAGTCGATCGACCCTGCCGTCCTTGACGGAACCATGTATGCGCCGGCGTATAACGCGTCCGTCCCGGCCAGCACGCTGGAATTGAACCTGTCCTATCTGCGCGAATATCTGCGACTCGATCCGCGCCTGCACACTGTCGTGGTCGAATTATTCGTCTATCAGTTTCTTGTCCCGCAGCGGCCGCAAGCGGCTGATTCCCCGATGACATTTCTTGCCAACACGACCTCTCTATTCCTCAGCACTGACGCGCTATGGGCGTCCATCGTCACGGTCGACTACAATCTCTTCACCAATGTTCCGCATCAGGAAATTAAGCCGGGCGGCTATTTCTATTATCCGCCGGGGCTGGACGTTAAGGGGCCATTCGATGCCTATCCGCGCGGCAGGTGGAAGCCCGGCACGGGGGTTGAAAGCCTGCAGCTTCAGGAATCCGCTATGGATGTCATTGACGAGGTCATCGCTTTATGCCGAGAGCGAAACCTTGAATTGATATTTGTTCTCACCCCAAATCATGCGTATGACGATTATTACATCGAGTCGATCGGAGCTTGGGAAACGATCAGGCAATGGCTCGAGCGCATCGCTGCAAGAGCGACTGTCTATAGTTTTTCGCAGCCCAACGCGTGGCTCTATGAGCCGGTCGGCCATCACATGACGTACTGGAACGATCCGATCCATTTCTCTCTCGAAATGGGTCGCGCCATGGAACTTGAAATGATCGGCAAGAAGCCGCCGGGTGCGCCCGATAATTTCATGCTTCGCCTGACGCCGGACAATGTGGCGAAATATATCGAGAGCCGCAAGCACGGCATCCGGCAATGGGCGTCGGAGAACGGCGAGTTCGTCGCAAAGCTCGACGCGGCGCGGCGGGAATACGAAGCGGCGCGATGATTCAAGGCCGCGGCGAAGTATCCGTTAGTTTCGGGTCCAGCGAGATCAGAACTGAAAATAGAGAAACGGGCTGACATGAGATAAACCGAGAACCGAAATCACGAACCCGCCGGCGATCAGACACGCAAATTTCCAATCGAGCGTCGCCGCCGCGCCGTCATGGACTTTCGGTTCGTCCGGCAAACCGAGGGCGGGATTAAAGCGGCGAAAAATCTGATAAGTATTCGGCATGAGAAACGTCGCCAGTACGATAACCAGCAGCTCCAGACCGACCGGGTGCAAAGTCGACGATAGGAAATCCGGCGGCAGTACTGGCGGCCACAATTCGCGCGGCTTGAACCAATCGATCAGGCGCACAAGGCCCCCGCCGTGAAACTGTGCGCTCCAGAACCGGCTGAGCGAATGCCAACCCAGCGGATCGGACGGACTTGGGAATAGATGACCGAACATCGCTTGCGCCTGTGCGAAGGATTCGGCGCGGAACAGCACCCAGGCGAGGGTTACGGCGATGAATGTGACCGTGGTCGAGAATACGCGCACCGCGCCTGAATTCATCAGTGGGTGACGGCTATACGGCAGTGCGTTCCAGCCGTGATTGAGCGCGAGCATCAGACCGTGAAGGCCGCCCCACAGCATGAATGTCCAGTTGGCGCCATGCCAAAGCCCGCCGAGCACCATCGTAGTCGTGAGATTGAGATAGCGCCGGAGCGGTCCATGGCGGTTGCCGCCGAGCGGAATGT
>PLTE01000093.1 GCA_003164375.1 Hyphomicrobiales bacterium | reverse complement strand
CATCGTGCACGCCAACGATCAAGGCGCGATCGCGATCCTGATGCAGACACAGCCGACCACAGTGCTGTTCACACTCCCGGCGCAGACGCTTGACGACGTCCGCGACGCGGTGGCGCAAGGAACGGTCGAGGTTGCCGCCTATGATCGCAACAACGTCCGCCTGTTGAGCACCGGCAAGCTCGCCACCATCGACAATCTGATCGATCAGGCGACCGCGACCTACCGCCTCAAGGCCATCTTCAGCAACGATGACGAGAAATTGTGGCCGGGCGAGTTCGTCAATGCCCGGCTGCTGCTGCAAATGCGCAGAGAGGTCGTGGTGATTCCGTCCATCGCGGTTCAGCGTGGGCCGAACGGGCTGTTCACCTGGGTGGTGAAGCCGGACAACACGGTCGAGCCGCGTCCGATCCAAGTCTCCACGACGACCGGCGACCGCACCATCATCACATCGGGCGTCGATGGCGGCGAGCGGGTGGTCACGGACGGCCAATACAAGCTGCAGACTAACAGCCCCGTCTCCATCACCGCACCGCGTTCCGCCGCGGTGCCGGGGAACGCGACGTGAACCTGTCGGAACCCTTCATCCGGCGACCGATCGCGACCACGCTGTTGATGGCGGCCTTGGCTTTCGTCGGCATCGTCGCGTTTCCGTCCCTTCCGGTCGCGCCGCTGCCGCAAGTCGACTTCCCGACCATCCAGATCACCACGACCTGGACAGGCGCCAGCGCCGACACCATGGCAACGTCGGTCGCCGCCCCGCTCGAGCTGCAATTCGGCCAGATCGCCGGCGTNNGCCCAGGACGTGCAGGCGGCGATCACGGTCGCCACCAGGACCTTGCCGCAAGGGCTGACGGCGCCGCCGAGCTACAAAAAGGTCAATCCGGCGGACACGCCTATCCTCCTGCTTTCGGTGCATTCCGACACCATCCCGCTGATCACCGTCGACGATTACGCCAACATCTTTCTCGCGCAGCAGATTTCGCAGGTGCTCGGCGTGGCTCAGGTCCTGGTCTTCGGCGACCGCACGCCGTCGATCCGCGTTCAAGTCGATCCGGCCAAGCTCGCCTCGAGCGGCATCACGCTTGAAGACATCCGCGGCACGCTCGTTGGTGCGACGACCAATGCCGCCAAGGGCAGCATCAATACCGACAAGATCAGCTTCACGATCGCCGCCAACGACCAGATTATCGATGCCGACAAGTTCAACGACGTCGTGCTGGCCTATCGCAACGGCGCCCCGATCAGGGTGCGCGACGTCGGCCAGGCGGTCTCCGAACCGGTCGACCGCACNNCAAGGCCGAAACCATTCTCGACCGCACCAGGACGATCCGTGCGTCGGTGGCCGACGTCGAGTTCACCTTGGTGCTCACCATCTGCCTCGTGGTAATGGTGATCCTTTTATTCCTGCGCAATTTCTGGGCGACGCTCATTCCGAGCGTAACCGTGCCGCTGGCGCTCGCCGGTTCGTTCGCGGCGATGTATCTGATGCATTTTAGCCTCGACAACCTGTCGCTGATGNNCGCGAGATCGGCTTCACGGTGCTGTCGATCTCACTTTCGCTGGTCGCGGTCTTCATCCCGCTGCTGCTCATGGGCGGAATCATCGGCCGGCTGTTCCGCGAATTCGCGCTCACGGTCACGGCTTCGATCGCGGTTTCGGCGCTGGTGTCGCTGACGCTGGCGCCGATGATGTGCTCGCGTTTCATGCGGCACGAGTCGGACACGCATGGCCGGGTCTATCGGGTGATCGAAGCGGGCTTCGAGGCCATGATCTCGTTCTACCGGCGCACGCTCGACGTCGTGTTGCGCCACCAGGCGATCACGCTCGGCGTGTTCTTCGCCACCATGGCGCTCACGGTGATCATGGCGATCCAAATCCCGAAGGGCTTTTTCCCGATCCAGGATACCGGGCTGATACAGGGGTTCGCGGAGGCGGCCCAGGAAACGTCGCCGGAAGAGATGATGCGCCTGATGCACACTTTGGGCAATGTCATCCTGCAGGATCCGGACGTTGCCAGCTTCGGCGCGCAAACGGGCAGCACCGGCAGCGCCCAATCGGCCAATACCGGCCGCTACTTTATCACGCTCACCCCGAACGATGACCGTAAGCTCAACGCTTCGCAGATCATCGATCGCCTCCGGCCGCAACTCGCCAAAGTGCAGGGCGCAAACCTGTTCCTGCAGCCGGCGCAGGACATCAATGTCGGCGCCCGCATCGCGCGCGGCAGCTTTCAGTACACGCTGCAGGATTCCGATATCGGCGAGTTGAACGAATGGTCGCAAAAGCTGCTGGATAAACTGCGCACCTTGCCGCAGCTGGCCGACGTCACCAGCGATCTTCTCGCCAATGCGCCGCGGCTGCAGATCACCATCAACCGCGATCAGGCTTCGCGTTTCGGCATTTCCGCGCAGACCATCGACGACACGCTCAACGACGCCTTCGGCCAGCGCCAGATCACGCAGTATTTTACCCAGCTCAAGACCTATTTTTTGGTGCTGGAAATCCTGCCCGAAATGCAGAAGGACCTCGCCACGCTCGACCGCCTCTACGTCAAGTCGCCGCTGACCGGAGGCGCGGTGCCGCTATCGGCACTGGTGGACGTCGACAGTAACGGGGTCGGATCGCTTCTGATTTCGCATCAAAGCCAATTCCCCGCCGTGACCATCACCTTCAACCTGATGCCCGGCGTCGCGCTCGGCCAGGCCGTCGACGCCGTCAACGAGGCGTCGAGCGAGATCGGCATGCCGTCGTCCATCATCCCGACCTTCCAGGGCAATGCGCAGGCGTTCCAGACCTCGCTGCGCAGCGAGCCGGCGCTGATCGCGGCCGCGCTGATCGTCGTCTACATCATTCTCGGCGTGCTCTATGAGAGCTTCA
>PLTE01000050.1 GCA_003164375.1 Hyphomicrobiales bacterium | reverse complement strand
TCGATCAGCATCCGCATTGCGTGCTTCTGCTCGACGAAATCGAGAAAGCGCATCCCGATCTGTTCAATGTGCTGCTGCAGATCATGGATCACGGCAAGCTGACCGACCACAACGGCAAGCAGGTCGACTTCCGCAACGTGATCCTGATCATGACCACCAACGCCGGCGCCGCCGACATGGCCAAGGCCGCCTTCGGCTTTACCCGATCGAAGCGCGAGGGCGACGACACCGAGGCGATCAATCGGATGTTCGCGCCGGAATTCCGCAACCGGCTCGACGCCATCATTACCTTCGCCCATCTGTCGCCAGAGGTCATCGCGATGGTGGTCGAGAAATTCGTGTTGCAGCTCGAGGCGCAGCTTGCCGATCGCGACGTCACTATCGAGCTGACTGACGAATCCACCAAGTGGCTGATCGCCAACGGCTATGACGAACTCATGGGTGCCCGGCCGATGGCGCGGGTGATCCAGGAGCACATCAAGAAGGCGCTCGCCGACGACGTGCTGTTCGGACGTCTGAAGTCGGGCGGCCACGTCCGCGTTATCGTCGTCACCGACGAGAACGGCGCGACCAAGCTTGCCTTCGACTATCCTGACGGTCCGGTGCGGCCGCGCCCGGAAAAGCTACCGGAACCACGTCGTGCCAAAGCCAAACGTCGCTCATCGCCGCGCAAGAAGCCCGGATCGGGCGGCCCGAACGGCGATGACACGCCGCCGCGGCGCGGTACCGTGCCCAAGGTGCCGCTGGTCAAAGTCTGAGCGTAGACTTTCTGGAACGCACAGGGGGGAAGGTCATCATCCTTCCCCCCTGAACTTTTACGTGGCGCTCGGCGTCATTGGAATTTCCGCGCCGCCGCCCTTTTCCGTCGGCGCTTGGCCGCTTTTTCGCGGCAGAGCGCGCAACGGCATCCGCCGTTGGCGCGAAAGTGAAGATAATATTCCCGCCCATAGTCGATGGTAATTTCCTCGTCGGGTTCGATCCGGCGCAAGGCGACAAACACGATGCTACCGTTGCGCCCAACGGCCTTTGCGTTCGGCCGGCAACAATGATTGATATAACGTGCCAAGTTCCATCGCGGCGAACCGTCGATGGTGCAGCGGCTGTTCACGACGAACAAATATTTTGCGCCGCGCGCATCGTACCGGTCGGCTTCCTCGTTCGATAATCGGCGCCCACGATAGGTCGCAATGTAAGCGGACCGCTTGATCGGCTTTGTTGCGAATAGTCCGAGTCCAGTCGCTGACCGGCCGATGCGGAAAAAACGCGATGGCATTAGTTGCTGTTAGCCGGGGATTCGCGTGATGTCATCCGCAACCTGTTGAAAAGTGAAAGAAGGGCGTTTTATTGGTCGGAAATGGCTACGTAAGTCACTTCAGCCATTGTGCGCCAGGCTCGGCCCAAGCAGCGCACGACGGTCCTTAACGACCCCGATCGGCACACCAAGACGCTCGATGGTGGAGATGATTCGGCCATTGAGGGCGCGATCGCAATTCATGTGCGTCGGCGCGATGAAAAAATCCGCATTATTCCAGTCGCGCGTCCATTGCAGACGCTCATCGGCTACTTTCTCGAAGGGCAGCCGTTCTCCGCATACCGCGACCAAATAGCGGTGCGGGGGCCGCTTGCCGGCGGTGCGATCGCTTTGATCGAGGTAGTGTTCGAGATCGTGCACTGCCTCCGGCATGGTGTTGACCCAGTAATCGGTATCGTAGCGGCGTGACGCGCCCTCGAGGCCGCCCACCAAAGGGTTGAAGAACAGATATTCGTCGGGATGGAGGCGATAGAGCGTCGTCGCATTGGAGCCCAAGGCCAGCAGTACGATCGCCAGCCCGGTCGCCCCCGCAAGTGGCTTGAAGGCCTCGAGTCGTCGAAGCGTGCCGGTGAGCCCCAAACCGGCCAACACTGCGATCGGCGGCACAGTGAACAGAAAGTGCCGCATCCCGGTGTCGCCCGGCGCGTGCGCGACCACGTTGCAGACGAGCGGGAGGAATGCCGCGACGGCCACGACCGCAGTTTCTTTGCGCCATGCGGAGCTGGCGATCCATCCTGAAGGCTGGGGAAGCATCGCGAGGAAGAGGCCCAGGCCGGCGCCGACTAGGAGCAGCAGGGTAAGTTTGATGCCGACATAGGATGGCACGTACCAGCGCGGAACGTCGGCCATGCGGTAAACGTGACCGTCCAGGATTGTGTTGATCGGATAATGAAAGTGGCTGAAAGCCTCGATGGCGCGCAGTGGATTAAGCGGCGCTAATCCGGCCCAAGGCCATGCCGCGATCATGATGATGTAAGCAATCAAAAGCGCCGGCACGAGCGAGAGGCTGGAGCGGATTGTGAAATAAAGCGCCTGACGCCAAGAACCGCCCCGGCCGATCGGCGTAGAAGCCAGGATGACGAACCCGGCGTACCCGATCGCGAATAGCCCGAGCACGCGTATTCCAAGTGCGCAGCCGCTGAGTACGCCGAACAGCAGCACCAAATGCCAGCGCGGCCGCGGCAATTGGCGTCCAAGATGGATCAGGACATAAAACGCCCACATCATGGCGGCGGCGAAGGGAATATCCTTGGTATGGGCGAACATGGCGCCGTACCAAATTCCACATACCGCGAGTGCCGCCGCCGCCAAAAGTCCCGCGCGCGGCCCAGCGATGGCGCGAGCGGTAGCCCATACGGCGCCGATGCCGCAAACCCCGGTCAGCGCCGAAACCAGGTGGCGGACGGCGTAAGTGTCGAGCGGAATGATTTTCTCCAATCCGTCCGCAACCACGTCGAACAGGCCTCCGTAAAGATAGAGATCCCTGAAGTGGAACAATGCCTGATCGGCAAATCCGCTCGCGTAATAGGCGACAATCAGTTCACCATAGCGCTGCTGCACTTCCTCATCATTGGAGATCGCATAATCGCGGAAGGTGAGGGCCACAATTGCGATAAGCGCAGCGAACAGTGCCGCCGCCGCGAGGTCGCAGCGGTCGAGACGCACCAGTGGCGCGGTCCATCGATGTCGTAAGCGAGCCTCGGCTTGGCGACTGGCAGCGGACAATAACGCAAGGCCTTTCAACACAAGGCTTTTCAAGGCAAACCTTTTTGCACTTGCCATGCGTGCGAGTGTCACCGCTGTTCCCCCTCGGCCCAGAATTCGCGATCGACAAAATATCTCGGGTCGCGTTCCCACCGTGCCGCGACTCGCCGTGACGTCAGGATCGCCAAAACTAGGGCGCGGCGGTGAATCGCGGGCTGTGTCACGGCGCCGCATCCGCCGAGTGTCAGTACGCTCGCCGACGGGAAGGCGCGCGATGGAGCGGGCCGGTATCTTATAGGGTATTGGCGAGGGCTTCGTTGGCGGATACGGCGCTGGCGGACTTCACCTGGAGCCAGCTTTGGCAGGAATTTACGCCAGCGTTGACACTCGGTGCGGCGCGGGCTTTCTACCCCGCAATGCGACGAAAGCGTAACGGCAATGATCGAGAACAGATACCAGCCCGCCACGGTTGAGAGCCGCATTTATGCGGCCTGGGAGGCGGCCGGCGCCTTTCGCGCCGGGCGGCCTGAGCGTGCCAAGGCCGAGCCCTATTGCGTCGTCATTCCGCCGCCCAACGTCACGGGCTCCCTGCATATGGGGCACGCGCTCAACAATACGCTGCAGGATATNNCGACCACGCCGGCATCGCGACGCAGGCCGTGGTCGAACGCCAACTCGCGGAACGCAAAGAGCCGTCAAGCCGAGAGATGGGCCGCGAGGCGTTCATCAAGCGCGTGTGGGAATGGAAAGCGGAATCCGGCGGCACCATCATCGGCCAGCTCAAGCGGCTCGGCGCGTCCTGCGACTGGTCGCGCGAGCGCTTCACCATGGACGAGGGCCTTTCCCGCGCGGTGATGAAGGTCTTCGTATCGCTTTACCGCGAAGGGTTCATCTACAAGGACAAGCGGCTGGTCAATTGGGACCCGAAACTCAAGACCGCCATTTCCGATCTCGAAGTGCAGCAGGTCGAGACCAAGGGCCACCTCTGGTACATCAAATATCCGATCGCGGGCAGCGACGAGTTCATCGTCGTGGCGACGACGCGGCCCGAGACGATGCTCGGCGACGTCGCGGTAGCGGTGCACCCCGATAACGAGCGTCTGAAGCATTTGATCGGCAAGCACGCGATCCTGCCGCTGGTCGGGCGCCTGCTGCCGATCGTCGCCGACGAATACTCCGACCCGGAGAAGGGCACCGGCGCGGTGAAGATNNGTGAAGATCACGCCGGCGCACGATTTCAACGATTTTGAGGTCGGGCGGCGTCACAATTTGCCGCTGATCAACGTGCTCGACGTCGCGGGCCACCTCGATCTGAAGGACAATGCCGCTTTTCTCAAGGACGTGCCGCCGTCGCCCGAACTCGACACGACGCTCGCGGAGGACGGTTTCGATCGCTTCGCGGTCCGCAAGAAAATCGTCGAGCGGCTGGAGGGTTTGGGCCTGCTGGAGAAAATCGAGCCGACGACGCATGTCGTCCCGCATGGCGACCGGTCGGGCGCGGTGCTCGAGCCGTTTCTCACCGATCAATGGTATGTCGAGGCCAAAACGTTGGCGCAGCCGGCCATTGCGGCTGTGCGCGAGCGCAATATGGTGTTCGTGCCGCCGCAATGGGAAGCGACCTTCTTCAGCTGGATGGAGAACATCCAGCCCTGGTGCATGTCGAGACAAATTTGGTGGGGCCATCAGATTCCGGCCTGGTACGGGCCAGACGGCAAAATCTTCGTCGCCGAGACTGAGGACGACGCGGTCGCCGACGCGTTGGCACACTACACCGACAACGAGGAGATCACCGTCGAAGAAGGCCACGACATCGCGGCCGATCCGGCGCGGCGCGCGCGCTTTGCCCGCGAATACATCAGGCGCGACGAGGACGTGCTCGACACCTGGTTTTCTTCCGCATTGTGGCCATTCTCGACGCTGGGCTGGCCGGACGAGACGGCGGAGCTTAAGCGCTTTTATCCGACCAGCGCGCTGGTCACCGGGTTCGACATCATCTTCTTTTGGGTTGCTCGCATGATGATGATGGGGTTGCACTTTATGAAAGAAGTGCCGTTCCACGACATTTACATCCACGCGCTGGTGCGTGACGCCTCCGGCGCCAAAATGTCGAAGTCGAAGGGCAATGTTATCGACCCGCTGAATCTGATCGGCGAATACGGCGCCGATGCGCTCCGCTTCACACTGGCCGCCATGGCGGCGCAGGGGCGCGACATCAAGCTGTCGACGCAGCGTGTCGAGGGCAATCGCAATTTTGCGACCAAGCTGTGGAACGCGGCGCGCTTCGCCGAGATCAACGGCTGCGCCCGCGATCCGGATTTCGATCCGCGCCGTGCCAAGGAGACGCTCAATCGCTGGATCGCGCACGAGACCGCGAAGGCGGGGCGCGAGGTGACGGCGGCAATCGAAGCCTACAAGTTCAATGACGCGGCAAATGCGATCTACCGTTTCGTCTGGAACGTCTATTGCGATTGGTATCTCGAACTGATCAAGCCCGTGCTCACCGGACCGGACGGTATTGCCAAGGTCGAGACACGCGCTGCGGCGGCGTGGGCGCTCGATGAAATTCTAAAGCTGCTACATCCGTTCATGCCGTTCGTCACCGAAGAGCTGTGGCACGTTACTGCGGAGCATGGCGCAAAGCGCGATCATATGCTGGCGCTCGACGCATGGCCGCAGCACCATGGTCTCGATCATGCGGCGGCGGAAGCGGAGATCGGCTGGGTGGTCGATCTTGTTTCGGCGATCCGCTCCGTGCGGGTTGAAATGAATATTCCGGCCTCGACGCTGCTACCCCTGGTGCTTGCCGGCGCTTCGCCGCAGACCGCGATTCGAGCTCGGCACTGGACGGAATTCGTACAACGGCTGGCCCGCGTCGCCGACATCACTTTTGCGGACACCGCACCGCAGGGCGCGGTGCAACTCGTGGTGCGCGGCGAAGTCGCCGCGCTGCCGCTCAAGGGCGTGATCGATCTCGCCGCCGAGCGCGCCCGGCTCGCCAAAGAAATGGCCAAGGCCGACGCCGATATCGCCCGCGTTGACGCCAAGCTCGGCAATCCCAATTTTGTCGCGCGCGCGCCGGAAGAAGTGGTCGAAGAAGAGAAAGAAAAGCGCGAGGAGGCCGAGATGCGCAAGGCCAAGATCGCTGAAGCGCTGGAGCGCCTCAAGGGCGCGGCGTAAGGAGATCGCCGTGAAGATCTTTATCGCCGGCGCAACGGGGGTCATTGGACGCCGACTGACCGCGCTGCTGCGCGCTGCCGGACACAGCGTCGCCGGCACGACGCGATCGGCGGTGAAGGTCGAGGAACTGAAGGCGCGCGGCGTCCAACCCGTCGCCGTCAACGTGTTCGATGCCGACGCGCTGCGCGACGCGGTGGTCAGATTGAAGCCCCAGGTCGTTATTCATCAATTGACCGATCTGCCGCAGCTTCCAGACCCGTCGCAACTGGCCGAAATGCTCAAGATCAACAGCCGGCTGCGGATTGAGGGGACCGCCAATCTGGTCGCCGCGGCGCGCGCGGCGGGCGCGCAGCGCCTCATCGCGCAGAGTATCGCCTTTGCCTATGCCGCTGGTCCCGAGCCGCATGCCGAGAGCGATCCGTTGGCATCGGCGGAGGGTGACACACCGGCCGCAATCACGGCGCGCGGCGTGCGCGCCCTGGAAGCAGCCGTGCTCAATGCGCCCGGGATCGACGGCATCGTGCTGCGCTATGGTCGGCTTTACGGTCCAGGTACATGGTTCGAGAGCGCGAACGGCCGTGGCCCGCTTCACGTTGACGCCGCCGCGCAAGCGGCGTTCCTCGCCGTCACGCGGGGCCGTCACGGCGTCTACAACGTCGCCGAGGACGACGGCGCGCTGACGGTCGACAAGGCCCGGCGCGAATTGGGCTTCGATCCGATGTTCAGACTTCCCGTGCAAACGGCTTGCTGAGGAATCGCGAGCCCTTCTCGCCATAACGCCACGGTTTGTCGACCGCCTTGGTAAGCCCGATCCGCGGTCCGGCCACACTCTCGACCACGCCCTGACGGGCGAATAGCGCGAACGGCGGCCGGTCGAGCGCCAAGCCGTTGTGCAATGCGGTAACACGCAGTGCCTCGCACAGCCGGCCGGGGCCGGAACACAATAGCCGCTCATTGGTGAGGCCACGCCGCCGGCGCATAGTGGCAATGCCCGCTGTCGGCTCGATTGCCCGGATCAAGACGGCACTGGCCGAGCCCGTGGCCTCGCAGACGAAGTTCAGGCACCAGTGAATGCCGTAGGAGCGGTAGACATAGGCATAGCCGGGCGGCCCGAACATGACAGCATTGCGGGCGGTCGGGCCGCGATAACTGTGCGCTGCGGGATCGGTGTGGTGATAGGCCTCGACCTCGACCACACGACCACCAACGCCATCAACCATGAGGGTTGTGCCGATCAAATCTGGCGCAACGTCATGGACGCTGCGGTCGAAGAAGCTTCGGGTCAGGCGCTTTGGCACGTCCTATTGTCTCAAATCCAACGGTCTTTGGTAAATCATGGGTTAACCGAACCCCGTCGGGGACGCTGAATCTGTGGCTCCGCGGCCACAGCCTGGGAACATTTCGCCTGATCACATTCCAGCCACGCTCAAAGCCGCTTTTTAGCCATAGGATTTCTGGAAATCGATAGCGCGGTAGGTCCGGCTGTGGACTTCAAGCCGTTGCGTGTTTCCGGTTCGCGTTGGTTGGACCGGATGGGAGGGGCGAAGGGGCTTAAGGAAGCCCGCTTGAATTTGATGGATGCCAAAACCGAATTGAAGTCGCGGCTGCCAAGCCGTCACGCCACCGAAGGCGCCGATCGCGCGCCGCACCGCGCTTTCTACTACGCGATGGGGCTTACGCGGGAGCAGATTCATCAGCCGTTCGTCGGTGTCGCCACTTGCTGGAACGAGGCGGCGCCCTGCAATATCGCGCTGATGCGCCAGGCTCAGGCGGTGAAGAACGGCGTCGCCGCCGGCGGCGGCACACCGCGCGAATTCTGCACCATCACGGTGACCGATGGCATTGCCATGGGTCATGAGGGCATGAAGTCATCCTTGCCGTCCCGCGAAGTTATTGCCGACTCTGTGGAATTGTCAGTGCGGGGGCACTCTTACGACGCTCTCGTCGGCGTCGCCGGCTGCGACAAGTCGCAACCCGGCATGATGATGGCGATGTGCCGGCTCAACGTGCCGTCGATCTATATCTATGGAGGCTCGATCCTGCCCGGCACTTTCAAGGGCAAGCCGGTCACCATCCAAGACGTCTACGAGGCGGTCGGCAAATATTCGATCGGTGGCATGTCTGATGCCGATCTGGAGACGCTGGAACAGAACGCCTGCCCGTCGGCGGGGGCCTGCGGCGCGCAATTCACCGCCAACACCATGGCGACGGTGTCTGAGGCGATCGGTCTGGCTCTGCCGTATTCCGCCGGAGCGCCCGCGCCTTACGAGATTCGCGACAAATTTTGCATGCTGGCCGGCGAGATGATCATGGATCTGATCGCCAAACAGCTGCGCCCGCGTGACATCGTTACCCGCAAGGCATTAGAGAACGCCGCGGCCGTTGTCGCTGCGACCGGCGGCTCGACCAATGCCGCGCTGCATCTGCCCGCCATCGCCAACGAATGCGGCATCAAGTTCGACCTGTTCGACGTCGCCGAAATCCTGAAAAAGACACCTTATATCGCCGATTTGAAACCGGGCGGCCGCTATGTCGCCAAAGACATGTTCGAAGCTGGCGGCGTTCCGCTTTTGATGAAGACGCTGCTCGACCATGGCTTCCTGCATGGCGACTGCATGACGGTTACCGGCCGCACCATCGCCGAGAACCTGAAATCGGTGAAGTGGAACGACGAGCAGACCGTCGTCTATCCCGCCAATAAGCCGATCCTGGCGGGCGGCGGCGTGGTCGGTTTGAAAGGCAATCTCGCGCCCGACGGCGCAATTGTGAAGGTTGCCGGCTTGGAGCGTTTGCAGTTCTCCGGTCCGGCGCGATGCTTCGACGGCGAGGAAGCCTGTTTCGAGGCGGTAAAGAACAAGACATACAAGGAAGGCGACGTGCTGGTCATCCGCTACGAGGGACCCAAAGGCGGCCCCGGTATGCGCGAAATGCTGTCGACCACCGCGGCGCTCTACGGCCAAGGGATGGGCGCCAAGGTTGCGTTGATCACCGATGGACGTTTCTCCGGCGCCACCCGCGGCTTCTGCGTCGGCCATGTCGGCCCGGAAGCGGCCGTCGGCGGACCGATCGCGCTGATACGCGACGGCGACATCATCAAGCTCGATGCCGACAAGGGAACGCTCGACGTCGAGCTGACGGCGGCCGAACTCGACCGGCGGGCTAAGGACTGGAAGCCGCGGCCGGAACAATTCACCTCCGGCTATTTGTGGAAGTACGCCCAACAGGTGGGTGCCGCGCGTCAGGGCGCGCTCACCCATCCGGGCGCGGCGGCGGAGAAGGCGTGCTATGCGGATATCTAAGATAGCGCGTGTCGCAACCTGCGGCGCGGCAGTCGGCCTCGGCGGACTTTGCCTCGCGCTCGGCTACGGTCCGCAATCGGGTAGCATGCTCGTCGTTGAACCGGCCTTCGCCTTCGACGGCACCACGTCTCCCAGCACCGCCGCACTGTCGCCGACCGACGGATTGCGCGCCGGCGCGCGCCTGCCGGCCACAAGCGAGCAGGCGAAGGCTCTGACCGCGCTGCAATATGCGGCCGATCAAGGCCAACCCGTCGCGCAATGGAAGCTTGGCCGTATGTATGCCGACGGTGACGGCGTGCCGCACGACGACCTGCGCGCCTTCAACTATTTCAGCGAGATCGCGAATACGCATCCGGACGAAGCGCCGGGCACGCCGCAGTCGCGTTTCGTCGCCAATGCCTTCGTGGCGCTGGGGCGCTATTATCTCACCGGCATCCCCAATTCGAAGATCGCGTCGGACCCGCCGCGCGCCCGCGATATGTTCGGCTATGCCGCCACCTATTTCGGCGACGCCGACGCACAGTATGAATTGGGCCGGCTTTATCTCAATGATGCGCCGAGCGACCCGCACCAGGCCGCCCGCTGGTTCCAGCTGGCCGCGACCAAAGGCCATTGCCGCGCCGAGGTGGCGCTTGGCGACATGCTGTTCCGCGGTCAGGCCGTGCCGCGGCAGGCTGCACGCGGCCTGATGTGGCTGACGCTCGGGCGCGACTGCGCTGGTCCCGAAGAGAGCTGGGTCAAGCCGCTCTACGACTCAGCCTTCCAGCACGCCAGCGACGACGAGCGCGCCATGGCGCTCGTCTTTCTCGAAGATTGGCTGAAAGGTCGTCGGGATTAGATCAATACGGACGGCGGGCGGGAAGTAGAAAAGCTCCGCCTTCCTACTCCCCCTGTTTATCATTCTTAATCTGCGCTTGCGCCTACCCGGTCAGCGCCGGGTAGTCGGTATATCCCTTGGGGCCCGGCGTATAGAATGTTGCCATGTCGGGTGGGTTCAGCGCGGCCTTCGCTTTCCATCGTTCGACCAAGTCTGGGTTCGCCAGGAACGGCTTGCCGAAGGCGACCAGATCGCATTTACCGGCGGCCAAATCACTCTCCGCGCGCGCGGCGTCGTAGCCGCCCGACAGAATAAGCGTGCGCTTGAAAATGCGGCGGAACGTGGCTTTGACCGAGTCTGGGACCGTCGGTGCGCCCATCGAGGAGTGGTCGACCAGATGGATGTAGACAAGACCTGCGGCGTTAAGTTTCTCCGCCAGGTAGGTGTAGTCCGATTCCATCTCTGGATAGAGCGGCATGTCGTTGAACACGCCGAACGGCGACAAACGGATGCCGACCTTGTCCTTGCCGATAGCGGCAATCACAGCATCGGCGACTTCCAGCACAAAGCGCGCACGGTTCTCGATTGAGCCGCCGTAACCGTCGGTGCGCTGGTTTGAATTCGGTCGGATGAATTGTTCGAGCAGGTAGCCGTTCGCGCCATGCAGCTCGACGCCATCGCAGCCCGCCGCCACGGCGTTCTTTGCGGCCTTGGCGTATTCCGCGATCGTGGCCTTGATGTCGGCCTCCGTCATCGCGACCGGCGTGGGATGCGGCTTTAGTCCCTCGGCGTCGGTGAACATCTGCCCCGCGGCAACGACCGCCGACGGCCCCAGCACTTTAGCGCCTGCCGGCAGATTGAGCGGATGACCGATGCGGCCGGTGTGCATTAATTGCATAAATATCTTAGCGCCACGCGCATGAACCGCGTCGGTGACCTTTTTCCAGCCGGCGACTTGGGCATCGGAAAAAATACCGGGAATGCGCGGGTACCCCAGTCCGTTGGGCGACGGGGAAGTGCCTTCGGTAATAATCAACCCCGCTGAGGCACGCTGTGCGTAGTATTTTACCATCAAATCGTTCGGGACATTGCCGGTGGCGCGACTGCGCGTTAGCGGGCACATCACCAGATGATTCTGCAACGACAGAGGTCCCAATGTGGTCTTGGTAAACAGCAGTGACATGAACGTACTCCCGGGAAGTCGATGGACTTCCCCATTTGTTGGATCGGCATAGAGTGCATTACATGGGGCATCGAACGCCAATCGCAATCGCGGTATCACCCGTGTGCCTGTGCCCGCCCGGACAACTTGTCTTATGAGGACGCGGTCTAGCAAAGCCGATTGGCGAGTAGCGAGCTGTCATACGTCGGCAAGTTGCCCAAGTGAACGCAGCGACCGGCGGGATAACACGTCGAGCGGTCGCTCTCGGATATCACCCCGTGCGTCCGGGCAAGCCTCGCAAAGCGCCTGCCCCCAAGCAGGTGCGCGATATTGCCGCCTAAAGTCACGACCTTCTCCGTTTCGCTGCGTGTCTCGATGGCCAATAAAGAACAGGCCCAAAATCCGTCTTGCTTTCACCTCGCGGCCGCCCGATGATCTCGACGCCGGGGGGAGACGTGAATGCGCAAGTCCGCACTTGCGGCGGTCGCCTTAGCCGTTGCAACGATAATCCCTTATCCGTTTTCACAGCCCGACCCGCGGCTGCCCGGGATTATCCAATCGAACGAGTTGGTGGACAAAAAGCTGCCTGCCGAGGCCGCGCCGCCAAAAGAACAAGCAAAGTTGGAGGCGAATTGTCTGCCGTATGAGGATTGTTCGCTCGATCCAATGCCTCCTCAACAGGACCTCTCCTACCTTGCTTATTATGCTTATTCCGAGGTCCCGCCTAACAAGAAACCGGCAGACACTGTTTTAGATTATCTCATAAGCCTTCCAATCGGAACGGCGCTTGAGGAGATAAAGCACGCGTCCGACGCTTTCGGTTTGGATCTTAGCTTTATGGATGCTGTCGCGAAAATCGAATCCGATTTCGGTCCCACGCAGCGCACCGGATCGTATATTGGTCTGTTTCAACTCAGCAATTATGAGTTTAGAAAATATGGCTCTGGCTATATCACCAATCCTCGTGATAACGCCATTGCTGCCGCCTACAAATTCGTGACCGCGGCGATATTGTTCGAATTGGATACGCACAAGAAACCGACTTTGTACGATCTCTATTTGATCCACCAACAGGGATGGCAAGGTGCGGCGGAGCACGTCGCTCATCCGGAACAGATTGCCTGGCAATCAATGTGCGCGACCGACGAAGGCCACGAGAAGGGCGAAAAATGGTGCAAGCGTGCAATTTGGGCGAACACGCTTCCGGCCGTCAAAAAGATCTGGAAATCGGTTGATAATCTGACGTCCGGCGCATTTGTGGAAATGTGGCAACAGCGGATTGATCTGTTTTATGCCCGCTATTCCGAGGCGAGTGCGAAGAAATGAAATGCCAATAGCTCGCAGGGATGTTTACACCGGCTAATCCGCGTCACCGTTTGCTATTTCGTCTCAATTTCCAGGTCGATCCACACCGGCACGTGGTCGGACGGCTTTTCCCAGCTGCGCACGTGGCGGTCGATGCCGGCGTCGCTAAGCTTGTCCAGAGCTGGTGGCGACAGCAGCAGATGATCGATGCGGATGCCGTTGTTCTTCTGCCAGGCGCCGGCCTGGTAATCCCAGAAGGTGTAGAGGCCGGGATCGTCGCTGGTGGCGCGCATGGCGTCGGTCAGCCCGAGATTGACTAGCGCACGGAATTCATCGCGCGTCTTCGGCAGAAACAAGGCGTCGCCGGTCCAGGCTTGCGCGTTGCGGGCGTCGGCTGCGGTCGGGATGACGTTATAGTCTCCCGCCATGATCAGCGGCTCTTCCAGGAGGAGCCGCTCGCGGGCATAAGCTGAGAGCCGTTTCATCCAGCTGATTTTGTAACTGTATTTCTCGGTGTCAGGCGGATTGCCGTTAGGCAAATAAATGCTGGCGACCCGCAGCGCGCCTTGCGCCGTCGAAACTACGGCTTCGATGAAGCGGGCGTGATCGTCACCATCGGCGCCGGGCAGGCCGACATTGACTTCGTCGAGCGGGAATTTGGACAACAGCGCGACGCCGTTGAAGGTCTTCTGGCCGTGCACCGCGAGATTATAGCCTGCCGCCTCGAACGGCTCGCGCGGAAACGCCTCGTCGACGCATTTAATCTCCTGCAGGCAGACGATATCGGGCTTGCGTTCGGCAAGCCAGGCGAGCGCGGAGTCGAGCCGCTGTTTGATCGAATTGACGTTCCAGGTGGCGATGCGCACGGGCTTGATAAAGGGCCGAATTGGGTTAAAGCGCGAAGCTGGTTCCGCAGCCACAAGACGCGGTGGCCTTCGGGTTGTTGATCTTGAACGACGACCCGATCAAATCGTCGACAAAATCGATTTCCGCGCCGGCCATGTAATCGAGCGAGACCGGATCGATCAGCACGACCGCGCCACTCTTTTCGATCACGATGTCGTCGTCCGCCCGGCTCTTCTCGGTGTCGAATTTGTACTGAAAGCCGGAGCAGCCGCCGCCCTCGACGGACACCCGCAGCATGGTGCCGGCCGGCTCCTGCTTGAGAATTTCGCCGATCTTTTGCGCCGCCCGCTCGGTGACGATGACGCTGGTAGCCATTTTGGTCTCCGCCGTTCTCGGCTCCGCCGCGAAAATAACGGCTTTGCTTAAGAAAATCGCGCCGATTACAACGCTAGCCCACGATAGTTAAGTGCGGGCATGTCTAAGGTCAATTGGCAAGGTCAATCGGCCAGGCGCTGGACGGCCAGGTAGGATGATGGAAGCTGCGACATCTCGTGCGCGCTATGCGTGCGATCCGGAATTGAGCCGTGGCAGGCTGCATGCCGAGCCGGCGAGCAAAAGCCGCAGCGCCTTTCGCCGCGACTGCGACCGTATCATCCACTCGACCGCCTTCCGTAGGCTCANNGCGCAGATCGCCCGCGCGCTGGCCCGCGCGCTTGGTCTCGACGAGGATCTCACCGAAACGCTGGCCCTGGCGCATGATCTCGGCCACCCGCCGTTCGGCCATGCCGGCGAGCGCGCGCTCGACGCCTGCCTTTCCGCGTTCGGCGGCTTCGATCACAACGCTCAGACCTTGCGTATTGTGACCGCGCTCGAACGCCGCTATCCGGGCTTCGACGGCCTGAACCTGACCTGGGAAACGCTGGAAGGCTTGGTCAAGCACAACGGGCCGCTCACCGACCGCGGCGGAGCGCCACTCGGGCACTACCGCGAACACGGCGTCCCGGCGACGATCCTTGACTATACGCGGCTGCAAGACCTGCAGTTATGGAGCTTCGCCAGCGCTGAGGCGCAGATCGCCGCGGTCGCCGACGACATCGCCTATGACGCCCACGATATTGACGACGGGCTACGCGCGGGGCTGTTCTCGCTCGACGACATTGGGACTGTGCCGCTGCCCGGCGGCATCATTGGCCAGATCCGTGCGACCTACCGGGGCCTCGACGATCATCGCCTGGCGCACGAGTTGATCCGCCAACTCATCGGGCTCCTTATCGACGACGTTGTCGCCGAGACTGCCCGCCGGCTTAAAGCCCTCGGCCCACGCTCGGCCGATGACGTGCGGGCCGCGATGGCAACGGTCGCAGGCTTTTCGCTGCAAATCGGAGACCAAGACCGCGCCGTCAAAAGCTTCCTCCAAACGCATATGTATCGTCACCCCCGGGTGATGCGGGTGATGGACCAGGCGGCCCAAGTGGTGCGCGACCTGTTCGCGCGCTATAGCGCTGAGCCCGCCTACCTGCCGGCGGAGTGGCAGGAGGGGTTTTTTGCTCTCAGTGAAGCCTCCCGCATCCGCCGCATCGCCGACTTCATCGCCGGCATGACCGATCGCTATGCGCTTGCCGAGCATAACCGGCTCTTTGACTCGACCCCGGAATTACGTTAGGCGCGCGACGAAAGCGCCATAGGCCCATGCCCGCAAACAATATTTTCGCCGAAATGCTCGATCGCGTGCGACGCGCCAACGAGGCGCTGATCGCGGCTGGCGAATTGCCGGCCGGTATCGATCTGTCGCGCATCTCGATCGAGCCGCCGCGCGATGCGTCGCATGGCGACATGGCCACCAATGCCGCCATGGTTCTTGCGAAGGACGCCGGCCGCAAGCCGCGCGAGCTTGCCGAAGCGATCGCGGCAAAGCTGCGCGCCGATGAGCTTGTTGACAAAGTCGATGTCGCCGGACCCGGCTTCATCAATCTCACGCTCAAACCCGCGGCCTGGATCGATGCCCTGCGCAACGCCGTCAAACGCGATGCGCAATATGGCCGAAGCGACATCGGCGCCGACGTTCCCGTCAACGTCGAATATGTCTCGGCCAATCCGACCGGGCCGATGCATGTCGGCCATTGCCGCGGCGCCGTGTTCGGCGACGCGTTGGCAAGCCTGCTTGCGTTTACCGGGTTCAAGGTCACGCGCGAATATTACATCAATGACGCCGGCGCCCAGGTCGATGTACTCGCGCGCTCGGCCTATCTGCGCTACCGCGAGGCGCTCGGCGAAGACATCGGCGAAATTCCGGAGGGGCTTTATCCGGGCGATTATCTCAAGCCGGTAGGTGCGGCGCTCGCGGCGGAATTTGCGGATAGGTTGAAGGCTGAGCCCGAGGCCAAGTGGCTGCCAGTCGTGCGCAACAAGACTATCGAGATGATGATGGCGGCGATCAGCGCCGACCTCGCTGCACTGAACGTCAGTCCCGATGTCTTCTTTTCCGAACGTTCACTGATCGCCGGCGATGTCGACCGCGTGGCGGTAACGATCGAATGGTTGCGGCAGCGCGGCTATGTCTATGACGGCCGCTTGCCGCCGCCCAAGGGCGCGCCGGTCGAGGACTGGGAGGACCGCGAGCAAACACTGTTCCGCTCGACCGAATTCGGTGACGATGTCGATCGTCCGCTGAAGAAGTCTGACGGCTCTTACACCTATTTCGCCTCCGACATTGCCTACCATCGCTCCAAGCTCGAACGTGGCTTTCGCACGCTGATCGATGTCTGGGGCGCCGATCATGGCGGCTACATCAAGCGCATGCAGGCGGCAGTCGCGGCGCTGAGCGAGCGCGGTGCCGAACTCGACGTCAAGGTCGTGCAGCTCGTTAAGCTGTTGCGCGCCGGCCAGCCGGTGACAATGTCAAAGCGGGCCGGCGAGTTCGTCACTTTACGCGAAGTTGTGGAAGAGGTGGGACCAGACGCGGTCCGCTTCATGATGCTCTTCCGGAAGAATGACGCGGTGCTCGAATTCGACCTCGCCAAGGTGATCGAGCAATCGCGCGACAACCCGGTATTTTACGTCCAATACGGTCACGCCCGCGCCCAATCGGTGTTTCGCAATGCCCGGGCGGCGTTTCCCGACCTGCCGGCGGCCATATCGATTTTGGTCGATAGGCCGAATCTTGAAAGGCTCTCCGACCCGGCGGAACTCGCATTGATGCGACGTATTGCCCTTTATCCGCGCATCGTCGAAGCGGCCTCACTCGCCCACGAACCGCATCGAATCGCCTTTTATCTGTTCGACTTAGCGAGTGAATTTCATGCGCTTTACACGCTCGGCAATGCCGCGCCACATTTACGCTTCATTATCCAGAATGATCGACAAATGACCGAGGCGCGGCTTGTGCTCGTTCAAGGCGTCGCCACCGTCCTCGCGTCGGGACTCGCGCTCCTCGGGGTTGAGGCGCCAAACGAGATGCGATGACTGCGGGCGGCGTTTGCAAGGCGCCGGGCATTGGCCGACCTGTAATGCGTAAACGCCTGAACCGAGGCGAACTTTATGGCCGACAGTAATTTCCGTTCTTACCGCAGCCACGATCCGCTGGCGCATGGCCGCGACGTAGCGCCGGCGCGCGGGCAGGCCGAGGATCCGCTTGCCGAACTGGCACGGCTGATCGGGCAGAGCGACCCGAGAAATGACTTCGCCCATGACACGGTGGTCGGCGCCGGCCCCGCGCCCGATGACCCGGCGGCCCAGGATTGGGCAGCCGATGACCGCTACGCCGAACCGAACGAACCGGCCCCAGAACAGTACGACGAGCGCTACGACCCGCCGCGTCTTCCCGAGCCTTATCCGCCGCCGTATCGCGTTGCGCCTCCATCGCATGACGCCGACTACGACGTGCCGGCCGTCAATCCATTCTCCGCGCCGCGCCCGCGATTGAACGGCGCTCATGACGAGGCCCATGGCTACGCCGCGGGGGAGCCGCGTTATCGGAACGCGCCAGAGCCGCCGGGCACGCGCGAGCAGCAGCTGCCGGCGTTCCTGCCGCGCACCCGCGACCGTTATGAGTACGATGATCAGGAGCAGGATGGCGGCGACGATCAATCCTACGCCGATTCTTCCTACGATCCGGAAGAGTACGAGGAAGACGCACCAACCGCGCGGCGGCGCGGTGGACTTGTCATCGTAGCGGCCGTACTGGCACTGGCGGTGCTCGGCACCGCGGGCGCGTTTGCTTATCGCGCCATGTTCGGCGCTTCGATGCTGCCGTCGCTGCCGCCGATCATCAGGGCGGATAATGGCCCGAACAAGATCGTGCCTAAGACGACCAACACCAAGGGCAACGGCTCGGACCAGGCCGATGCGAGCAATGCCGCTTCCGGCGAGAAACTGGTATCGCGCGAGGAAAAGCCGGTCGACGTGCCGGCGCCCGTGAATGCCTCGCCGCGGGTGGTCTCGACCATTCCGATTTTTCCTGCTCCGGACACGCCCCCGCCCGGCGTTCTGGCAACCGGGCAATCCGGTTTTCCCGCGCCCGTAGCATCTGCGGCGACGCCGACCATGCCCGGTGTTTCGGCGCCGCTCCCGGCTGCCGCCGCGGCGCCGCAAGCTTCGTCGCCGCTATCGGCTGAACCGAAGAGGATTCACACTGTCCCCATCCGGCCCGATCAATTCGGTGGCCCCGATGCGGCAGGAGCCGCACCATCGCCGCCTCAGCCGTCGGCCCGCGCGACGGCGCCACGGCCTGCGGCTCCGCCTATGCCCAAAGCGGCGGCAGCGCCCGCGCTGCCGGCCGGCGCGAATGCCCCACTGTCGATCGTCCCTTCGCAAGGCCAGGCGCCGGGCGCCGCCCCGGCTCGGACCCGGATGGCTGTGGCGCAGCCAACGAGCCTCAGTCCTTCAGCGGTTGGCGAGGCGGCGCCTACATCGTCCACATTGCCCACATCAGCCGCGGCAGGCGGCGGTTACGCGGTTCAAGTCACCTCCCAGCGCAGCGAAGCCGACGCCCAGACGGCGTTCCGTGCGCTGCAGGCCAAATATCCGACCCAGCTCGGCGGCCACCAGTCGACGGTCCGCCGCGCGGATCTCGGCAGCAAGGGCGTCTACTACCGGGCGCTTGTCGGTCCATTTGCCTCGATGGAACAGGCCGCCGGGCTGTGCTCCAGCTTGAAGGCGGCCGGCGGCAATTGCATCGTCCAAAGGAATTAAGGCGGGGGTATTAGACCCTTGCGCTTGACCCCGCTGTAGGGCGCACGCTAAGCGGCCGAAATGCGTGCCTTCATCACCGGCCTTGCCGGGACCGTCTTGACCGCGGGGGAACGAGCGTTCCTCAAGGAGGCCGAGCCTTGGGGTCTCATCGTTTTCAAGCGCAACATTGCCGACCCCGAGGCGCTGCAACGGCTCGTCTTAGAGTTCCGTGACGCGGCCGGCTGGCAGGCGCCGGTCCTGATCGATCAGGAAGGTGGCCGGGTGCAGCGCCTGGGTCCGCCGCACTGGCCGGTTTATCCGCCGGGCGCAGCATACGGCGCGCTCTACGACCGCGATCGCGAAATAGGGCTATCCGCGGCCAGGCTCGGCGCACGCCTGATCGCGAACGACCTCGCGGCACTCGGCATCGATGTCGATTGCGCGCCGATCGCCGATCTTCCTGTTGCGGGGGCCGATCCGATCATCGGCGATCGCGCCTATGGCGCGGAGCCCGATAAGGTGGCGGCGATCGGGGGGGCTATCGCGGCGGGCTTGGCCGAGGGGGGCGTTCTGCCGGTGCTCAAGCACATCCCCGGTCACGGCCGGGCCACGGCCGATAGCCACCATCGGCTCCCTGTGGTCAATACCGCTCGCGCGACCCTGGATTTGACCGATTTCGCAGCCTTTCGGCCGCTTGCGGCGTTACCGCTGGGGATGACTGCCCATGTTGTGTTCACGGCCATCGACCCGGTCGCGCCGGCCACCACTTCGGCCACTATAGTGCAGGATGTGATTCGTGATTCGATCGGGTTCCGGGGCCTTCTCTTGAGCGACGATATTTCCATGGGCGCGTTGTCGGGTTCACTCGGCGAGCGTACCGAAGCAGCGCTGACGGCCGGCTGCGATATGGTGCTGCATTGCAACGGCAAAATGCCGGAAATGCGAGCGGTTGCCACGGCAGCGCCCCAGCTTGCGGGTGAAGCGGCGCGACGGGCCGCGGCGGCGCTTGCGGCACGAATACCCGCGGCGCCGATCGATATTGCGGCAAGCCGCGCTGAGTTCTTCAACCTCATGGCGGGCGCCTGGCAATCCGCGCAGGGCTCCGCAGGAATCTGACATGAACGCCGAGATGAGCGCCGAGGATTTGGAATTCGAAGCCGATCCGCCGGAGCGAGGCTCCGACGAGCCGTCATTGGTGGTCGATGTCGAGGGCTTCGAAGGTCCGCTCGACCTGTTGCTGACGCTTGCACGCCAGCAGAAGGTCGACTTGGCCAAGATTTCCATCCTCGCGCTCGCCGACCAGTACCTCGCCTTCGTCGAGGCGGCGCGCAAAATGCGACTGGAGCTTGCCGCCGACTACCTGGTGATGGCGGCCTGGCTCGCCTATCTCAAATCGCGACTGTTGCTGCCCGAACTGCATCCGGCCGAGGGTGCGAGCGCCGAGGATTTGGCGAATGCGCTGGCGCAGCGGCTGCGGCGGCTGGAGGCGATCCGGCACGCGGCCGAGCAACTGCTCAATCGACCGCAGCTCGGGCGCGACGTCTTTGCGCGCGGCCAGCCCGAGCCGATCGCCGAGATCAAACGCCCGGAATGGTCGGCGACGCTCTACGATCTGCTGTCGGCCTACGCGGGACGGCGGCAGACCAAGGCGCGATCCTTCGTACGCATGCCCAAACGCACGGTGTGGTCGCTCGCCGAGGCGCGCGAGGCGCTCGAACGGATGGTTGGTCAGTCCTTGGACTGGAGCCCGCTCGACCAATACCTGATCGCCTATCTGGTCGAACCGTCGATGATCGCAACCGTGCTGGCTTCGAGCTTCGCCGCGGCCCTGGAATTGGTGCGCGAGGGACGCCTGGAAGCGCACCAGCAAGGGGCCTTTACGCCGCTCTATCTTCGCAAGCGACAGACTACGGACGGCAATGCTGCGGAAGATTTGGCCGTTCAATCCGGGAATGCGTAACAAGGAGATCGAACCAATGTCGAATGTCGCGGAGATGCGTGTGATTATCGGCGACAAGGACGACGAAGCGCCGGATCGCGCGGAAGAACTGCGCATCCTCGAAGCGCTCTTGTTTGCCGCCGAGGCGCCTCTCGACGAAAAAGCTCTGGCCGCGCGCCTGCCGGCCGGCATCGACGTGCGTGCGCTGCTGCTGCAATTGCAGCAGGAGTACGAGCCGCGTGGCGTCAACCTTGTGCGCGTGGGGGGTAAGTGGACGCTGCGCACCGCCAGCGATCTGGCGTGGCTGCTCACGCATGAATCGGTAGTCACGCGCAAACTGTCGCGGGCCGCGATCGAGACGCTTGCCATTGTGGCCTACCATCAGCCGGTGACGCGGGCGGAGGTCGAAGATATCCGCGGCGTGAGCACGTCGAAGGGCACGCTCGACGTATTGCTGGAGACCGGCTGGGTGCGGCTGCGCGGTCGGCGCAAGGCTCCGGGCCGGCCCGTGACCTATGGAACCAATGAGGCATTTCTGTCGCATTTCGGACTTGAAGCGCTGACCGACCTTCCCGGCCTCGACGAACTCAAGGGCGCGGGGCTTGTCGACGCAACGATGCCGGCCGATTTTGCCGTCCCGGTTCCCTCCGACGACCTGACGCTGCGCGATGACGAAGAGCCGCTCGGTCCGGAAGATCTCGACCTGGGACTGGCGCCCCCCGCAGAGCGCAGCGAGGAATAATTCGCCGTGCGGGCGATCCCATGAGCGAAAGCCTTGCGGTGTAGGGTTAACGTGACGAACGCGTCCCTGCGGCTTAAGGGCATTGCGGTTGCGCTTGTTTTTGCCGGTCCCGACGCCTAGTTTCTGACTAAAATCGGCAGGCTGCCGGAGATGTTGCCGCATATGCGCGCGCCAATGTGAGCGTTACGGCGGACGGAGGATGTTATGGGCTCTTTGAGCATCTGGCACTGGTTGATCGTCGGCGCCGTACTCCTGCTCGTATTCGGCGGGCGCGGTAAGGTTTCGGACTTGATGGGCGATGTCGCTAAAGGCATCAAATCGTTCAAAAAGGGCTTGTCCGAGGACGATACCGCCGAGGCCGCCCCCAAATCGGATGCGCCGATCAAGACCATCGACCATCAGGCCGCCGCCGACCTCAAGCGGCGCGCCGAATCCGAGAGCAAGGTCTAGCCCTCGCGGTCCTGACGCTTTCGCTGGTCGCGACCGCCATAACCAAATTGATCGGCGGTCGTGGCGTGGCGGGCGTAACGCGGCCGGAGAAACTTCATGTTCGACATTAGTTGGACCGAATTCCTTCTCATCGGCATCGTCGCATTGATCGTGATTGGGCCGAAGGAATTACCGGCGGTTATGCGCACGATGGGGCAGTGGACGCGCAAGATCCGCGGCATGGCCGCCGATTTCCAAAATCAGTTCCAGGAGGCGATGCGCGAAGCCGAGATGACCGACCTCAAGAAGCAGGTCGACGATATGGCGCAGAGCGTGACCAGCGGTTTCACCAATATCGATCCGCTCAAGAGCGTGCGCGAAGACGTCGAGAGCGTCGGCAAGGACATCGAGAAGTCGCTCACCGATGGCTCCGCGCCGAAAGCTGCAGGGCAGACGACGTCCGAAGAGAAACCTGACGCAATTGCCGACGCTCCGCCCGCGTTGCCGGCCGAGGCGCTGCCCGCCCCGGCCCCAATGTTGGAGCTCCCTCCGGCGCCCACGCCAGAATCCCTGCCGGCGCCTGAGCCGGTGACGGCCGCCGCCGAGCCGGGCAATCCCGAGCGCACCGGATGAGCCGCGAAGACGAAGAGAAGGAGATCGAGGCCACCAAGGCGCCCCTGATGGAGCATCTGGTCGAGCTGCGCTCGCGGCTGATCAAGGCGGTGGCCGCCTTTTTCCTCGCCGCCATCATTTGCTTCTTCTTCGCCCGGCAAATTTTCAACATTCTGACCTGGCCCTATATCTGGATCGCGGGCCCGGAGAACTCCAAATTCATCTACACGGGGCTGCTTGAATATTTCGTCGTGCAGCTCAAGCTGTCGCTGTTCGGCGCGGCCTTCATCTCCTTTCCGGTCGCCGCCACCCAGATCTACATGTTTGTCGCGCCCGGCCTCTATCGCAACGAGAAGCAGGCGTTTCTGCCTTATCTCATCGCCACGCCGATCTTCTTCCTGCTCGGCTCGATGGTGGTCTATTTCGTGGTCTGGCCGATGCTGGCGCGCTTTTCGCTCAGCATGCAGCAACTGGGCGGGCCCGGCGAGGCTTCGATCGCGCTGTTACCAAAGGTTGAGGATTACCTCGCGCTGATGATGAAGCTGATCCTGGCCTTCGGCATCGCATTCCAGCTTCCGGTTATCCTGACGCTGCTCGGCCGCGTCGGCATCATCACCTCCGATCAGCTCAAGGCCAAACGGCGCTATTTCATCGTCATCGCCTTCGTCATCGCCGCCGTGCTGACCCCGCCAGACGTGTTGAGCCAAATGTCGCTTGCACTGCCGCTGGTGGCGCTCTACGAGGGCTCGGTCTGGTCGGTGCGGTTCGTCGAGCGCCGCATGGCGGCCGAACGCGCTGCGGCGGCGGCCAAGCCGGGTGGGTAAGTTTTCGCGCAGCATCCCCGGAGCGTTTGCGTGCTAAAAAGCACGCGCTGATTCTTTTGAGCGACCCATGCACGACATCCGTTTTATCCGCGACAATCCTGATGCCTTCGATCGCGCCTTGGCGCGGCGCGGGCTTGCGCCCGAGGCAAAGCGGCTGATTGCGCTCGACGAATTGCGTCGGGCGAAGATTCTTGAACTCGAAACCGCGCAGGCGCGCCGCAATGCGGCGTCGAAGGAAATCGGCGAAGCCAAGAAGAACAAGGACGAGGAGAAAGCGAAGGGTCTCTTGAGCGAGGTCGCCGCGCTCAAAGAAACGATGCCCAAGATGGAGGTGGAGGAGAAGACCGCCTCCAAGGCGCTCGACGATGCGCTGGCGCAAATCCCGAACCTGCCGCTCGACGAAGTGCCCGACGGCAAGGACGAGAAGGACAACGTCGAACATCACCGCTGCGGCGCCAAGCGCAACTACGCCTTCGCGCCCAAGCAGCATTTCGAGCTTGGCGAAGCGCTCGGGCAAATGGATTTCGAGACGGCCGCAAAACTGTCTGGCGCCCGGTTTGTAGTGCTGAAGAAAGGTGTCGCGCGGCTTGAGCGTGCGCTCGGGCAATTCATGCTCGATGTGCATACGAGCGAACCGCACAATTACACCGAGGTGGCTCCGCCGCTGCTCGTACTTGATCAGACAATGTTCGGCACAGCGCAGTTACCCAAGTTTGCAGAGGATCAATTCCATTTTTTTCCTGATGAGGTCCTTCGAGAACACGCGCGACAGACGATCGAAATAGTTTGGAAGCAAGCATTGGATTTCGTTACCGAGCGCGGGATGGCGGGAGCACGGGCGAAAGAGGGAACTTTCGAAAAAGGCGAATTTGACTACCGAGTAAATCCCGATCGTCGTTGGCTCATCCCCACCGCCGAAGTCCCGCTAACGAACCTCGTCCGCGAATCCATCATGGATGAAGCGCAGCTGCCGATGCGCGTCACCGCCTGCACGCCGTGCTTCCGCGCCGAGGCGGGCGCTGCCGGCAAGGATACGCGCGGCATGATCCGGCAGCATCAGTTCACCAAGGTCGAGCTGGTGTCGATTACCACACCCGAGCAATCGAAGGACGAGCATGAGCGCATGCTGTCCTGCGCCGAGGAAATCCTCAAGCGCCTCGACCTGCATTATCGCGTCGTGACGCTGTGCACCGGCGACATGGGCTTTGCGTCACAAAAAACTTACGACATCGAAGTATGGCTGCCTGGGCAGAATATGTTTCGGGAAATTTCCTCCTGCTCGGTGTGCGGCGACTTCCAGGCGCGGCGCATGAATGCGCGCTATCGCAGCAAAGACCGCAACGTGCGCCACGTCCACACGCTCAACGGTTCCGGGGTCGCCGTCGGTCGCGCGCTGATCGCGGTGATGGAAACCTATCAGCAGGCTGACGGATCGATTGCCGTGCCGGAGGCTTTGCAGGGCTATATGGGCGGACTGAAAACGATCGAAAAGCAATGAAGACCGCCAAATCCATGCCTACCAAATCGATGCGCATCCTGGTCACCAATGACGACGGCATCCACTCGCACGGGCTCGACGTCTGCGAACAAATCGCGCGCGGGCTGTCCGACGAAGTCTGGGTCGTGGCGCCCGAGCAGGATCAGTCCGGCGTTGCCCATTCGTTGTCGCTCAACGATCCGCTGCGGCTGCGTAAGGTCAGCGACCGGCGCTTTGCGGTGCGCGGCACGCCGACCGATTGCGTCATCATGGGCGCGCGTCACGTGCTCGACGGCAAGGACATCGATCTGGTGCTGTCCGGCGTCAACCGCGGCCGCAACGTCGGCGAGGACGTGATCTATTCCGGCACCGTCGCAGGGGCCATGGAAGGCACCGTCCTCGGCATTCCGGCGTTCGCTCTGTCGCAATCCTATAATTCGCGCAGCGGCCGGCCGCCGTTTTGGGACACCGGGCTGCGTTATGCGCCGGATATGATCCGCCGCGTGCTTGGCGAAGGCGTGCGCCGCGACGTGCTGATCAACATTAATTTCCCGGACTGCAGGCCGGAGGAAGTCAAAGGCATCGCGGTGACGACACTGGGGCGAAGGCGGCAGGAGCGGCTCCACATCGATAAGCGCGTCGATGGCCGCGGTAATCCCTATTACTGGGTCGCCTATGCGCGCCTGCACGCCGCCAAGGGTGAGCTCGGCACGGACATCGCGGCGCTCGACGACCATTGCGTCACGGTGACGCCGCTCAAAATCGATATCACTGACACGCCGACGATGACGGGACTGGCGGCGCTGTTTGAAAAAGGGATTTAGCTCGCGGGTTGCGGCACCGCGGCTTCGAGCGCCTCGGCGAGCGCTTCCATCTGAAATGGCTTCTGCAATATGGGGCTGGCGCGATAGGCTTCCGGCACGCCGCGTTGACCGTAGCCGCTCGCGAACACGAACGGCACACCGCGTGCGATCAAAGCGTCGACCACTGGCGTAATCGGATTGCCATTGAGATTGACGTCAAGAAGGGCGACGTCAAACTCCGCCTGCTTCACCAAAGCCAGCGCCTCGTCGATCTCGCCCGCCTGGCCTGCGACCGTATAGCCGAGATCCGTCAGCATGCCCTCCAGCAGCATGCGGATCATCATCTCGTCCTCGACCACGAGAACGCGCTTCCCGGCGTCCGTTTTGGACGACATTCTCACCCCGTGCTTGCGGCGCGATGCGCTATGCCGCGTCAACCGCCGGTCCCATTGCCGACCCGCCAACGCCGAACGGCGCCATTAGTTCCAACGTCCGGTAAGGGTTTATGTCTCGAATCGATACGTCAACACAACCCGTTCGTGCCAACGGACATTGGGGAGTATAAGCGACGATGGCTTGGTGGTAGAAGCCAGCATTGCACGTTCGTAAGCCGAGTAGGCCGGTGACCGCACAGCCAGCAGCCGACGTCGAACGCATGGAATTTCAGCTCGCGCTGCGCCGGCGCGGCATCAGCGACCAAGCTGTGCTGCGCGCCATGGACGACGTGCCGCGTGAGCATTTTGTCGCCCCCGGCTTTGTCGACAGCGCCTATGCCGATCAGGCGCTTCCGATCGCCTGCGGGCAGACCATCAGCCAGCCTTTCGTGGTCGCATATATGACCGAACAGCTTGACGTCGAGCCGCAGCACCGCGTTCTCGAAGTCGGGACGGGCTCGGGCTACCAGGCCGCCATCTTGTCACGGCTGGTGCGGGAGGTGGTCAGCATCGAGCGCTATCGGACGCTGGCCGAGGCCGCACGCGGCCGCCTCAAGACTTTGGGCTACGCCAACGTCACCGTTCTTGTCGGCGACGGCATGGCGGGCGCGCCGGATCTGGCGCCGTTCGACCGTATCATCGTCACTGCCGCCGCGGAGGATATTCCGCAGGCGCTGACCGCCCAGCTTGCGGAGGCCGGCAAGATGGTGCTGCCGGTCGGGCCCCGCCATGACGTCCAATGCCTCGTCAAGCTCTCCAAGCAGCCGAGCGGCGAATTAGCCCGCGAAAATCTCATCGCCGTCCGATTTGTGCCGCTATTGCCGGGACAAGCGCGCGAATTATAGGCGGCGAGATGCAAACTAGACTCATAACCAAATAAGTAGAAAAACGTCGCTACACTTAAAGGCCTGTTTACCTCAACGTTGTTTAGTCACTCGTCCCTTTTGTTGCGTGCGAGTGAGTAACCATGTGCGCATCGCGTCGGTTGGCCGTCTGGCCGCAGCTGGTTGCCATTTCGTTAATGGGGCTCGGCGCTGCGGGCTGTAGTGCTGACTCCGGTCGCTTCGGCGAGGGGTTCGGCTCCAATACTCCACCGGCATCGCGCGGCGACGTTACCGGCTCGATCCCGCAGACCGCGCCCGCAAGCCACATCGAGAGCCGGCCGCTGCCGCATTTAGCGGCTGCCGACGATGGCAGTTCGGGCGGTGGCCGCGGCATGGGCTCCTATCAACTTGGCAGCAGCGAAGTGACCGGCTCGATACCTGCCGCTCCTCCGCCGCCGGTTTGGACCTGGGAGGGCGGCACGCCGATCACGGTGGGGCCCGGCGAGACCCTCGACAGCATCGCGCGGCAGCACGGCGTTCCAGTCTCCGCCGTGATGGAAGCCAACCATATCACGAGCCCGGCGATGGTGCGCCCAGGCGACCACCTGGTGATCCCGCGCCGACGCTCCACGGCGGCCATGCCGCCGGAGACGCGTATGGCCTCGAGCGTGCCGGCGATGCCCGCGCCAGTCGGTCCGCCGCGCAGCGCACTGGTCGCACCGGCAGGCAGCCACGTCGTAGCGCCGGGCGAAACGCTCAACAGCATCGCGCGGATGTACGGCAAGTCGGTCATGGTCCTTGCGAAGGCCAACAATATTCCGCCCTACACCATGGTGAAGGTCGGCGACCGCATCATCATTCCGGACATGCGGGCGGCGCCGCAGCCGGCGCCGGTCGCGCCGCGCGCCGAGGCACCGGTCACTCAACCCGCCGGCCCGAGCGTAGCGACTGCGGAATCGCCGCATAGTGCGCGGCTGGCAGCACCGACGGCGCCGCCGGTTGTGGAGAATTCGGTTAAGGCCGCGGAACCCGCCGGCGATCTGCCGAGCTTCCGCTGGCCGGTGCGCGGCCGCATTATCGCTGGCTTCGGCCCGAAGCCGAACGGCTTGCAGAACGACGGCATCAATCTTGCGGTGCCTGAAGGCACGCCGATCAAGGCGGCCGAGGATGGCGTCGTCGCTTATGCGGGCAGTGAGCTCAAGGGCTACGGCAATCTGGTGCTGGTGCGCCACGCCAACGGCTTCGTCACCGCCTACGCGCATGCCAGCGATATCCTGGTCAAGCGCGGCGAAACCGTCAAACGTGGCGATGTGATCGGGCATTCCGGCCAGACCGGCAACGTCACCTCGCCGCAACTTCACTTCGAAATCCGCAAGGGCGCCACGCCCGTCGATCCGGCGCAATATCTCAATGGCGCCTGACAGCGGACCCGGCACAATCGAGGCCCGACGAGATTCTTTCTACTTGTCCGTTCTCTGCCGTCCTTCGCCCGCGGTTTTGACGCCCAGCCGCCCAGCCAGATCCTGGACATATTGCCAAGCGACGCGGCCGGAGCGCGCACCGCGCGTCGTCGCCCATTCGAGCGCCTCACGGCGCAACTCGTCGCTCGCAAGCGGTATACGATAATAGCCGATATACGCCTCGACCATGGCGAGATATTCGTCCTGGCTGCAGCGATGAAAGCCGAGCCACAGCCCGAACCGGTCCGATAGCGAGACTTTTTCCTCGACCGCCTCGCCGGGATTGATCGCGGTCGAACGCTCATTCTCCACCATGTCGCGCGCCAACAAATGACGGCGGTTGGACGTCGCGTAAAAGATTACGTTCTCCGGCCGGCCCTCGATGCCGCCTTCGAGCATCGTCTTGAGCGATTTATAGGATGTGTCTTCGGCGTCGAACGACAGATCGTCGCAAAACACGATGAAGCGTTGCGGGGCGCCGCGCAAAAGCCCCATCAGATCCGGCAGCGACTCAATATCCTCGCGATGAATTTCAATGAGCTTGAGGCCTGCTGACCGATGCGCGGCGCCGATCGCCGCATGCGCGGCTTTGACGAGCGAGGATTTGCCCATGCCGCGTGCGCCCCATAACAGCGCATTGTTCGCCGGCAGGCCGCGGGCAAAGCGTTCGGTATTTTCGACCAGGAGATCGCGCACTCGTTCGATGCCCTTGAGAAGCGACATGTCGACACGATTGACGCGGCGAACCGCCGCGAGTTTGCGGCCTTCAGGATGCCAGACGAACGCCTCCGCGGTGGCAAAGTCCGGCGCGGCCGGAGGCGGCGGGGCGAGGCGTTCGAGCGCGCCTGCGACCCGCGCCAGAAGCTCGGCGCTCCCGTCCTTTGCAGGGCGGCGGCCCAATGCGGCAGCGGCGGCCTTTTTTGTTGCTTTTTTATGGGAGCGCGGAGGCGATTTAGCCATGTCTGAACCAGTTTGCGGCATTTCCCTTAGCGGGGCAGGCGGTTGCCCGCAAGCTTGGCCACAGCCGAGCGCAGCGTTGCAATTAGGCCAACGGCCGCTATAGTCCGCGCGATTTTGCGCGCGAAAGCGGCCCTTCATCCAGGGCGGCGCGCTTTACCGCCGCCCCCTCGGAGGAAATATGTTCATTACGCCCGCATTTGCGCAAAGCAATCCATTAAGCGGCCTGCTCGGCGGCGACTCGGCCGGCATGATCACGTCATTCATGCCGCTCATCCTGATTATCGTGATTATGTACTTTCTGGTGCTTCGCCCGCAGCAGCAAAAGGTCAAGCAGCACCAGGCGATGGTCAAGGCGCTGCGCCGGGGCGATACCGTGATCACCAATGGCGGTCTCCTCGGCAAGGTCACCAAGGTCGTCGACGACGACCAGATCGAGGTCGAAATCGCCGATGGTGTGCGGGTGCGGCAGATGCGCGCGATGGTGACCGAAGTGCGGGTCAAAGGCGAGCCGGTGAAGGACGAGAGCGCCAGCTGATCGCGGCGCGCCCGTAACGAGGAATAGCGAAGTCCATGTTGTTTTTCACGCGGTGGAAGGCGGCGGCTATCTTGCTCACGGCGCTCGCGGTGTGCCTATGCGCCTTGCCGAATTTTTTCCCCGAACGCGTGGTCAGGACCTGGCCGAGCTGGGCGCAGCGCCACGTCGTGCTCGGTCTCGATTTGCAGGGCGGCTCGCATCTGTTGCTCGAGGTCGACACCGGCGCGGTGCGCAAGGAGCAATTGCAGGCCATCGATGACGACGTGCTGCGCGTGCTGCGGCAGGCCCGCATCCCGTTCACCGGCCGCGCCATTCACGGCAACGCCGTGGAAGTGCACATCACCCGCGACACCGACCTCGACACCGCGCTCGGCAAGCTGCGCGAGTTGTCGCAACCGTTGTCCGGCCTGGCCGGCAGTACCGGGCAGCGCAATATCGACATCACCAACAACTCTGGCCTCATCACGCTGGCCCCCACCGATGCAGCGGTGACCGAACGGGTGAGGCAGGCCGTCGACCAATCGATTGAAATCATCGAGCGGCGTGTGAACGAGATCGGTCTGGTGGAGCCGACCATCCAGCGCGAGGGCGCCGACCGCATTCTGGTGCAGGTGCCGGGGCTGCAGGATCCGACCCGGCTCAAGGAACTTCTGGGCAAAACCGCAAAGCTCGATTTCCGTATGGTCGATCTGTCGATGACGCCGGAGCAGGCGCAGGACGCGCATCCGTCGGAATCGGAGATACTCGATGGCGAAGGCGGCCAGAAATTTTTGATCGAAAAACGCGTACTGGTATCTGGCGCCGATCTCGTCGACGCCCAGGCGGGCTTCGATCCGACCAACAACCAGCCGGTCGTCAATTTCCGCTTTAATTCGGGCGGCGCGCGCAAGTTCGCGGATGTGACCACGGCAAATGTCGGAAAGCCGTTCGCCATCGTACTCGACAATAAAGTGATCTCTGCGCCGGTCATTCGCACGCCGATCATCGGCGGTTCGGGGCAGATTTCGGGAAACTTCACCGTCCAGTCCGCGAACGATCTCGCCGTCCTGCTGCGCGCCGGCGCGCTGCCGGCACCACTCACCATCATCGAGGAACGCACTGTCGGTCCGGGGCTTGGCCAGGACTCGATCAATGCCGGCGAGCACGCCGCTTACGCCGGCGCGGCGCTCGTCATCATCTTCATGTTCGTGACCTATGGACTGTTCGGACTGTTTGCCAATATCGCGGTTGCCGTCAACGTCGCCATGATCTTCGGCGTGCTGTCGCTGTTGAGCGCGACGCTGACGCTGCCCGGCATCGCCGGCATCGTGCTCACCGTCGGCATTGCGGTCGATTCCAACGTGTTGATCTACGAGCGTATCCGCGAGGAGGTGCGCGCGGGTCGTACCGCGATCAACGCCATCGACGCCGGCTTCACCCGCGCGCTGGCGACGATTCTCGACTCCAATATCACCACGTTTATCGCAGCGGCTGTGTTGTTCTATATCGGCACCGGGCCGGTGCGCGGCTTCGCCGTGACGCTTGGCGTTGGCATCATCACTACGCTGTTCACCGCCTTTACCTTGACGCGGCTGATCGTGGCCTACTGGGTCCGCTTGTGGCGGCCCAAGGTCGTGCCGATCTAGAGCATGCTCCGAAAAAGTGGAAGCCGGTCGTCGGAAAGATCACGCTCAAGCTGAACACCCTTATTTGAAAGAGTTACCGTGCGCCTCCTTCGCATCGTTCCCGATGACACCAAATTCGATTTCATGCGCTTTCGGCGCATCAGCTTTCCCGTTTCGGCGATGCTGTCGATCGCGGCGATCGCACTATTCTTCTTTCACGGACTGAATTTCGGCATCGACTTCATCGGCGGTACGTTGATGGAGGTGCAGACCAAGGCGGGACCGGCCGACCTCAGCAAAATGCGCGCGACCATCGAATCGCTTCACCTCGGCGATTTCCAGCTGCAGCAATTCGGCGCGCCCGACGACGTTCTGATCCGCATTTCGGAACAGCCGGGCGGCGACGAGGCGCAGCAGGCGGCGGTGCAGAAGGTGCGCGACGCGTTGGGCGACGACGTGGATTACCGGCGCGTCGAAGTGGTGGGCCCGAGCGTGTCGACCGAGCTTTTGGCGTACGGCACGATCGGCCTCGTGCTGGCGATCGTGGCGATTCTGATCTATCTTTGGTTTCGTTTCGAATGGCAGTTCGCGCTCGGCGCCATGATAGCCAACGTACACGACCTGGTGCTCACCGTCGGCTTCATGTCGCTCACTCACATCGACTTCGATCTGACTAGTATCGCGGCGCTCCTTACCATCCTCGGTTATTCACTCAACGACACGGTGGTGATTTACGATCGCATTCGCGAAATGCTGCGCCGCTATAAGCGAATGCCGATGCCGGACCTGCTCAACGCCTCCGTCAATGCGACGCTGTCACGCTCGATCGTTACCCACGTGACCGTGGCAATGTCGCTTCTGGCCCTGCTGCTGTTCGGCGGTCAGGCGATCCACAGTTTCACGGCGACCATGATGTTCGGCGTGGTGCTGGTCGGCACCTATACGTCGGTGTTCATCGCGTCGCCGATTCTGATCTATCTCGGAGTCGGCAGCACGCGTCACGGCGGGACCGAGGAGCCCGAGGCGCCACCCGTCGTGCCCAGCGCGACGCCGGTGCCGGCCAAGCCCGTCAAACCGTCCACGCCGTCGCGGCGGGCGAGAGCCCGGCGCTAGTGGCGGACCTGCCGCATCTGCCGCGTCCGGCGCTGATCGATGCGCACGGCGCGGGCGGTTTCCGCTTTGCCGACATGTCGCATCGCGGTTCGCTGCTCTGCCTTCCGCACGGCATCTGGGCCTGGCCGGCGGCGACGCCGGCTGAGCTCACCGGCGAGATGCTAGAGCGAGTGTTCGCGCGCTCCGACACTTTGGACTACTTCATTTTCGGTACCGGCGATGAGCCGTGGATCATGCCGCAGGCTTGGCGAACACGGTTTCGCGACGCCCATATTGCGGTCGACACCATGACCACCGGCCCGGCTGTCCGAACCTACAACGTGATGTTGATGGAAAATCGCCGGGTCGGCGCCGGCCTGATCGCTATCGAATGAGATAAGCTCGCATCATGCAGGATGCGTTTGCCTATTGCGCAGAGCTTGTTCGGCGGGCTGATCGCGATCGTTTTCTCGCGTCGCTGTTCGCGCCGGCGGAGCGTCGTGACGCCCTCGCGGCGCTCTATGCCTTCAACATCGAAATCGCGCGGGTGCGCGAGGCGGCGCGCGAGGCGCTGCCGGGCGAGATCCGCCTGCAATGGTGGCGCGATGTGCTCGATGGCGAGCGGGCGGAAGAGGCCGCCGCCAATCCGGTCGCGGCGGCGTTGCTCGCGACGATCTCGCAGCATGGCCTCGCGGCGGCCACGTTGAGCGACCTTATCGAGGCGCGACGCTTCGATCTTTACGACGAGCCGATAGCGAGCATCATGGATCTAGAGACCTACGCGGCACGAACATCTTCGGCACTGATCGCTCTTGCCGCGCAAGTCCTCGGTGTCGATGCTGCGCCGGCTGCGGAACCTGCCGGCATCGCTTACGGCATTGCTGGGCTGCTGCGTTCGTTTCCGCTGCACGCCGCGCGGCGGCAGCTTTACCTGCCGGCCGAAGTTCTCGTGCGTCATGGCGCGCACCAGCATGCGATCTTCGCAGGTCGATCGTCCGCTGGCCTTGATGCCGCGCTCGTCGAGTTGCGCGACTTGGCGCGCGGTCATCTTGCAGCCGCCCACGAACGGCTGCTCACACTGCCGCCTCAGGGGCTGCCGGCCTTTCTTCCGGTGGCGCTGGTGCGGCCGTCGTTGCATCGTCTAGAGCGTGGCGATGCGTTCGCCCCCGCAGAACTTGCGCCATGGCGGCGGCAATGGCTAATCTGGCGCGCGGCGCGAAACCCGATGCGAATTGCGGGTTCATGACATCGAAGCGCAAAGCGGTCACCGGCGGCCCGCCGCGACAACGGACCCACTTTTCCGCAGCTCGACAGTAGAATATCAGCGGTGGACGCAGAATATCTGTGGCTCAAACGGGTGGAAGAGGGGGCAGCGAGTTCATGTTCAATCGATCTCGTGCATTAGCAGCCGCGGCCGGGCTTGTCGCCATTGGCCTTGTGTCCAGTCCACTTGCAGCGCAGGACTACCCGACGCGGCCGGTCACCATCATCGTGCCGCAGCCGCCCGGCGGGGGCACTGACATCATCGCGCGGATCATCGCCAGCGCGTTGACGAAGCAGCTCGGCCAACCTTTCGTGGTCGAAAACAAGACCGGAGCCGGTACCGTCGTCGGTACTGCCGCGGCCGCCAACGCGACACCGGACGGCTACACGCTGCTGACCGGGCTGAGCGCCAATATGGCGGTCAATCCGAGCCTGTTTGCACATCTATCCTACGACCCGATTCGGGATTTCACACCGGTCGGCATGTTGGCGGAGTTTCCGTTCGTTATTGTCGTGAGCAATAGCCTTCCGGTCCATTCGATCAAGGAATTGATCGCGCTCGCTAAAGCGAAGCCGGGCGAAATCAATTTTGCGTCGGGCGGCAACGGTACCGGGCAACATCTGTCAACGGAGCTGTTCGAATTGGAGGCGGGCATCCGGATGACGCATGTGCCCTATCGCGGCGCCGCGCCAGCCTATACCGACGTCATGTCGGGACAGACGCCAGTGTTCTTCGACAATCTGGCGAGCGCGTTGGGACAAATCAAAGGCGGCTCCGTGCGTGCGCTCGCTGTTACCGGCAAGGAACGGTCGCCGTTGTTGCCCGACGTTCCGACGGTCGCCGAATCCGGCGTTCCAGATTACGTCTATTACGTCTGGTTTGGCCTATGGGCGCCGAAGAACACACCGAAGCCAATCGTCGACAAGCTGTATGCACAAGTGCGAACGGCGCTTGCCGATCCGGCGGTTAAAGAACGGATTGCCGCGGATTCAGGTGTGCCGATGACTACGCCGCTCCCGGATATCGAGCCGTTTGTCAAAGCCGAGATCGCCAAATGGGCGGACGTGATCCAACGTGCCGGCGTCACGGTGCAGGAGTAACTTTTTCGCTTGTCGCCTCGTGCTGCGGAAGACGGATCAGAACGCGAACCGGTCGCGCAGATTGCGCCGGTCGGAAACGATCCGCCCAACAATGTCACGCTCGGCCTCGGTCTTGATCAACGGCGCGATCAGGTCGAGCTGGTTCATGGCGACGAGTTCGAGAATCTCGCTGCGCACTTCGCCTTGGGCATTGCGCGGCAATGTATCGACGACCTGCAGGTGCTCCGGCCGGGTTGCACCGAGAAAGTCAAAAAGCTCGCCGTCACTCGCGCTAGTTTCGACAAAGGCATAGAGCCCGGTGCCGGCGCGGCGGTCCGGATAGGGAGCTATAGCGACGTCGCGCACCTTCGGATGGGCGCGCAGCCGCGCCGCAATCGCCGGTGCGTCGCGCACGAAGCGCAGGCCGCGGCCCTCGCGGTCGGTAAAATTCAAGCCGCGCGTGACGGCGTAATACAGTTTTTTGCCGGTCGACATCCAGATTCGGTTCATCAGAGTTTTACGCCCGAGCATGCGGCGTTCGGCGGCGCTGAGCGCGCCGGGGACGTAACGGCGTTTGTGCTTGAGCAGATGACGCAGATCGTCGTAGCAGGCGATTCGAAATAAAAGGCCGCGGCGTCGAAAGCATCCGGCCAACTGAAAATCAGTGACGAAAGCTCGGCTTTGTTCGCCACTTTGGGCGAGTAGCCAATTCTGCTCTTTAGCGAGATCGTTATGCGCTATGCCAGCTCGATGCAAAGTCCGCAGCGCTCTCTTGGCAGACCGGAAATAACCGGCGTCGCCGTAGGGTTTTGCGATGTGCAACGGCACGCCGTCGATCCAGCCACGCACCAGGAAGCCGTGACCAGAAAGCAATAAAGGTGGCGCAACACCAAGCGGGCGGGCGACAGCTAGCGCTCGCAATTCGCGTCGAAACAGCACGTAGGCGAGGGGGCGACTCCACCACGGCACCTCGTCGAGGCGCCGCAGCACGGCGTCGACCTCGCCGTCGTCGGTGGTAAGGCGGCCGCGCTCGATCGTCGAGAACACGTCGCGCTTGAGCACGACACCCGAATGCCAACGTCCGCCGAGTTCGTCCAGTTCGCCGTTCATGCGTGGGCTTTTAGCACAGTGATAGCTATTCCGCCGCTGCCGGCACGGCGCCGCCATGCCAGACTTTGAGGTCGTCAAGCGCGCGTGTGCAAAGCGCGTGTTTTTTGGCGGCCGCCTTGGTGGGGCCGCGCAGGCGCTTACCGTCGGCGTCCGTGGTCGGCACCCGCGAAAGGGGCGGGAACAAGCCGAAATTGATGTTCATTGGCTGATACGAGCTCCGGCCGGCGTCGATCGTCGCAATATGACCGCCCGTAATATGACCGATCAGCGCGCCATGTGCGGTGGTCGGCGGCGGCAGGAGCGGCTGCTCGCCAAGCCGTTCCGCCGCCGCGAAGCGGCCGGCCAGAAGGCCGATCGAAGCCGACTCGACGTAACCCTCGCAGCCGGTGATCTGCCCGGCAAAGCGCAGCCGCGGCATGGCTTTGAGTCGCAGCGTCGCATCCAAGAGCTTCGGCGAATTGAGGAAGGTATTGCGATGCAATCCGCCGAGTCGAGCGAACTCGGCTTGGGCGAGGCCCGGGATGGTGCGGAAGATCCGGACCTGGTCGGCATGCTTCAGCTTGGTCTGGAATCCGACTATGTTGAACAGGCTACCGAGCTTGTTGTCCTGGCGCAATTGCACCACCGCATAGGGCTTGGTCGCGGGCTGATGCGGATCGGTAAGGCCGAACGGCTTCATCGGCCCATGCCGCAGCGTCTCGTGGCCGCGTTCGGCCATCACTTCGATCGGTAGGCAGCCATCGAAATACGGTGTTGCCTCGAAGTCGCGAAAGGCAGTTTTCTCGCCGGCGAGGAGCGCCTCGACGAAGCCGTCGTATTGCGCGCGCGTCAGCGGACAATTGATGTAATCGGCCCCGGAGCCCGCGGGTCCGGGTTTATCGTAGCGCGACTGGAACCAGGCGATGCCAAAGTCGATCGCCTCGCGGTAAACGATCGGCGCGATGGCGTCGAAGAACGACAGCGCGTCTTCGCCGGTGAGCGCGCGCAGCGCTTCGGCAAACGCCGGCGAGGTGAGTGGTCCAGTGGCGACGATGACGCTGTCCCATTCCGCCGGCGGCGCGGTAATCTCCGCGCGATCGATTGCGATCAGCGGCTCGGCTTCCAGCGCCGCGGTGATCGCCGCGGCAAAGCCGTCGCGGTCAACGGCGAGCGCGCCGCCCGCCGGCAACTTGTGACGGTCGGCGGTGTGCATAACCAGCGAATCGAGCCTCCGCATTTCGGCATGCAGAAGGCCGATGGCGCTCGTCTCGGCGTCGTCGGAGCGGAACGAGTTCGAACATACCAGTTCGGCGAATTGGTCGGTCTTGTGCGCAGCCGTCGTGCGCAGCGGCCGCATTTCGTGCAGCACTGCCGGCACGCCACGGCGCGCCAACTGCCAGGCGGCCTCGGAGCCCGCGAGGCCGCCGCCGATAACATGAACTGGCCGCAAAGAGGACATTGCGCCGCAAATTACGCGTATGACGCCCATCGCACAATGCGAGCGGGCGGTTGCTGCATAGCTGGCTGTTGGCTCGAAATGGCCGCTCTGCTATAGGCGGATATATTTCCGCGCTTTGGCCGTGCCTGGCTTTCGAGAGCGGCTGAGGTAAAGCCCATGTGTGTTAACGCCTATGTCCGTTGACGCCGATACCGTCCGCCGCGTCGCGCATCTGGCGCGAATCGCGGTCGCGGAAGATGAGGTGGAGAGCCTCAAGGGCGAGCTCAATGCGATCTTAACCTTCGTCGAGCAGCTCGCGGAGGTCAATGTCGAGGGGGTCGAGCCGATGACGTCGGTCACGCCCATGGCGATGAAAATGCGCGAGGATCAAGTGACCGACGGCGGCATTGCGGACGACGTTATTGCCAACGCGCCGGCCCACGAGCATCACTTTTTCCTGGTGCCGAAAGTAGTGGAATAAAAAATGTGCCTCGCCTGCGAACAAGATGCCATTTGGCTCGCTTATCTTGAAAGCCAGGGCTTGCTGACGCCCGACGATCCGGCAGCGGTCGAAGCGCTGTTTGCTGAATTTCCGGTCCGGACGCTGCCGGGGCAGGACAACTGGGATAAGCCGACGCCTGAAGCGCCCGCGAGAATCGCCTCGGACAAAGCCGGGCCCAAATCGCCCGCGCAAAATCAGTTTTCCTGCGACGATCCCACTACCGATCCCGCCGCCGGATGACCGATCTCACCTCGCTTACGCTGGCGCGGGCGCGAGATGCCCTGCGTGGCAAGGAATTTTCTGCGGTCGAATTGGTTGACGCGCATCTCGCAGCCATGGAGCGGGCGCGCACGCTGAACGCCTTTGTGCTGGAAACGCCGGAACGCGCCCGGGACATGGCGCGTGCTTCGGATGTGCGGCTAACTAAAGGCGAGTTCGGCCCGCTCGAAGGACTGCCGCTCGGCATCAAGGACTTGTTCTGCACCAAAGACGTACGCACGACGGCGGGCTCGCATATCCTCGACAATTTCAATCCCACCTACGAATCCACCGTCACCGCCAATCTCTGGCGCGATGGCGCGGTGCTGCTCGGCAAGTCCAATAACGACGAATTCGCCATGGGCTCGTCGAATGAGACGTCCTATTTCGGCCCGGTCGTCTCGCCNNAAGCCGACCTACGGCCGCTGCTCGCGCTGGGGGATCGTGGCATTTGCGTCTTCGCTCGATCAGGCCGGCCCGTTCGCGCGTACCGTGCGCGACTGCGCCATCCTGTTGCGTTCGATGGCCGGCTATGATGCGCAGGACGCGACCTGCGTCGACCGTGCGGTGCCCGATTACGAAAAAGCGATTGGCGCCTCGGTCAAAGGCATGCGAATTGGCGTTCCGAAGGAATATCGGATGCCCGGAATGGCGATGGAAATCGAAGCTCTGTGGCAGCAAGGCGCGCGATGGCTGAAGGACGCCGGTGCCGAGCTCGTCGATATTTCGCTGCCAATGACGAAATACGCGCTGCCGGCCTACTACATCGTGGCGCCGGCCGAAGCCTCGTCCAATCTCGCCCGCTATGACGGCGTGCGCTACGGGCTGCGCGTTCCCGGACGCGATATCATCGACATGTATGAGCACACTCGCGCTGCCGGTTTCGGCAAGGAAGTGCGCCGGCGCATTATGATCGGCACCTACGTGCTCTCCGCCGGTTATTACGACGCCTATTACCTGCAGGCCCAGAAGGTGCGTACCCTCATCAAGCGCGATTTCGAACGCTGCTTCGCCGATGGCATTCACGCCATTCTGACGCCGGCGACCCCGTCGGCTGCCTTTGCAATCGGCGAAAAGGGCAGCTCCGATCCCATCGAGATGTACCTCAACGACGTGTTCACCGTGACTGTGAACATGGCCGGACTGCCGGGCATTGCCGTTCCGGGCGGGCTCGACGCGCAAGGCCTGCCGCTCGGCCTGCAGCTCATCGGGCGGCCATTCGAGGAAGAGACGTTATTTGCGCTCGGTGCAGTGATCGAGCAGGCAGCGGGGCATTTCGCTCCCGAGCGGTGGTGGTCGCTCGATTAACCCGGCGGCTGTTGACTGTGATCATCTGCGGCGCGCGGTGGTGCTGCCGGAGGCTCGCTATTCTTCCGCGCCGGCATATCGATGATCTCATTTCGTCGACGCGGCAGAGCTTCCGGATGCTCGCGCTGCAGAAAGCCGATGAGCTTTTCGCGCACCTCGGCACATAGGTTTGAGGTGTTTGCAGCCGAATCGGCGCTCAAGAGAACGCGCACCTCGATCGCCTGCGCAGTCGTATTGGTGACCTGTACGTTGATGACCTTACCGGTCCACTCCGTCGATTGCGCAACCAAGTCGATGGCCTCCTCGCGGATGCGATCGATCGGGGCAGTGTAGTCGAGATAAAGCAGCACCGAGCCCATGTTGGCCGCCGCCTGCCGCGTCCAGTTGTAGAACGGCTGCTGGATGAAATAGTTGAGCGGCACGATCAGCCGCCGCAGATCCCACAGCCGAATCACCACATAGGTCGCGGTGATTTCCTCGATCCAGCCATACTCGTTCTGCACCGTGACGGCGTCTTCGAGACGGATCGGCTGCGTCACCGCGAGTTGAACGCCGGCGATGAGGTTGCTCAGGACCGGCTGCGCTGCGAGACCGAAGACGACGCCAGCCACTCCGGCGGAGGCGAACAGGCTGACGCCGTATTGGCGCACGGCCTCGAACGTCATTAAGGCAAAACCGATCGTCACCATGATGATGACCGTATCGAGCACCCGCACCAGCACCCGCACCTGCGTGATGTGCTTGCGCGCCAACAGATTGTCTTCGACGTCGATACGGAAATTTCGCTGGTAGAGGTTGGCAGCGATATGAAGCACCGTGAGCGCGATCCATCCGAACAAGCAAATGGTCGCCAACGCCAGCAATCGCCCGAGCGCGCCTTCAGTGTCGGGTCCAAGCGGCGCGGTCGGCAGTGCGATGGCGAGCGCAAGGAGCAAAAGCGCAAACCGCGTCGGATTCTTGGTCGCTTCTAGAATTGTCTGCAGATAGGGACGTCGGCCGTGCAGGAGCCGGCGCACGACCGCAAGGATCGCGGCGTGAATAAGCCAAGCAACGACAAATGCGATGACCAGGAGGCTAAAAGATACCGCCCAGGCCGGCGCGTAGGACATTGCGCTGCCTAATTCACTCAACTTCGCTTGAAGGTTTTGCGATAGATCTTGCCACATGACACAAAATATATCGGGCAACTCTTGAGATGGCGCCCGGTTTCAACCGGTTCCGCCGAGTTTTGAGGCGATACCATTCTCAGGCCTACACACTGGACACCGCGGCGACGTGGTGGCATCAAGGCGCCAATCTATCGTCATTAGACAGGCGGCCAGCAATGAAAACTTTTCTGCTGCGTGTTTTTACTTGGTGGAATGGCCAGACCTTTGGGACGCAGTGGTGGACGTGGCTATATGGCGAATACGTCGGCGAGGATGAATTCGGCAGCCGCTATTACCGAACCAAGGGCGGCAAGATCGATTCGGCGCTCGGTTTCGAACGACGCTGGGTGATTTACAGCGGCGTCGCGGAGGCATCCCTTGTGCCGCCGAGCTGGCATGGTTGGCTGCATCATACCGTAGACGTGCCGCCGACCCAGGAAGCGGTGAAATCGTACCCTTGGGAGAAGCCGCACCGGCCCAATCTGACCGGCACGCCGGGCGCGCAACGGCCGAGCGGATCGACGCTCGCTCAGGGCCGTCGTCCCAAGGCGACGGGCGACTACAAGGCTTGGGTGCCATGAAAGTCGGCAATCGGGCATCAGGCCGTTCCTGATTCCGGATTCCTGGTAGCCTGATCCCTGGTTTCGCCTTATTCGGCATGTTAACGGGGCGAGACGCACAGCCGCCGGAAACCGGGCCACGTACGGACTTCATGCTTCGCATCGCCGCACTCTTGGTCGTGATCGGCGGAACGCTAGCCGCCGTGCCCGCTGCGGCCCAATTCGGTACTATTTTCAACGACTCGCCGCCGCGCCCGCCGGCCGACGTTCCCAACGGGCCATTTCCGACGCAGCCGCCGCCAGTGCAATATCCGGGGCAATACCAGCCTCCGCAGCAGTACCCGGCGCCGCAGCAATACCCGGCTCCGCAAAATCCCGCCGCGCGCTCGCCGTCGGGCATTCAGGCCCAGCCGCTGCCGCCGCCTCCCGGCGCATCGCTCGCGCCCGCACCAGCAAATCAAGGCGGTGCGACTGCGCCGTTGGCGCCGTCCTCTCCGCAGCCTCAGTCCGCGCGCAGCGTGCCGGGGCCGGCCAATCCGCCGCCGCCGCCGCCGGCCGACACGTCACCGCAGCCGGACGATACCGTGGTCACCGAAACCCCGACGCAAAAGATTGAGAACGGTCGCGCGGTATTTTCCGGCCTCGATAAAATTACCGGCCGCATCATCTCGTTCGATGCAGCGATCGGTGAAACCGTGCAGTTCGGTGCGCTGCAAGTGACCGCGCGCGCCTGTTATACGCGCCCGCCGACCGAGGCGACCAACACCGACGCGTTTGTCGAGGTCGACGAGGTGACGCTGCAGGGCGAAATCAGACGGATCTTCACCGGCTGGATGTTCGCATCGAGCCCCGGCCTGCACGCCGTCGAGCATCCGATCTACGACGTCTGGCTGACCGATTGTGGGTCGCCGCTGTCCGGTCCCGTCGCGCAAACGACTGCGCCGCCGGCGCCGACCGCCGGTGCGGCACCGCCGGCTTCGGCACGCCCGCGCCAAGCCGCGCCGCAGCGGCAGCGCGTTACGCCGCTGGCGCCGGCGCCGGTTACGGACGACTAACGCCGGTCATCGCTCGGCAAGCTGCATTAGCGCATCACCGCCCGATACCGGACGACCGAGCGGCAGCGCGCCGAAATTCGCCTCGCCAACAAGGGCCGCGTCGAGCAGTTTGTGGTAGACTGGCCGCGCCACCTCGATGGCGCCAAATATGCGCAAATGGTCGGTGACGAACTGGGTGTCGAGCAGGCGATAACGCCCGGCTTTCAGCCGCGCGACCAGATGCACGAGGGCGACTTTCGACGCGTCGCGTTGGCGGTGGAACATACTCTCGCCGAAGAAGGTGCGGCCGAGGCTGACGCCATAGAGGCCACCGACCAAGTCCTCGCCGTCATAGACCTCGACGGTATGACAATCGCCGCGATCGAATAGCTTGCGGTAAAGGGTCCGTATCCGGACATTGATCCAGGTACGGGTCCGGCCCGGCGACGGCTCCGCGCAGCCGTCGATGACCGCATCGAAATCGCGATCTGCAATCACCGTGAAGCGATCGGACCGCACCGTGCGGGCTAGCCGATTGGATACGTGAAAACGATCAAGCGGGATGATGCCGCGCCGTTCCGGCTCGATCCAATAGAGCGCAGGGTCTTCAGCGCTTTCCGCCATCGGAAAAATGCCGCACGAGTATGCTTTAAGCAGTACTTCTGGCGTGATGTCGATGAGTGCGGACTCGCGGCTCGCCATGGCTTCGTCTAACCGGGTCGCGCCTCCTGGTTCAAGAGGCGTCGAATATGCTAACGTGAGTGTAGCGCTTGTGCGACGGAACTAAAGCTCGGAGATGGTGTGTGTTCCGGGCCTCGTTCACGGTTTCTGTCAGGAAATCGGCCGCAATTTTGATGCCGGCCGCTTTATTCGTCAAAATTCTGATCGACGACTTCGACAAAATCACGCTTGAAGATAACGTCGAATTGTGACGCGCCACGACGCACGCAAGCTCCGCCGTTAACGGATTGCACAGCATAATTCACTAACATTTTCGGAGAGCTTGAACGCTTTGCCGGCAGCCAGCGTTGCCTCTCGTGCCAGTGTAAGCGAATTCGGATTGGGGACATGGAACAAAATATAGAACAAAGTATACAAAACATATCAAATTCCGCGCCGATCCACGTCCTTGTTGTCGAGGACGAACTCCTCATCAGCGAATGGGTGGCGCAATCGCTGTCGGAGCAGGGGTTCGCGGTGCAAACTGTGACGAATGCCGCCGACGCCTTGCAGCGTCTGGCCTCGGTGCCGGTGGATGTGTTGTTCACCGACATCAACTTGGCGGGCGGTATGGATGGCGCAGCACTGGCGCGTCGCGCGCGCGAGATGCTGCCGCGTCTTCCGGTGGTCTATACGTCAGGGCGGGCCACCATGCTTACGCAGGATACGCGCGTGCCGGGCTCGATGGTCGTGCCAAAACCCTATGAACCTGTGCTGGTCGGGCGGTTGCTTGCCGCCGCGCTGCGAGCAACGACGGCCGGGACGCCCGCGTGAGCGCTACTGGGTCAGCGCGCCGCGGCCGAGGAACTCCTCAAGCCAGTGGATGTGATACTGGCCGTCGATGATGTCCTTCTCCCGCGCCAAGGCGCGAAACAGAGGCAGCGTCGTCTCGATTCCGTCGACAACAAACTCGTCAAGCGCGCGCTTCAACCGCATCAGACATTCGCTGCGCGTCTTGCCGTGGACGATGAGCTTGCCGACCAGAGAATCGTAGTACGGCGGAATCGTGTAGCCGTGGTAGACGGCCGAATCGACGCGCACGCCCAGTCCGCCGGGCGGGTGATAATGTACGATTTTGCCGGGAGAAGGCCGAAACGATACCGGGTTTTCGGCATTGATCCGGCACTCGATGGAGTGACCGTGGAATTTAACGTTGCTCTGCGTGAGCTCGAGCTCGCTGCCGGCGGCGACTCGGATTTGCTCAAGGATGAGGTCGATATCGGTGATCATCTCG
>PLTE01000382.1 GCA_003164375.1 Hyphomicrobiales bacterium | reverse complement strand
TCTACCAACTGAGCTACCTGGGCCCTGGTGCACTCGCCAAGGAGCAACCCGCTAAACGGGCCTTGCGAGAGCGCCGTCTTATAGAGGCTCGGTTTCGCGCTGTCCAGAATGGGCCGAGAAGCTCCCGTGTCAGCCCCGAAGCGAGTCAGTTCGGCTCGTCGCCGCTCTCCTCGCGCCGTTCATCCACTTCCTCGTCTTCCGTCACCGGAATGGCATAGCTGCCGGAGAACCAGCGGTGCAGGTCGACGTCGGCGCAGCGTTTTGAGCAAAATGGCCGAAACATTTGCTCGGCCGGTTTACCGCAGATCGGACAGGGGTTGCGCTTGGTAGCGTCGGGCATGGGAGGTGCCACATCTCCAATAATGGCCGCAATATGGGGCGCCGAACGGGCCGCGCCAGCGTCATACGGGCATCAGATCGTGTTGAGCCAGCCGAAATGAACCGGATAACCCTCGCCGGCCAGAAGCGTCATGGTCTCGTAGAGCGGCAGGCCGATGATGCCGGAATAAGAACCGACCATTTTCACCAAAAAACCTCCGGCGATCCCCTGTGCCGCGTAGCCGCCGGCCTTGCCGCGCCATTCGCCCGACGCGAGATAGGCCTCGATGTCTTGGTCCGACAGCCTTTTGAAACGCACCCGCGTCTCGACATGGCGCTGCCGGAACGTCTCCTTCGGCGTTACCAGGCACACGGCGGTATGAACGCGATGATTGCGGCCGGATAGAAGCCGCAGACACTGCGCCGCCTCGTCGAGCATCTCGGCCTTAGGCAGAATGCGGCGGCCGACGGCGACCACAGTGTCGGCGGCGAGGATGTAGGCCCCTTTCAGGTCGTCGTCGATGCGCACCATGTCCAGCGCGGCTTCCGCCTTGAGGCGGGCCAGCCGGGTCGCGCAGGCGCGCGGCAACTCGCCCCGCTTCGGCGTCTCGTCGATATCGGTGGGACGCAACGCGTCCGGCTCGATGCCCACTTGGTTTATGAGCGAGAGCCGGCGCGGCGAGCCGGAAGCGAGCACCAATTTCGGGCGGCCAATCATTTGAACCGGTAGGTAATCCGGCCCTTGGTCAAATCGTATGGCGTCATTTCGACGAGCACCTTGTCGCCGGCGAGCACGCGGATGCGGTTCTTGCGCATGCGTCCAGCCGTGTGGGCGATAATCTCATGCTCGTTCTCGAGCTTGACGCGGAAGGTGGCGTTCGGGAGCAGTTCCGTCACGACACCGGGAAATTCCAGAAGTTCTTCCTTCGCCATTCGCGTCCCGGAATTGCTGCGGTCTGGCCGCGCTCACGGCCAAAATTTGCGCGGAACCTAGCGGATGACGGGGCGCTTCACAACTGTGTTTGGGGGTGTGGTTTGTGGGCCAAGCAACATCACTCGTTCCCCGTACTCCGCGTCAGGAAACGCTGGCGGATGCGCGCGAGAAGTTGATCGCGGACCTCGCGATAGGCGCCGAGCCGTTGCGCGCGGCTACCTTCGACGGCGCTCGGATCCGCCGTCGGCCAATATTCGACGTCGATCCCGCTCACGCGGGTGAGCTCCAGCGCGCGGTGATGGGCTTCTGGCGCGAGCGTGACGATGAGGTCGAAATTCAGCCCCTCCCAGTCGTCCAGTTCCTCGAACGTGACCGGCTTGTGCCGCGAAATGTCGAGCCCGATTTCCGTCATGACGGAGACCGCAAACGCGTCGAGCTCGGCTTTACGCACCCCGGCCGAGCCGACATAGATCGCGCGGCCGAATATTTGCGCAAACAAGCCGGCCGCCATCGGCGAGCGCACCGAATTGAGGCCGCAGGCGAACAACACCGCCAGAGGTCGCTTCGCTGCTGGCGGCATCGGCGCCCTCAGCCCTTCCAGTGCAAGACCGAGATCAGCGTGAACAGCCGGCGCGCGGTGTCGAAGTCGAGATCAACCTTGCGCTTGAGCCGTTCCATCACGAGGCGCGAGCCTTCGTCGTGCAGCGAGCGCCGGCCCATATCGAGTGCCTCGATGCGGTCCGGCGTCGCGGTGCGGATCGCTGCGTAATAACTGTCGCAGATGACAAAATAGTCTTTGACGATCCGACTGAACGGCGCCAGCGACAGCATATGGGCCACCACCGGCGTGCCGTCGGTCAGGCGGATATCGAACACCAGCCGGTTGCCGCTGATGCCTAGTTGCAGCGTATAGGGTCCGCCCTGGTGGTCGATCGGCAGGAACTGGTTCTCTTGAAGCAGATCGTAGATGGCGATCCTGCGCTCGTGTTCGACGTCGTCATTGGAACTGCCGAGCGAAGCCTCATCGAGCGTCACCGCAGCGAGCCGGCCGGTCTTTTCCCGACTGGGGCTTTTTCGTGCCATCAACGGTTGAGCCGAATCGAGATCGAGCGGGCATGGGCATCGAGCCCTTCCGCGGTGCCGAGCGTGATCGCGGCGCCGCCGAGCGTGCGCAATTGCTCGGGGCCGCATTTGAGGATCGACGTACGCTTCATGAAATCGAGCACGCCGAGACCCGACGAAAAGCGCGCCGACCGCGCCGTCGGGAGCACGTGGTTGGATCCGGCGACGTAATCGCCGATTGCTTCCGGGGTGTGCGCGCCGATGAAAATCGCGCCGGCATTGCGGATCTGCCCGGCGAGCCGCTCGGCGTCGGCCGCGGCGATTTCGAGATGCTCGGGAGCGATCGCGTCGGTGAGCGGCAGCGCTTCGTCGAGATTGCGAACCAGGATCACCGCGCCGAAATCCCGCCACGACGCCCCGGCAATCTTTTCGCGCGGCAATCGCGCAAGCTGACCTTCGATCGCGCGCTCGGTCGCAGCGGCAAGCCCTTCGTCGTCGGTGATGAGGATCGCCTGGGCGCTGGTGTCGTGCTCGGCCTGGGCCAAGAGGTCGGCGGCGATCCAATCAGGATGACCGTCCTTGTCGGCAATGATCAGCACCTCGGAGGGTCCGGCGATCATGTCGATGCCGACGCGGCCGAACACGATGCGTTTGGCCGCGGCGACATAGGCATTCCCCGGCCCGACGATCTTTCCGACCGGCGCGATTGTCTCCGTGCCATAGGCCAAGGCCGCGATTGCTTGCGCGCCGCCGACGCGGAAAATCTCGTCGACACCGGCAAGCTCGGCCGCCGCCAGCACCAGCGGACTGAGTTTGCCGCCCGGCGCCGGCACCACCATGGCGATCCGCGGCACACCGGCGACCTTGGCCGGCACGGCATTCATCAGCACCGAGGACGGGTAGGCCGCAGTGCCGCCCGGCACGTAAAGCCCGACCGCATCGATCGCAGTCCAGCGCGAACCGAGTTCGACGCCGAGCGCATCGGTGAAGCGATCGTCCTGCGGCACTTGCCGTCGGTGGTAAGCCTCGATGCGAGTGCGGGCGAATTCGAGCGCATCGAGCGCGTCGCGACTGCAGGTCTTGCGCGCCGCGCCAATCTCATCTGCCGTTACCTTCAGCCCGACGGCGTCGAGATCGAGCCTGTCGAACTTGAGCGTGTAGTCCTTCAGCGCGCGGTCGCCGCGGGCGGCGACATCGGCGACGATGGCGCGGGCTGCGGCCTCGACATCCACCGACGCCTCGCGCTTGGTGTCGAGGAAGGCGCGAAATTTTTGCGCGAAATCTCCCGAACGTATGTCGAGGCGAATGGGCATTGTGCTGGCTTTTGCCTGGTTTATGGCTGACGTGCTGTCGACCTTAAGGCTATCTTCGACGTTAACCTGCGGGCTGAGTAGCAGTCAGACAATATTATAACAATTCTAATATTCGGCTTTTTGATTGACAAAAAGTCCGCTGTTCCCCAACTCCTTAGTCAAGAATTCACCGCACAGGAAACGTGTTTTGCCAGCTATGCCGGGTCAAGTGCACGAACGGAGGGGGCGGCAGCTTGCGTCCTCGCTTGTGCTTGTAGCGGCGTTTTGGCTGGGTCCGGTCGGCACACACGCCGACGACAAGGTCACGGTGTCGATCACGATCAAGGATCATCTATTCGATCCCGCCGAGTTGCACGCGCCCCCCGGCCAGGCGATCGCTATCCATGTCAAGAACCTCAATCCGATTGTCTCCGAATTCGAAAGCGACGCTTTGCATTTCGAAAAAATCGTCCCGGCGGGCAGCGAGGCCGTCGTTTATGTTCGGCCGCAGCAGCCGGGCCGCTATAATTTCTTTGACGATTTTCACCATGAGACCCAGGGCTTCCTGGTCGTGCCATGATTTCATGGTCGTGCCATGAGAGTTTTGTCGTGAGGCCGCCGTGCTAGCCGCCCTGCTGATCGTGTTCCGCGAAGTCTTCGAAGCCGGGCTGGTCGTCGGCATCGTCATGGCTGTGACCACGGGCGTGGCTGGCCGCGGGCGATGGATAGCGGGCGGCGTCGGCGCCGGCGTGCTCGGTGCCTGCATGGTGGCGCTGTTCACCGGCGGATTGTCGGAATTGTTCGGCGGCAGCGGCCAGGAAATATTCAATGCCGGGATTCTCGGCTTCGCGGTGCTGATGTTGACCTGGCACAATGTGTGGATGTCGCGGCACGGCCGCGAACTGGTCGACGAATTGCGCGCCGCCGGCGAGGCGGTGGCGGCCGGATCGAAATCGCTGTTGGCGCTCGCCATCGTGGTCGCGATCGCGGTGCTGCGCGAAGGCTCCGAAGTCGTGCTCTTTCTCTATGGCGTCGCCGCGGCGCAAGGCGGTGCGAGTTGGGCGATGGTCGGCGGCGGCTTCGTCGGCCTCATTCTCGGCTCGCTGGTCTGCCTGATGACCTATCTCGGTCTCATCACCATTCCGGTGCGCTACCTTTTCAGCGTGACCAGCGCGCTGATTGCGTTACTCGCCGCCGGCATGGCGGCGCAGGCTATCGCGTTTCTCGAACAGGCTAATATTCTTACCGCGCTCGACGAAACGGTGTGGGACACGTCCTGGATCTTGAGCGATTCGAGCTTCTTGGGCCGGGCGCTGCACACTTTGATCGGCTATGTCGATCAGCCCACCGCGATGCAGGTCGTGGTCTATGCGGCGACGCTTCTGACGATCGTTGCCTTGATGAAGCTGTTCGCCGCGCCGGCGCGTCGCCCGCGCCCAGCTTGATTCCGCCGCGCCGGACTCAATGCCGGAATGACGATTACGCCGTTACCGAGCCAGCGGTGAAATGGTCTGGGCAAAGAGCCGCGGCAGAAACCTCGCCGAGATCGGCAAGTTCGGCCTCCAGGCATTCGACATCGAGGCGGATGGCGCCGCCGCCGGAGAAGGTCAGTGTCACGATGCCGGCGGGGGAATCTGTTTCGGCGAATTCGACGGCAAGGAGATTAAGCCGCGCATCCTTCTTGCCCTGGTCGAGATTGCGGCACTTGCAGCCATTGACACGCTCGAAGCGCAAGGCCGTGCGGCAGCGCCGGTAATCCGCCTTCGCCTCGGTTTTGGCATCGACAGCCGTCATCCAGTCGAAGCGGTTGAGCGCCATCACAAAGCGATGTTCACGCGGCTGCCAGAAAATATCGGCGATCTTGACCAGCGCATCTTGCACATGCGCTGACACGATCTCGATGTCGTCCTTGTCGAGGGCAACAAGCTTAAGTTCGTCTGTGCACGGGCTCATCGGCGGCGACCCACATCTCACTTGCCTGGATCCCGATCGAATTCGATCGAATCAAATCGGGTTTAGATTCTGTGTTTGGGCATGATCTTGCGCGAAAACCCGATTCCACTTCTCGGGATCATGCTCTAATGACAAAGCTAGGAAGGACAGCCGTCGGCCGCAAGCCCCGCGCGCGACGGAGCGGTCTAAAACGAAACGCAGGCCGGGCGCACGATGATACCGACCGAGCGCTGGTGGAATTTGCGCTTGTAGGCCGCCGCGACGGCATCGAGCCGCGCTTCGTCTTCGCTATCGCCGGGCAGCACGATTTCGACGCGCTTGGCCGCCTCGCGCACTATGGTGCCGGAGGCGGGATCGCGCCACTGCCCGACGGCATCGGTGACGATTAGGCCGTCGGGAAAACGCGGCGTTACTTCGCGTGCGATGAAGCGAGCCCACGCGGCTTCGCTCACGCCGAGCCGGTTGCCGATATCGCGGCCGAACAAGAGTTCGGCCACCTGTTTCGGCTGTTGCGTGCCGTAACACGAAAGCAGCGGCGTCTGGGCGCGGCCGCTGATTGCAGCCGCAGCCAGGATCAGAACGCTGAGCGCTGAAACGAACGCGATGCGCATCGGGATGCTCGCCAGCTTCAATTCCCTGAGGCGGCAAGCCTAACGGACCGGCGGATTATTTGCACCCCGACGGGAGGCTCTTTTGCCAGTCGGGCAGCTTGGCTCCGAAGCCGGCAGCTGCGGCAGTGCCGGTTCTGGCTGATGAAGCATGCCGATCCTGTATCGCTCATTGCCGATCACCGGCGCAGCTTCGCCGCATGGCCGGTATGCTGTCCGAGCAACAACGCAGTCACGGCGACCAGGCAGCAGAAGGGTGCAGTTGCAAATAGCTCGACCGCGGGTTCCTTCGCGTTGACGCCGTCTGTCGGGCTGACAGCGAAGCCGTCCTGCCGATCAATTGCTTTGAACGATGTCGGACGATAATATTTGATTGGCCATGTCACGATCCGCGTTGCGTCCTGAGCGCCTTAGGTCCAAATACGTCCCGGCTTGTTATTCTTGCTCGAAATGCCGGCCTGCTTTAAATACTCTGTTCGATTGACGGCCCGGATTCTTTGACGGGGGGCGCGCAAGTTAGGTTTGCTTCCGGGCTTTGAGCGCGCTAAGAACAATCTAACAAAAGCTTTTGTTAACTTGCCTGCCGTATGTGCGACGGTACTGCAGACCGGGTCTGGGTTTTTCTGGTCTTTGCGTCTTGGCTGACAATACGAGACCGGTTGACGATCGACGATGATTCTGCTGCAAGGTTCCGCTGCTGAGGTTCTGTAGCTGAACTCGACTGCTAAGCTCGAATGCCGCAGGTGATCCAAATCTCATCTGCTGGCTTTTCATTTACTCCCGTAAGGGATACAAGCGACCTTTCTTGAAAGGGAGGTATTATGGCGAAGAGGAAAAAGAAGCGGCGTGCCTGGACTGCGGGCGAGGTCCGTGACCTGAAGGCGCTGGCGCGCAAGAAGACTCCAGCGTCGCAAATTGCCAAGAAGCTGAAGCGAACCGAAGGCGCAACTCGTCAAAAGGCCTTCAGCATCGGGCTGTCACTCGACTCCCGTTCCTGACTTTTTCGAGCAAATCAGCTTCGCAAGCGGCCATCGGACCTGCCTTTACTTATAAGTATCGGCTAGGCATCGGCGCGCGCCGCTGCGCAGACGTATTGCCGAAGCAGGCTACGTAACGAACCGACGCCGGCCGCAAGTCAATGCGGCCGGCGGTTTTGCCGTTGCCGCGGGTGACTGTTCGGGGCGGTTGCCGCATAGGAATGATATCCGTCGTTGCGCCTGTCTGCTGCGGTCCACACGGAAGTGCGGTCCCGGCCGCGCCCTTGGCGCCATCCGGCCATATTAACTAACGGCCGTGAACCTGCCCCAATAGATCTGTAACTAAGGGTATAGTGGTCCTCGTTCAGTCGGGGGATCGGGTTTTCGGCGTGTGAAAGACAGCCGCCGGCATTCGCAAGCTCGGGCGCGATTTGCGGCCCGCTTTGGTTGAATGCGCGACCCAATAATGCGCGACCGAGGTATGCACGATCCATGAGCCAGCCACTCGGCCCATTGCGGCAGCAGCCCGCCAGTTCCGAACTTGCCAAGGCCCTCGGCGCCTGCCGGCGAGCTTTCATTGCCATCGCCATGTTCAGCGGCATGAGCAACCTTTTGATGCTCAGCGGCGCGCTGTTCATGCTCGAAGTTTATGACCGGGTCCTGCCGAGCCGGAGCGTGCCGACGCTGGTCGCACTTTTGATCCTGGTGGCCTGCCTCTACGCCGCGCAGGGCGTCATCGATTTGATCAGGAGCCGCATCCTGGTGCGTGTCGGTCATAGCCTCGATGAGGCGATGAGCATGCGGGTCTATGACGCCATCGTCCGGCTGCCGCTCAAGATTGGCGCCAAGGGTGATGGTACTCAGCCGATCCGCGATCTCGACGCTGTGCGCGGCTTTCTTTCCGGCAGCGGTCCAATTGCATTTTTCGATCTGCCGTGGATGCCGGTCTATCTGGCGATCTGCTTTTTGTTTCACTTTTTGATCGGGCTCACCGCTCTTGTCGGCACCGTCATCCTGATCACCCTTACCGTGGTGACCGAGGTACAGACGCGCCACCCGACCCGCAGCGCCGCGCAATTCGCCGCAGCGCGCAATACGCTCCTGGAAGCGAGCCGACGCAATGCCGAGGCAATCACGGCGATGGGCATGGTCGGCCGCATTTCCAAACACTGGAACGAACTCAACCGCAATTATGTGACCGCGAGCGGGCGTGCCAGCGACGTCGGTGGCGGGCTCGGCGCGATGTCGAAGGTTTTGCGGATGCTGTTGCAGTCCGCCATTCTGGCGGTGGGCGCGTGGCTTGTGATCAATCAACAATCGACGCCGGGCATCATCATCGCCGGCTCGATCCTGGGCGCCCGCGCGCTCGCCCCGGTCGACCTCGCCATCGCCAATTGGCGCGGTTTCGTCGGCGCGCGGCAGAGTTGGCACCGTCTGTCTAAACTGCTCGGACATTTGCCGCCGCAAACCGCGCCGATGCCGCTCAAACCGCCGTCACATACGCTGGTGGTTCAGAACGCCGCGGTCGCGCCGCCCGGCCAGTCGAAAATCGTTTGCCAGGACGTCAATTTCACTCTTGCGGCCGGCAAGGCACTCGGGGTGATTGGTCCGACGGCGTCGGGAAAGTCCTCGTTGGCGCGCCTGCTGGTTGGCGTCTGGGCGACCGGGCGCGGCACCGTCCGCCTCGACGGTGCCACGCTCGATCAGTGGTCGCCGGAGGCGCTAGGCCGCCATATCGGCTACGTGCCGCAAGACGTCGAATTGTTCAATGGCACGGTGGCGCAGAACATTTCTCGCTTCGATGATCCGCCGGACCCCGATGCGGTGATCGCTGCCGCGCAGGCAGCCGGTGTCCACGATCTCATCATCAATTTGCCCGACGGCTACGAGACGATGGTCGGCGAACAGGGTAGCGCGCTCTCCGCCGGCCAAGCCCAGCGGATCGCGCTCGCGCGGGCGCTTTATCGCGATCCGTTCCTGGTCGTACTCGACGAACCCAATTCCAATCTCGATGCCGAAGGCGATGAAGCGCTGACCCGCGCCATTCTTGGGCTGCGCGCCCGCGGCGCCATTACGGTGGTGGTGGCGCATCGACCGAGCGCGATCGCGGGCGTCGACTATATTCTGATCATGGCCAAAGGCCGCCAGCAGCAGTTCGGCCCCAAAGAAGAGATATTGACCAGGATCGCTCCTACGAACGCGGCGCCGCGGGCTCTGAAAGTAGCGGACCAGGGGGGCGCGTGATGATCAAAAAGTCGATCGGCCCGCTCGACAAGATGGCTGCTACGGCCAAGCCGGGGCTGCTTTGGATCATGGGCCTGATCAAGGCGGCGATGCCGTGGCATCTCGGCGACGGGGCGCCGCAGCATAGCGCCAGCGAATCAATTCGCCGGCACATTCTCGTCGGTAGTATTCTGGTTGCGGCGCTGGCCTTCGGCCTCGGCGGATGGGCCTCGACCGCCGAAATCTCGGGCGCGCTCATCGCCCAAGGCTCACTGGTCGTCGATTCGAACGTCAAGAAAGTGCAGCACCCGACCGGCGGGGTGGTCGGCGAGCTCTTTGTGCGTGACGGCGATCACGTCAAGGTGGGTGACATGTTGATCCGGCTCGACGAAACGGTGACCCGGGCCAATCTCGCCATCGTCACTAAGGGTCTTACCGAGCTTTATGCGCGCCACGCTCGCCTCGCCGCCGAGCGCGACGGCGACGATAGCGTCCCGGTACCGAAGGAATTTGTCGGCCATGTCGACGAACCCGAGGTGAAGGAGGCGCTGTCGAGCGAGCGCCGGCTGTTCGATCTGCGCCGGCAAGATCGGCTTGGCCAGAAGCAACAGCTGCACGAACGAATCGCGCAGCTGCAGCAGCAGATCACCGGCCTCACCGCACAGGAGGACTCCAAGGACAAGCAGGTCGCGCTGGTCGAGCAGGAACTGACAGGCGTGCGCGATCTGTGGCAGAAAAACCTGGTCCAGCTCAATCGGCTCACTTCGCTCGAACGCGAGGAAGCGCAGCTTGAGGGCGAGCACGGCCAGCTCGTCGCCCAAGCCGCCGAAGCCAAAGGCAAGATCGCCGAGATCCAGCTGCAAATCATCCAGGTCGACCAAGATCTCTTCAGCGACGTCGCCAAGGAGCTGCGCGAGACTGACAGCAAGATCGGCGAATATGTCGAGCGCAAGGTGACGGCCGAGGATCAGCTCAAGCGCACCGATATCCGCGCGCCGCAGGACGGCATCGTGTTCCAGACCACGGCCAACACGGTTGGCGGCGTCGTCACCGCTGGCGATCCCATTATGCTCATCGTGCCAGAGAGCGACAAACTTTTGGTCGAAGTCAAGGTCGAACCGAAGGACATCGATCAGGTCCAGTTCGATCAACCCGTGGTTCTCCGTTTTTCCTCATTCAATGCGCGGACGACGCCCGAGCTCAACGGCACCGTGGTGCGTATCGCCGCGGATACCACCACCGACCAGCGGACCGGACAGAGCTATTATCTGGTCCGCATCGCGATGACTGCCGACGAGATCACGCGTCTCGGCGACGTCAAGCTGACGCCGGGCATGCCGGTCGAGGCCTTCATCCAGACCGGCGAACGCACCATGCTGTCCTACCTGATCAAGCCGCTGCACGACCAGTTGATGCGCTCATTCCGCGAAAAATAATAAGCGTCTTGCCACGCTGCGTTACGCTTCGCGGCGACGGATAAGGTCGCTATAGTTAGCTCGCGCGGTTCAGCGCAGGTCGCGGGGATTTGCCGGCCATGAACAGGATAGCGCGCTGGGCGCGGCATTTCGGCGTGGCGCGGGCGGTGTGCCTGGTGCTGTTGTTCGCGCTGGTGCCGTTGCGGCTGTCCGACCCGCGGCCGCTCGCGGAACTGCGGCTACGCACCTTCGATCTGTTCCAAGTGCTGTGGCCGCGCCAGCAAACGGCTCGGCCGGTCGCGATCGTCGACATCGATGAGGCCAGCCTCAAGGACATTGGCCAATGGCCGTGGCCGCGTACCACGATCGCCGATCTGGTCACGCGCATCACCCAGCTTGGCGCCGTCGCTATCGGATTCGACGTCATTTTTGCCGAACCGGACCGCATGTCGCCGGCGATCGCGGAACACAGCTTCCGCGGCATCGACGACGAAACCCGAGCCAAGCTCGACAGCCTGCCGAGTAATGACGATGTGCTGGCCGATGCGATCAAGCACTCGCGCGTCGTCGTCGGCGAAACCGGAACGGCGAGCCCGACGCCGCCGACCCAGGCCGACGCAGCGCTGCAGACCGGGTTTGCCATCCGCGGGCCGGATCCGGCGCCGTTCCTAGTGACCTTTCCCGGATTGCTGCGCAACGTGCCGGTGATCGAGCGGGCGGCTGCCGGCCGCGGTCTGTTCTCGATCAATCCGGAGACCGATGGCATCATTCGCCGCGTGCCGGTGGTGATGGACGCGCAAGACGCGCTGGTGCCGTCACTCTCCATGGAAATGCTGCGGGTGGTCAGCCACGCCGGTGCCATTCTGGTGCGTGTGAACGAAGCCGGGATCCAGTCGGTCGCGGTGCCCGGACTAGAAGTGCCGACGGACCGCAACGGCCAGCTCTGGGTCCATTTTAACAAGCACGACCCGGCGCGTTACGTTTCAGCGAAAGACGTGTTGCAAGGTCATGTGCCGACGGATCGGCTTCGCGGCAGGCTCGTGCTCATCGGCACCTCGGCCATTGGACTTCTCGACATCAAGACCACGCCGCTTGATGCCGTGATGCCGGGCGTCGAAGTTCACGCTCAGATCCTTGAAAGCGTGTTGACCAAGTCGCTTCTTGTCAATCCGAACTATGCCATTGGCGCGGAGCTTACGGTGGCGGTCTTGTTCGGACTCGGCATCATCGTCGCAGCCCCGATGCTGTCGGCGACTATCGTAGTGCTGCTCGGCGCCACGCTGATCGCGGGCCTAATCGGCCTGTCACTCTATCTCTTTGTTGTACACAATTTGCTCATCGATTTTACCTATCCGCTTATTTCGAGCTGGCTGATCTATCTGGTGCTGACCTTCGTAAATTATTTTCGCGAACAGAAACAGCGCCAGCAGATCCGCTCCGCCTTCGGCTATTACCTGTCGCCGCACATGGTCGAACAGCTCGCGCGTGCGCCGGAGAAGCTCGTGCTCGGCGGCGAGGAGCGCCGTATGACTATCTTGTTCAGCGACGTGCGCGGCTTTACCACCATTTCCGAACACTACAAAGACGATCCGCAGGGTTTGACCCGGCTGATGAACCGCTTCCTTACCCCGCTGACAAACGCCATCATCGAGCGCAAGGGTACCATCGACAAATATATCGGCGACGCCATCATGGCCTTCTGGAACGCGCCGGTGGACGACGACGAACAGGAAGCCAATGCCTGCGATGCCGCGCTCGAAATGCAGGCCCGGGCCGCTGCGCTCAACGTCGAGCTCAAACGCGAGGCCGACGCCAATGGCGGCGTCTACATGCCGCTGCGGATCGGCATCGGGCTCAATACCGGACCGTGCGTCGTCGGCAATATGGGGTCCGATTTCCGTTTCAATTATTCGGTGCTCGGCGACACCGTGAACTTTGCTTCTCGACTGGAGGCGCGCACCAAGGACTACCGCCTGCCGCTGGTCATCGGCTCGCGCACCGCGGAGGGAGCCAAGCGGAAATTCGCAGCGATGGAGATCGATCTGATCCAGGTGAAGGGAAAAAAGCAGCCGGAGGTCGTATTCGCGGTGCTTGGCCGTGCCGAGGTCGAGCAGGATCCGCGCTGCGGAGAATTACGCGAGCTTAACGCGCAAATGCTGGCGTGCTTCCGCAAGCAACAATGGGACGAGACGCTGGACGCGATCGAGCGTTGCCGCAAGCTCGCCGCCGGCTTCGATGTCGCAGGCCTCTACGATATGTATGAGGAGCGCATCGCGGTCTATCGCGCCGATCCGCCCGGCGCGGATTGGGACGGCGTCTACGAAGCGGAATCGAAGTAGTTCAAAATGACGCCGGCGCGGATGCGTGCTGTGCGCCGGCAAGTGCCGGCGAAGCGAACTGCCGGACGCCGGCACCGTCGAGGACGAACATCGGTATCACTTGCGGCATGTCGGAATCAGCAACCAGCGTCAGCCAACGATTATCGAGCATGACCCAGTTGCCGTCGAGACGCGCGGCGACGACGGCGTGATCCTGCTTGGCTGCGGTATTGCGGACGATGACGAGCTTCACGTCGGCTGGGGCAACGCCGGCCGCAGTGAGTGCGACGTATTTGGCGATGGCGTAATCCTCGCAATCGCCGCGGCCGGTCGAGAACGTTTCGAGCGGCGCGCTCCAGCGGTCGGGCACGCCCCATTGCGCCAGATCGCTCATTGGCTGGATCGCCAGATTGATGGCGCGGTTGATCACGCCAACGCGGGCGCGGCCGGTCTGAGCGCGTCCTTGCGCAATGATGGCAAGGAAGTTTTGCGCCGCCGGTGGGCAGCGGTCGGCGTTGTCGCGGCAGCGCGCCAGTATTTCGTCGTCGGCCCGGATGGCGGCCTCGACGGTGCTCCACTTCGCCAATACGTTGCCGGCGGAAACGGGGAGCGCGACGAGCCCGAACGGCTCCGCTGCAGATCGGGGTGCGACCGTCGGCGGTGCCGGGTCGAGCGTCGCCGATTTTTCCAGTGCGGTGGGCGGCGTGTCGCTGGGCCCATCGTTCTGCTCGGGCGCATGGGATTCGGCCGCGACCGGAACGATCTCGTCTTCGGCTTTGGACTCGGCTTTGGCTTCGACTTTGTTCGTCGCAGCGTCTGCCGCTTGATTGGACACGTCGGTGCGATCGGACGGCGTCGCGATCACCGCCGCGCGCATATATGCAGTCGCGAGCAAGTCGGTCTCGATGCCGAGACGCGCGGGCAGGACGACAAGGAATGCGGCAAAGCCCCACGCCACAACGCGAGCAAACATTTTGACGTCCCTGAACGGCGGGGTAGGGCGCTTGCGCGCTCGCCCGGCTTGTTGTTGTTCAAGGACGCGATAGTCTAGCCGCTACTGCTTACGAGTTAATTCGTAAGCGTTTTTCCGAAGGATCGAAAAACAGCGTGCAGAAACTCACAGAGCATTAGCGACAATTTTATCGATCATTTTTGGAATTGCTTGTGCATGGAGGCGTTTCTGCGATTAAATGGGTCGGTTGGGGTTGCTGCCAACCAAGCGGCAAAAAGCCGAAAACGGGGGGTCTCATGCAGCGAATGCGCCGGGCGAAGTTCTGTGGCCTTGTCGCGCTCGGCTTCGCGCTCAGTCTCGGTAGAGCGTCGGCGCAGGACAAGATCATCGAGCTCAAGTTGTCGAATTGGCTGCCGCCGACGCATCCGTTGCAGAAGGCGATCCAGGATTGGGCCGACGACGTCCAGAAGCAGTCGAACGGGACCATCACCTACAAAATTTATCCCGCGCAGCAACTCGGCAAAGCATTCGACCATTACGACATGGCGCGCGATGGTATCGCCGATTTTGTCTACGTGAATCCGGGCTATCAGCCAGGACGTTTCCCGATCATGGCTGCGGGTGAGTTGCCGTTCCTGGTCGGCCAGGCCAAGGGCGGCAATCGCGCGATCGACGCCTGGTACCGCAAATACGCAGCGGCCGAAATGAAGGATGTGCATTATTGCTTCTCCTTCGTGCTCGACCCGGTAGGGTGGCACTCCATCAGCAAGAAAATTGTGGTGCCGACCGACATCCGGGGCATGAAGATCAGGCCGGCCCAAGGCACTATCGCCGCCTGGGTCACGCTGCTTGGCGGCACCAATGTGCAGTCCAGCGCGCCGGAGGTGCGGGATATTCTTGCCAAAGGCGTTGCCGATGCCGTCACCTTCCCGTGGGGCTCGACGGTGCTTTTCGGCATCGACAAGGTGACCAAGTACGACATGGACGCGCCGCTCGGCTCGGTCATGTTCCAATGGCTGATGAGCCCGGCAACCTACGATGCCATGTCTGGGCCGCAAAAGAAGGTGATCGACGATCACTGCACGACCGAATGGGCCGGCAGGTTCGCCGACCCGTGGGCCGACTTTGAGCACGCCGGCCTGGAAAAGATCCAGGCCGAGCCGGACCACGAGGTCTACAAGATCACAGACGAGCACCTTGCGGCATGGAAGAAATCTGCGGAGCCGCTCAAGCAGAGATGGGCCGCCGACGTGAAGCGAGCGGGCGGCGGCTCCGACGCGATCTGGAGCGAGCTGCAAGCCTCGCTGACCCAGTACAAGGCGGGCTTCTGACGCGCGATCACGCCGAGGACGGCGGCGGGCATCTTGCCGTCGTCGTCATATGAGACAATCCCCAGGATAATGCCGATGTCTGTAGCTGCCAATCCCAATGTTGAATCCGCCGCGCCCAGACGCAACCTGATGGATCGCTTCATCGATGCGATCGAACTGATCGCCGCGTTCTTCGTCGGCATCGTCGCGCTCGATATCTTCGTCTCGGTACTGCTGCGCTACTTCTTTGCGACCCAGATCCCCGATAGTTACGATTTCGGCCGGCTCTTACTCGGCATTCTCATTTTCTGGGGCATTGCGGCGACGTCCTATCGCGGCAGTCACATCACCGTCGATCTCGTCTACGCCAATGTCGGTGTGCGCATGAAGCGCGTCATCGACGTGTTCGCGACACTGGTGTTGTTGTTCGTGGTGACGGTGCAAACCTATACGCTGTTCGGCAAAGTGATGGGCACGCGCGCCGACCATGTACTCACCTTCGACCTCCGGCTGCCGGTGTGGCCGTTTTTTCTAGTCGCCTGGATCGGCGATGTTTCGGCGGTGCTCTTGATCGCGGTGCGCACCTATCGGCTGATTTTCCATCCCGAACTGCTGGGCGGCCAGTACCAGATCAAGCCGGTCGAATGAGGCGCAATCGAATGGCTTGCATTCGCGAGAGGCGCAATTCTCTGAGGTACATGTGAGCCCCGACGCGGTGGCGATCATCGGTTTTGTCGGCCTGTTCGCGCTGATGCTGCTGCGAGTGCCGGTCGGCATGGCGATGGGCCTCGTCGGCGTCAGCGGCTTTGCCTATCTGGTCGGTGGCACCGCGGCACTCAAGAGCGTCGGACTTACCTCGATGCGGACGGTGACCGACTACACCTTCGGCGTCATCCCGATGTTCCTGCTGATGGGCGCCTTCGTGTCGAATTCCGGCATGAGCCGCGAATTGTTCCGGGCCGCGAACGCCTTCGTCGGTCATTTCAGGGGCGGTCTCGGCATCGCCACCATCGCGGCGTGCGCCGGCTTTGCCGCGATCTCGGGCTCGTCAGTCGCCACCGCCGCCACTTTCGCCACGGTCGCTTATCCGGAAATGCGGCGCTATCACTATCCGCAGAGCTTCGCCACCGGCGTGATTGCCGCCGGCGGCACGCTCGGCGCCATGTTGCCGCCGTCCACCGTGCTCGCTGTCTACGGCATCATCACCGAACAGGATATTGGCAGGCTGTTCATCGCCGGAATCATTCCGGGACTGCTCGCCGCCGCTATGGACATGATCACCGTCATGATCATCGGCCGGCTGCGGCCGAAATTCCTGCCTGCGGCGCCGCGCCATTCCTGGGCCGAACGGCGGACCGGATTGCGCGACATTTGGGCGATGCTGCTGCTTTTCCTCTTCGTTATCGGCGGGCTTTACGGCGGGCTGTTCACGCCGACCGAAGCCGGCGGCATGGGCGCCTGCGGTGCGTTGTTGATCGGCGTCGCTCGGGGCAAGCTCGCGCGCGCGGACATCCGCCGCTCGCTATTGCAAGCGGTGCGCACCGCCGCCGCCGTGCTCACGGTGCTGATCGGCGCGCTGCTGTTCGGCTATTTCCTCACGGTGACCCAGACGCCGCAGAAGGTTACGGAGCTCCTCACCGGGTTAGGGCTCGGCCGCTACGGCCTGCTCGCGCTGATCATGCTGATGTATCTCGTGCTCGGCTGTCTGATGGATGCGCTCGCGATGATCATTCTGACCATCCCAATCATATTTCCGGTGATCATGCAGCTCGGCTTCGATCCGATCTGGTTTGGAGTTATTATCGTGATGACGGTAGAGCTCGGGCTTATTCACCCGCCGGTCGGCATGAATGTGTTCGTGATTAAGAGCGTCATACCGGAAGTGAGCTTCTCGACGATCTTCCTCGGTGTGTTGCCGTTCATCGTCACCGATCTTATCCGGCTCGTGATCTTGATCGCGTTTCCAGCGCTGGCATTATGGCTGCCGTCGCACATGTAACCGCGGCGACGGAAAATGGCTCAGGCTTGAGGTTAATTCCGACCGCCGCCCGCAAGCACCGCGCGGGTTGCCCGATCGGGCCCGAAGTCGTCGACGCTGTCGATGGCGAGCAGATCGGCCAGCCGAGTGCGGGCGCGGTTGACACGGCTCTTGATGGTGCCGACCGCGCAGCCGCAGATCGCTGCGGCATCGTCATAGGAGAAGCCCGACGCGCCAACGAGGATCAGCGCCTCGCGCTGGTCCGACGGCAGCTTCGCCAGCGCGGCGCGGAATTCCTCGAATTCGACCCGGCCGGTCTGCTCGGGGTGCGATTTCAGCGTTTCGGCGTAACGGCCGTCGGCGTCTTCCACTTCGCGGCGCCGCTTGCGATACTCGGAGCGGAACAAGTTGCGCAGGATCGTGAACAGCCAAGCCGGCATGTTGGTGCCAGGCTCGAAACTGTCGATATGGGCGAGCGCCCGTAGCAGCGTCTCCTGCACCAGGTCGTCGGCACGGTCGATATTGCCGCACAGCGATATCGCGAATGCGCGCAGGCTCGGCACGGTAGCCAGAACTTGGTCGCGTATCGCAGGATCGAGCTTCATGCGCGTGCCTCGTTCACTATTACTCGGCTTCTTGGTCGCCCAACCGCCGGACCAGATCAGTAAGATGCTGCGGCACGCCCTGACTAACCACGTCGTTGTACATGGCGCGCAATTGCTGGCCGATCCGAGCCTGAACCTCGCGGCCCAGGCGGGCTTCGGGCTTTTGGGAAGTGACTGATCTGCCCATGGGGTTATGGCTTTCCGGCTTCTCCGCGACCGGCTCTAATGGCTCTAGGTTGGTCTTGCGGTGCTTCATATCGTCGTCTTTCCCCCGATCACCCATCTTGCCGGTCCCACCCTCTGGTGACCTACCATTGCGCGCTAACGCACTGACAGCCCCCATGGTTCCGCCCAGGAACACGCTTGGGAACTTTTTTTGCGCTGCGGCGTTTTTGCCAGTAACCTCAGCATCGTGGAAGGGGAGGGTGCCGTGTCTACCTCACAAGCCGTACTGCAGCACTTGCCGTCACTGCGCCGCTACGCTCGGGCCTTGACCGGCAGTCAGGTCTCCGGGGACGCCTACGTCGTCGCCACTGTCGAATCGCTGATCGCTAGCCCCAAAATCCTGCAATCGGGCTCGAACTCACGGATTGCCCTCTATCGCCTATTCACCAAAATCTGGAATTCCGTGGCGGTAAATGGCACGCCCGAAGCGAGCGAGATCATCCTGCCGCCGGAGCAGCACCTGACTCAGATCACGCCGCGGCCCCGCCAGGCTTTTCTGCTGGTCGCGCTCGAAGGCTTCTCCGAGGAGGACGCTGCCGAAGTGCTCGACTGTGATCTGCAGACGCTGCGCGGTCTGGTCGAGGAATCCGGCCGCGAGCTTGCGGCGGAAATCGCGACCGATGTCCTCATCATCGAGGACGAGACCTTCATCGCCATGGATATCGAGGCGCTGGTCGAAAGTCTCGGTCATAACGTTATCGGCATTGCGCGTACCCACAGCGAGGCACTGGCGCTGGCCAAACACCAGCGGCCGGGGCTGATTCTCGCCGACATTCAGCTCGCCGACGGCAGTTCCGGCCTCGATGCCGTCAACGAACTGCTCGGCTCGTTCGAAGTGCCGGTGATCTTCATCACCGCTTACCCGGAGCGGTTCCTGACCGGCCAACGGCCTGAGCCGGCCTTCCTGATCGCAAAACCGTTCCAGGTCGCGGTAGTGTCCGCCGTAGTGAGCCAGGCTCTGTTCTTCGGTCGCAAGGCGCGGCAACGCGAGCGCAAGCCGACCGAGCGCCAAGCGACGTTGTAATCGACCAAACTCTGCTCATCGTCATTCCAAGGCGGAGCGAATGCGCGGAGCCCGGAATCCATAACCACCATCGTGGATATGGATTTCGGGCTTGTGGCTATCCGCCGCGCGCTTCTCACTTTGGTGGACTGATACCCGTCGAAACGCGTCCGGCGAGCGAAGACGGATTGCGGCGCCCTGGAAAGAAGAAGCCAAAAAATTAAGGCGCAACCGATCGGCATATCGGTTGCGCCCAACATGGCCGGCCAAGCACGGGGGGAGGGGGGAAGAATGGCCGTCCGGCATAACAAGCCCTGACTCTGTTCTTTGTTCCTTATCGATCCGGACCGAGCGTCGCCGGTCGCGCTATGACGGCCAGGCGCCATCACGAGTCGGTGACTCGCCGTGTTGCCGGAACCTAGCGTCGCACCGCACGTTGAGTCGTCGGTGTGGTGGTCAGCTTGAGGGGCTTTTCGTGCATCCCGAACGATCGTGACCACGATCGGTTCGGCGCGGCGGAGAAGTCCGATGGCCAAGCTGTTGTTTGTTCGCATCGCCGGCGCGCTGGGCATGACTGCGGTTGCTTTGCTCTTCGTCGGCCTCCTCCCATTCTTAAGCGCCGATCCGACTGCGGGCGCGGGTCTTACCGTTGGGACCCCCGCGGTCTCTGTAAACCGCGCATTCAAGGGCAATCGATTGCCGCTCTCTGCGCAAATCAACTCGGCGGTGCGCCGCGGGTCGGTCTTGCAACTGACTCGGCAGGCGCCCGAAGAAATTCCCGATGGCTGCGACGCCGCCTTCTCGCCGATTGCGTCGCCGCGATTGGCCCATGTCTACGGCCGTTGTACGACATAATGGTGCGCTGTCTGTTTGAATGATTCCGCCCATCGCATCCTCGCGTTGCGGCTGGAACAGTTGCAGTTGCGACAGCGAAGCGCCGGCGCAGCCGCGTCGGAGACTATCATCAAAAACGAATTGACGAGCAGGGCGCCCCCGACGCTCGGTGTCGAAGGCGACTAGTTGTTTGGTCCGTACTACGGAACCTTCCCGGCTTGTCGATGATTGATGAAAATGAGAACGGCATTTCAGCACGGGAGCGTGTCATGTCAGCGAATAAACGGTTGTGGCATTTTTGCAGTGCGATCCTGTTGGTAGGCATTTTTGTGGCGCCCGGCGTTCCGGCCACCGCGCAGTCTCTGAATTACACGTCAGCGCCGCGCTACGAACCCGCCTTCCCGCAATATGCGCCGCAAGACCAGCCACCGGGCGACGTGACGCCGGACGAACTTCCGGCGCCGCTACGTCGGCAGGTTGTGGCATATCCGAGCGTCGAACCGGCGGGCACCGTCATCATCGATACCGCGCATACCTTCCTTTATCTGACGCTCGGCGACGGCAAAGCGCTGCGTTACGGCATCGGTGTCGGACGTCAAGGCTTTACCTGGTCCGGCGTCGAGACGATCTCGCGCAAGGCCGAGTGGCCGGACTGGATTCCGCCGGCAGAAATGGTTGCCCGGCAGCCTTACTTGCCACGCTGGGTCGGCGGCGGTCCCGGCAATCCGCTGGGTGCGCGTGCGCTTTATCTCGGCAACACCGATTATCGGATTCACGGCACTAACGATCCAACCACGATTGGCAAGCACGTATCGAGTGGCTGCATCCGGCTGCAAAACGCCGACGTGATGGACCTTTACGACCGCGTTGGCGTCGGCACCAAAGTGATGGTGCTGCCGAGCGATCGAGGACAAGTCTCCATCGATGATGGCCATGGTGGTCCGATGATGGCCCAGATCGCTGTCCGGCCGGCTGTTGATCCCGAGCCGCCGAGCGCCACAATGGCGCGGCGCGCTGCGCTCGCCGGAATCTATTGAGGCGCTTACCCGGAACTTTCCGCGGCGGGGCAGAAAAGCCCCGCTGGAACAGTTTTGTCGCTGTGCATTGCCGCGGCCGAAGCGCATGAAACGTGCTTCGGCCTCTTTCCATTGTCATCACCAACCACAATCTTTACCTGAGGCGCCCAAGGCGGATTTGTAAAATCCGTGACAATGAAGGCATGACCATGTCCGAGAAACACATGCCTGATACGAGCAAGTTGGAATTGATTGCGCCAAACGATCGGTCGGTGGACAAGATCGCAGTAAGCGCCGCCAATGAGTTTGCAAAGGAATTCTTTCCGAATTTTGCGACGGTTCGCGCCGCGTTGGAATCCGCGCCGATCGGTGTCTGGTTCTGGGACAGCGCCGCTAGCACTGTGACGTGGTCGAGCAATCTTGAGGCGCTGTACGGCATGTCGTCCGGCAGCTTCGACGGCAGCTATGCAGGCTTCATCGCCGCCATCGATCGCGATGATCGGGCCGATGTGGAAATGGCGCTGCAACAGGCGCTGCGCACCCGATCAACGTTCCGTGCACGCTACCGGACGCCGTGCTGCGACGGTCGCGACGAATGCTGGCTTGAAGCGACCGGAACGGTCCTTGCCGAAAGCGGAGCACCGATGGGCATGGTCGGCCTTTGCTATGACGTGACCGAACGGGTTCGTCTTGAAAATGAGCTGCGCAGCCGCGCCAAGCAGCACGAGGCATTGGCACAGCTCGGCGAGCGCGCGCTCGCCGAACCCGATCTTGAGCGGCTTCTCAATGATGCCGTGAGCACGGTCGCCCTTACGCTGGTGGTCGATTTCGTCAAAATCCTAGAACTCCTCCCCGGCGACAGCGAACTTTTGTTGCGCGCCGGCTTCGGCTGGAAGACGGACCTCGTCGGCACGATTTTGACGACGACGGCGCCCAATACATTTGCCCGCTTCACGCTCGATTCCAGCGTTCCGGTCGTCATCGCCGATTTAGCCAGCGAAGACAGGTTCGAAGTCGCCTCCTACTTGACCGACCACCGTTGCATGAGCGGCGTGAACGTGACGATCGCCGGTCGCGACGGCCGCGCGTATGGCATTCTCGGTGTCTGCACCACCAGAAAGCGCCAATTCAGTGCGCAAGATATTTCGTTCCTCGCTGCCGTCGGCAACCTCCTGGCCGGCGCCATTCAACGCCGCCAGCTCGAGCAGCGCCACGAATTGATGATCCGGGACATGCGCCACCGCTCCGGGAATCTATTTTCGCAATTACTGGCGCTATTCTCGCAGACGGCCAAAACATCGAAAAGCATCGCCGACCTCACCAGCAAGTACCAGGCGCGCGTGCTTGCCATGGCCAATGCCCACCGCCTGATCACCGAAGGCGGTTGGAAGTCGATCCCGATTATGGAGCTGCTTTATGTCGTGCTTGGACCTTACATCGACCGAGCCTCGTTCGAAGGCCCGAATATCGATCTTGAGCCGGATCCGGTTTTTAATTTGAACGCGGCCCTGCATGAGCTCGTGGCCAATGCGATCAAACACGGCAGCCTGTCGCGTCCCAAGGGCCAGCTCGACCTAAGCTGGTCAGTAAACCGCAGTCAGCGCGGCATGACCATGACGTTCAATTGGGTCGAGAAGAACGGACCGCCGGCACGGCGGCCCCGGCGTGTCGGCTTCGGCTCACGGCTGATCGACCTCGTCATCGAACGCCAGCTCAACGGAGAAGTGACGCGTACCTTTTCGCGCAAGGGGCTTACCGTTAAAATGCAGGTGCCGCTCACCCACGAGCGATGGCCGGCGCCGCCCGCGGCGACGGCGAGCCAGGCCGAGGGGGTCTAACGCGTATCGAGAAAAAGGCCTGGCCCGGTCTTGATCCGGAGTAGTGGCTGTGGAAAGTGACGTTACGACATGGCCAGGCTCCATTCCGACATGCCCGATCCAACCGTGCCGCCCGCAAAGTCTGCGGACGGGAAGCGTACGCCCTTCGAGCAGATTGTCTTGTTGCTGCAGGGCGGCGGCGCCCTCGGCTCTTATCAGGCAGGAGTCTATCAGGCCTTGGCCGAAGCGGATCTGCACCCGGATTGGGTCGCCGGAATTTCAATTGGGGCGATCAATTCGGCGATCATCGCCGGCAACCCGCCTGATCGGCGCGTCGCGCGCTTGCGTGAATTCTGGGAGACCGTTAGCGCATCTCCTCTGGGAATTCCAGACTTCAAGCTCTTCGAGCTGCGCGACAACTTCCATCGTCAGGTCGTCAATCAAGCCCAGGCCTTGAGCATCCTGCTGTTTGGTGCTCCGAATTTTTTCGTTCCGCGCCTCCCGCCGGCAATGTTTTGGCCGCGCAGCGGCACTACCAAGGCGAGTTACTACGATACCACGCCACTGAAGGCTACGCTCGAGCGACTGATCGATTTTGATCGGATCAACGTGGGGCACCCGCGCCTTAGCATCGGTGCGGTGGACATCTGCAGCGGAAATTTTACTTACTTTGACTCGACGACCCATCGGATCCGTGTCGAACATGTCATTGCAAGCGGCTCCTTGCCGCCTGGCTTTCCGGCGACCGAAGTAGATGGACAGCATTACTGGGATGGCGGACTTATTTCCAATACGCCGTTGCAATGGGTGCTCGACAGCCGTCCGCGGCGCGACACGCTGGCGTTTCAGGTCGACCTCTGGAATGCGCGCGGCGAACTGCCGAAGGATTTGTTAGAAGTCGAAGTGCGCCAGAAAGAGATCGTGTATTCGAGCCGGAACCGTGCGGCAACCGATCAATACAAGAAGGTCCAGAAGCTTCGAATTGCCGTTGCAAATGTCCTAAAACAACTTCCGGAAGCGTTGCACAATAACGAGGATGTAACACTACTTGCCAGCGAAGCAGACGATAGAGTGTGCAATATTGTGCACCTGATTTATCGCGCCAGAAGTTACGAAGGAATCGCGAAGGACTTCGAGTTCTCTCGGCGCACGATGGAGGAGCACTGGGAAAGCGGCTACCACAATGCCCGCCAAACGCTGGCAAATCCACAGGTGCTTGAACTTCCGGACCGGCTCGAAGGCGTGCGCACCTTCGACGTCGGCGAAGATCAGTCGCGATAGAGCTGGCCGGGCATGAAGGAGGAGATTTATTCGTCTCACGCAGTATGAAAGAACAAGTCGTCAGCTTTCAATCCGCGGGCTTGCGCCTGCATGGTGTGCTCGGCCTGCCGGAAGGCTTTCAGCCGTCGCAGCGGTGCGCGGCTTTCCTGGTGCTGCATGGCTTCGGTTCGAATAGTGAAAGCCCGAGCGTGTTGGCGCCAACACGCGTGCTCAGCGATTTCGGCTATGTCACGTTACGCTTCGATATGCGCGGCTGCGGCAACAGCGCGGGCGAGTTCGGTCGCGTGATCTGTCTCGAACAGGTGGAGGATCTCGGCAATGCGCTGTCCTTCCTCGCGCGGCATCCAGCGGTCGATCCGGACCGCATCGGCGCCATCGGTTCGAGTTTCGGCGGCGCGGTCGCGGTCTATGCCGGCGGTGTCAACCCCCGGCTTGCCGCGGTGATCTCGAACGGCGGCTGGGGCCATGGCGAACGCAAATTCCGCGGCCAGCATCCGACGCCGGAAGCCTGGGCGAAATTCACCAGCATGCTCGAAGAGGGGCGCGCCCATCGCGTCCGGACCGGACAATCGCTGATGGTTCCGCGCCATGAAATTGTGCCGATACCCATCCACGTTCGCGAGAGCTTGGAGCGGCAGAAGGTCGGCATGCTGGCGCCCAATTCAGTCGAAATGTTTCCGGCCGAGACAGCGCAGAGCATGTTCGATTTCCGCGCCGAGGAGGTGGTGGGAAAAATTGCGCCCCGGCCGCTCTTGCTCATTCATGCGGCGAACGATTCAGTGACGCCAACCGAGCAGTCGATCGAACTGTTCAAACGCGCCGGCCAACCGAGCGAGCTGCATTTGTTCAGTGGGCTCGATCATTTTCTGTTTGCGGAGAATTCCAAACGCGTCTGGAGCCTTTTACGCGACTGGCTCGACCGCTATTTTCCGACCAAACCAGGATCCTGAAAATGCCAGCCCCCGGACTTGATCCAGGGGGAGGAAGCCGGTGTTCCGAAGAGATCATGGTCTACTGAAATGCTTAGACGGAGCGGTGAGTGAGCGGCAATAAAGTCAGTCACGACGAGCTTTTGCGTTTCATCCGCGATTTGCTCGTTGCGCACGGTGCAAGCGACAGCGACGCCGCCACTGTCGCTCAGGGCTTGGTCTGGGCCAACCTTCGAGGCGTCGACGGCCACGGCGTGTCGCGGCTGCCGCGCTACCTCAAGCTGATCGGTAGCGGCGAAATCGATCCGAAGGCGCAGCCGTATCTGATCCACGACCGCGCCGCGACTTTCGTGCTCGACGGCGGCCATGGCTTCGGTCCAATCGCGGCGATGAAGGGTGCGGCTTTGGCAGTGGAGCGGGCAAAAAAGTCCGGCGTCTGTTTTGGCCTCATCCGCCAGACCACCCATACCGGCGCGATCGGACGCTACGCGCAATGGATCGCGGAACGCGATTGCGCCGCGATCATCATGGGCGCGGGGCAAACCTTGATGGCGTATCACGGCGCGCGGGTGGCGAGCCTCGGCACCTCGCCGATCGCCATCGCGGTGCCGAGCGGAAGCGGTCCGCTCGTTCTCGATATGGCGGCGAGCACGATCTCGAACGGCAAGATCCTGCAATCGCGCGCCAGCGGCGCTGAGCTGCCGCAAGACACGGTGTTGACCGCTAAGGGCGAGCCCACCACCGATCCGCGCACGGCCGAAATCCTGCTGCCGCTCGGCGGTCCCAAGGGATCAGGGCTAGGCCTGATGTTCGAAATGCTGGCGAGCGTGCTGGCGGCGGCGCCGGTCCAGGCGCGTGCGCTTGGCCCGGAGAAACGGACGCGCCACACCGCCAATACGGCGATGATCGCCGTCGATATCGCGACGTTTCGCCCGGTGGGCGATTTCACCCATGACGCCGACACGCTCGCCGCCATCATCAAGGCGCTGCCGCGGCAAACTGGCTTCGACGAGATCTTGTTGCCAGGCGAGCGCTCCGGCCGCACCGAAGCCAAACGGCGCAAATCCGGCATCCCTCTTCCTGCAAAGCTGTGGGAAGAGCTCGCGGGAATTGCTAAGACCCATGAGATCAAGATGATGGCGGTATCCGGCTAACAAATCGAAAGTAGCTCCCCATGGATCGACAGCCCCCCTCAGCAGGCACCATTGACGAGGCCGAGATCGCGCGATTCTCGCGCCTGTCCGGACAGTGGTGGGACGCGCGCGGGCCATGGGCGACGCTGCACAAGTTCAACCCGGTCCGCCTCGTCTACATCCGCGATCACGCCGCCGAACATTTCGGCCGCGATCCGACGCGGCGCGACAGCCTTGCCGGCTTGCGCATTCTCGATATCGGCTGCGGCGGCGGAGTGCTCTCTGAACCGCTGGCGCGGCTCGGCGCGTCGGTCGTCGGCGCCGATCCCGCCGATGGCAATGTTGAGGTCGCCCAGCTTCACGCGGCGCAATCGGGGCTGACCATCGATTACCGCAGTACCACCGCCGAGGCGCTGGCCGCGGCGGGCGAAAAGTTCGACGTTGTTCTCGCCATGGAAGTCGTGGAGCACGTCGCCGATGTCGCCCTGTTCATCGCGAGCGCCGCCGCGATGGTGAAGCCCGGCGGCCTTATGTTCGTCGCCACGCTCAATCGCACCTTAAAGAGCTTCGCGCTGGCCATCGTTGGCGCCGAATATATTTTGCGCTGGATACCGCGTGGCACCCATCAATGGCAAAAATTCGTGACTCCGAACGAGCTTGAAATGGCAATCGAACAAAATGGCTTGCGCGTCATCGACGAGGCCGGCGTGATCTACAATGTTTTTGCCGACCGCTTTCAGCTTTCGACCGACATCGACGCAAATTATATGGTCGTCGCCGAACAGGCGGCGTGAAGCGCGCTAATTCTGATCATCCGGCAGGATCGGCAACGGATGAAATTCGATGCCCTCGTCGTGCAATTCCTTCGCTTCGTCTGGGGACGCCTCGCCGTAAATCGAGCGGCGTTCGGTCTCGCCATAATGGATCTTGCGCGCCTCTTCGGGGAAGTTATTGCCGACGTAGCTCGCATTCTTGGCGACGTGGTCGCGCAATTCCTTGAGCTTTTGCCGTAACTCGCGTTCCGGCTGCGACATCATCGCGACCGCACTCCTGGGCGGGATCGGGGGCGACGGCGCTGGTTGTAGCGGCGGCGGCGTCGGGTTCGACGGGGTGGGCGACGGGCCGGGCGGCTGCGGCCCGGCAGCATCGATATGGCCGAGCTGGGGCGCGAGATTTGACGCCAGACTAGGCGCCATGATCGCCTTCTCCACTCTCGCGGAGCCGCACGCCGGGCAGGCCACCAACGAGCGCTTGCGCTGCTTGTCGTAGGCGGCCGAGTTCTGGAACCAGCTTTCGAAGGCGTGGCCCTTATCGCAGCTGAGTGCGTAGCGGATCATAGCGGCTCCGGCACGACATGCAGGTAGGTCGGCTCGGCCATCGGCTCGACCAGTTCGAAACGCCGGCCGTGATTGAGCGATGGAATCCGGCCTCGCGCCGCCGCGACCGCGGCCGGATCGACCTCCGCGATCAGCACGCCAGGGTCGGTGCCTCCCTCGGCGATGATGCGCCCCCATGGATCGACCACGAGTGAATGACCGAAAGTCTCGCGGCCGTTTTCGTGCTTGCCGCCTTGCGCCGCGGCGAACACGAAGCAGCCGTTTTCAATGGCGCGCGCGCGCTGCAAAACGTGCCAATGCGCCTCGCCGGTCTGTCGCGTGAATGCCGAGGGTATGGCGAGAAACGACGCGCCGGCCTCGGCGAGCGCGCGATAAAGCGCCGGAAAACGCAGGTCGTAACAGACCGTCAGACCGAGCCGGCCCCACGGCAGATCGGCGATCACCGCCAGTTCGCCGGGGCGGTAATTGTTGGATTCCCGATAGCTCTCGCCGCCGGCAAGATCGACGTCGAACATATGGATCTTGTCGTAGCGTGCGATCACCTCGCCTTTGCGGTCGATCAGGAGCGAGCGGTTGGCGGCTTTGTCCGGCGACACTTTGATCGCCAGCGAACCGATATGGATGAAAATCGAAAGTTTGCGCGCAACTTCCCGCAAGCTTGCCAGCGTCGAATCTTGCTCCTCCGCAACGATCTTCGCGAACAGCTGGTCGCGTTTGAGCGCCAGGATATTGGTCATTTCCGGCGTGAGCACGTAGTCGGCGCCGGCGCGTTTGGCCTCCTCGATCAGCGCCAAGGCCGTCGTCAGGTTGAACGCCGGATCGAGCCCCGATCGCATCTGAATAAGGCCGACCCTGAAGGTCGAAGCGTTTGTCGCGGTCATGCCGGCCGTTCCTTCGATTGCTCGGCATCGGTCAGCAACGGATCGAGCTTGCCGGCGTCATCGAGCGCATAAAGATCGTCGCAGCCGCCGACGTGAGTCGTGCCGATGAAAATCTGCGGAAAAGTGCTGCGTCCGTTGGCGCGCGCGATCATCTCTTTACGTATGTCCCGGTTCGCAGATGCGTCGATCTCATTGAACTCTACGCCCTTGCGGGAGAGTAATTCCTTCGCATCGTGGCAGTAGGGGCAGTAGCGAATAGTATAGATGTCGATTGTGGCCATTGTGCAGGACTTCAATAATGCAACACTTCGATACCGCGTGACGATACCGTGCGGATTTTGTTAAGTGTTTATATGGACGTTCGTACCGGCTCGGCAACCCTGGCGAAAATCAGCACATCGACATTGGCGGCACCGGCACGTAGCAGCGCCCGGGCGCAGCCGTCGACGGTAGCCCCGGATGTGAGCACGTCGTCGACCAGAACCAGGCGCCGACCGGCTACCGCGGCCATGCTGTCCTCCGGCACGCGGAACGCGCCTTGGACGTTCAAGGCGCGTTCGGGGCGCGTGAGGCCAACCTGCTGTGCCGTCGGCTTGACGCGCTTAAGCGCCGAGCCGACCACCGACACCCCGCTTTCCGCCGAGATCGCGGCGGCGAGCGCGGCCGACTGATTGAAGCGCCGCGCCCACAACCGGCGCCAATGCAGCGGCACCGGGACTAGCGCGTCGGCTTCGGCGAGGAGCTCGTGCCCGGCATGGCTGATCCAGCGCCCCATCATCGGCGCGAGGTCGAGCCGGTCACCATATTTGAGGCCGTGCACCAGCGCGCGCGCAATGTCGTCGAAGCGCACGGCGGCGCGGGCGCGATGATAGGCCGGCGGGTCGGCGATCGCTTCCATGGACAGGATGCCCGGCCCCGGGTCATAGACGAAGGGAATGCCGAGCCGCTCGCAATAGGGCCGCGTGATGAAGGACAGTTTCGACCAGCAGCCCGGACACAGGCCCCGCCCCTCGACCGGGTCGTGGCAGGCGGGGCAGAGCGGCGGCAAAGCGAGATCGAGCGTGGTACGAAATAGTGCGCGCGCCGCGTCCGCGGCGCGTTTGATTGGTGTAGGCAAAGCAATGCTGACCGATGCCGGCATAGCCTAACGCTACCGCGCTATTGGGAAAATGTCATCGCCGATGGGAGGTAATGCTGGCCCGAAGCGGGAGACAATCGAAAGGACTAGCGGAGCAATGGCCGAAGTCTCGACGGCACATAGCCCGGTGATATTCGACCGCGCGCTCATCCGCCGCCGCCGCCTTCGTGCAGCGGCGCTGGGCAGCGCGACGTTCCTGCTCGATCGCGTCGCCGACGACCTTGCCGAGCGGCTTTCCGCAGTGCTGCGCCGGTTTGAGCTTGCCGTCGATCTCGGCACGCCGGGCGAAGCGGTGCGGGTGGCTCTCTCACGTCTCGACTCGATCGGCACGATCGTCGCGGTCGATGCGCTCACGCGGACGCGTCCTTTCGTCGTCGCCGACGAGGAGGCGCTGCCGTTCGGCGACGCCGCCCTCGATCTCGCCGTGTCGGCGCTGGCGTTGCATCACGTTAACGATCTGCCGGGCGCGCTCGTACAGATTCGCCGTGCCCTCAAGCCCGACGGCCTATTTGTCGCGGCGCTGTTCGGCGGCGAGACGCTGACCGAACTTCGCCAGTCCTTTGCCGCGGCAGAGAGCGACATCGAAGGCGGTGCCTCGCCGCGGGTTGCGCCGTTCGCCGATCTGCGCGAACTCGGCGCCTTGCTGCAGCGCGCCGGCTTCGCGTTGCCGGTCATCGATGTCGAGCGTGTCTGCGTGCGCTACGATTCCGTGTTCGGCCTGATGCATGATCTGCGGCGCATGGGCGCTACCAATGCGCTCAATGCCCGCCGCCGTACGCCACTACGGCGTGCGACATTGCTGCGGATGGCGGAGATTTACGCGCGCGAGTTTGCTGACGACGACGGGCGCGTGCGCGCGACCTTTGAGATCGTCTGGCTGTCCGGGTGGGCGCCCCATCCGAGCCAGCAGCAACCGCTCAAACCGGGCACCGCGAAAACGCGGCTCGCCGACGCGCTCGGTTCGCGCGAGATTTCAGCGGGTGATAAAGCCGGTGGTTAGGGTAGGCCGATACATTGGCGACGGGTTTTCGGGCAAGATTCAGTGCCTAGGCAAGCCGCGTCATTTACTGCAACGACATAATTATTTCAGAGACGTCGAAACGTTGGTGAAGAGAGTTTTGACGGTGGAACCGAGGCTCGTAATCGTTGCAGCAATGACGACGGCGACGCCTGAGGCGATCATGGCATATTCGATCGACGTGGCGCCGCGGTCGTCGCGCATGAAGTACCGGGCGGTAGTGAAGATCGTGCGCTTTTGCAACTTGAACATGGCCATTAGCCTTCTGGCGTTCGGATCATAACAGCGTCGTCAGGTGCGAAATCAGCGGTTCGTCGGCAGGTGGCATCGGGTAGTTACGCAACTCGATCGGTCGCGCCCATTTCAGATTCTGCTCTTCCAGCGGTGCGACGAAACCTTCCCAGCGCCGGCAGACATAAAGCGGCATGAGCAGATGAAAATCGGGGTAGAGATGGCTCGCGAAGGTCAGCGGTGCGAGACACTCTTCCTTGACGACGATGCCCAGTTCCTCCTTCAGCTCTCGGATTAAGCTCTGTTCCGGCCCTTCGCCGGGCTCGACCTTGCCGCCGGGAAACTCCCAAAGCCCTGCCATCGACTTGCCCGGCGGACGCTGCGCGATCAGCACGCGGCCATCGGCGTCGATTAGCGCGCAGGCGGCAACGAGGACAAGTTTGACGCTCACGGCCTGGCCTCAATCTAAAGAGCGGAGGGTAAATGCATGTTCAATTCGACCGCATCAATAGCCGCATTCGGCGCCCTGGTTAACCGCGAGCTAACGGCTCCGTGCTGCGGACCAATTCGACGATCGCGTCGGCTACGGCCCGCGGCGCCTCTTGCGGCGGGTTATGGCCGATCCTCGGCAAGACGCGCCGCTGATACGGTCCGGTGAAGAATGCCGCGTGCTTTTCCGAGGTCTCAGGCGGCAGGACGCCATCGGCTTCACCCTGCAACGCGATCGTCGGAGTTGCGATCTTGGGCTTTGCGGCAAGCCGCCGCTCGATCTCGTCCAGGGCCGGATCGCCTGCGACGATGCCGTAGCGGTGACGATAGGACTGAATCGTTACCGCGACAAAATCCGGATTGTCGAGTGAGATGGCGCTGCGCTCGAAGGTCGTGTCGTCGAACGTCCAATGCGGCGACCATAATTCCCATAGCAGACGGCAGAGCTCGCGGCGATTGGCATCGAGCCCGGCACGGCCGCGTTCGGTGTTCAAATACCACTGGTACCAGAAGCGGCGCTCCTGCGCTGGCGTCTGCGGCGCGGCCGAGCCAGGAATGTCTTGGATGTTGTAGCCGTTGACGGTGACGAGGCCATGCACGCGGTCCGGCCAGAGCGCGGCGACAATGCAGGCGGCGCGGCCGCCCCAATCATAGCCGGCGAGTACGGCGCGTTCGATTGCAAGCGCGTCCATCAATTCGCGCAAATCGTTGCCGAGCGCGCCCTGCTGGCCCGACCGTAGCGTGTCGGCAGCAAGAAAACGCGTCGCGCCGAAACCGCGCAGATAGGGCACGATGATGCGACAGCCGGCAGCGATAAGTGGCGGGATAACCTCGTCATAGCAGCGCGGATCGTACGGCCAGCCATGCATGAGCAAGACCGGCACGCCGTTCGCCGCACCGCTCTCTTCGTAGGCGACGTCGAGCAACGAAGTGTGAGTGTGTTTAGGTGCAGCGATCATGCTGCACTCACGACCGATAGTCGCCGTTGATCGCGACGTATTCTTTGGTCAGGTCGCAGGTCAGCACGCGGTCGCGGCCCTTGCCGAGCCCAAGCGCGACCTTGAGCGCGATCTCGGGCTTCTTCATCGCGGCGGAGACCGCAGCCTCGTCGTACGCCGAATCGCGCGCACCCTTATGCGCGACGCGGATGCCGCCGAACCAGATTGAAAGCCGGTCGCGGTCGGCAGGTTCGCCGGCTTTGCCGACTGCCATGACGACGCGACCCCAATTGGCATCCTCGCCGGCGATTGCGGTCTTGACCAGCGGCGAATTGGCGATCGACAGCGCGACGCGACGCGCCGAAGCTTTCGATACGGCGCCCTCGACCACGATTTCGACCAGTTTGCGCGCACCCTCGCCGTCGCGCGCAACTTGCTCGGCGAGACTACCGAGCACGGCGTTGAACGCCTTGCGGAATGGGACGAGCCGCGGATCGTGGGCGCGAGTGATGCGCGGCGCCGCGTGCGCGGCGCCGGTGGCGAAGGCCAGCACGGTGTCCGAGGTCGAGGTGTCGCCGTCGATGGTTACGGCATTGAAGGTGTCGACGACACCCTCGCGCAGCAGCGACTGCAACACTGGCGCCGCGATCGGCGCATCGGTAAAGACGAAGGCGAGCATTGTCGCCATGTCGGGCGCGATCATCCCGGCGCCCTTGGNNGTCGGTGGTCATGATCGCGCGCGCGGCCTCTTCATAGGCATCTGGCGCGGCCGCCGCGACGAGTTTGGGCAAAACGCCATCGAAGGCTTGCGCCGGCAGCGGCTCACCGATGACGCCGGTCGAGGCGAGAAACACTTCGGACATCCTGCAGCCGACCGCGGCGGCCGCGAGTCTGGCGGTGAGAGCGCAGGCGGTGCTGCCGTTCTTGCCGGTAAAGGCATTGGCGTTGCCGGAATTGACCACAAGCGCGCGGGCACGTGCGCCGCGGATCCGGGCACGGCACCATTCGACCGGTGCCGAGGGGCATTTGGAGCGGGTGAACACCCCCGCCACGCTCGTTCCCTCCTCGAAGATCGCGAGCATCACGTCGGTACGGCCTTGGTATCGGATGCCGGCGGCGCCTGTCGCCATGCGCACGCCGGCGATAGCCGGCATTTCCGGGATAGTTTTCGGAGCGAGCGGAGAGATGGTGGTAGTCATTCCGTCGTCCTGAGGTGCGAGCCAACGGGTCCNNGGGACAAGCCCGGCCATGACGATGGGGAGAAATCTGGGTCCCGGCCAGTCGGCGTCATCCTGAGGTGCGAGCCAACGGGTCCGGCTTCGCCGGCCCTATAGTAAACTCCGCGAGCCTCGAAGGATGATGGCTCGGGCCGTGCGTCCTTGGAGGGCTATGCGGCAACCATAACGGTTAAGGGTATCGCGCCGCCGTCGCGCTGGCTACTTCTTCGCTGGCGCCGCCGGATTGAGCGTCGAAGGATCGGCCACCGGTGGAGGCGGCTGGTCGAGACGCTCGATGTTGGCGGCGCTGCGCAACTTCTGCACCAGATCGGCTTGCGCGCGATGCGAGACGTAATTCTCGATCTGGCCTTTGACCTCGTCAAAGGTCAGGGTCGGCTTGGTGCGCTTATCCTCGACCTTGATGATGTGCCAGCCGAACTGCGTCTTCACCGGATCGGAAATCTGACCCTTGTCGAGCTTGAACGCGACCTCGGCAAATTCGGGCACCATCTGGTCCTTGGTGAAATAACCGAGATCGCCGCCTTCGGCCGCGCCTGGGTCTTTCGACTTTTCCTTGGCAAGCGTGGCGAAATCCGCGCCCTTTTTCAGTTCGACTTCGATCGCCTTGGCTTCGTCTTCGGTCGGGACCAGGATATGCCGCGCGTGCACCTCTTGCTCGCTCGGTACCTGCTTGACGGCGTCGTCGTAGACCTTGTGCATCGCTTCGTCGGTCTCGGCGGCCTGACCGACGCCCTGCAGCAGCGTCTCCATCAGCACCTTGTTGCGCTCTAACTCGATGCGGTGCTTGACGTCGTCGCGGTCGGCGAGCTTCTGCTGCTCGGCGGCCTGCGCCAGGACGACCACGTCGGCGAGATAAGTGATGAGGTATTCACGTTTCTGATCCGGCGGCATTTGCGGCATGTTGGCGCCGACCTCATCCTCGGCGATCGCGAGGTCGCTTTGGCGGATCTCGACGCCGTTGGCGCGGGCAACGACCGGATCGGGGCTTTGCGCAGCCTGAGCCCGCGCGGCGGCGGTCGGGGCTATGAGGCATGCGGCAAGCGCAAGCGCGCCGAGCGCGCGGGTAACGGGCGGACGGGTGGAGGCCATAAAACGCGATCCTTTGGCGAGGGGGCAAAACGCCGGGTTGTTCCGGGGTTATCGGACCCAAATTTTGCGGTCCGCGATCGGCGCGGACACTCGCCGAATCGCCTGCTTTTGGCAATGGCAGAATCGCACCGCGGACCTAACGAGAGCGTGAAGCCGCGGGCCGCCTTGGCGACGCCGTCGCATTGACAGTAAACTCACCCCCTCCTATCTCTCGACCAGAGTTTGGGACCTTAAGTCGCCTTACGGAAGCCCGAATAGCGCCGCATTTTCCGCTGGTTGGCACACCTCACCTGACGCGCTGGCAGGAGGGGCTGACAGCATGATCGGAGAACCGGTACTCGGACAGGTATGGTTTTCGGACTAAATGGATTTCGGACAATATCGTGCGCAATCAGATAGCCCGGCCGGTGAGCCCGAAATCTAGAAGGAAGATGACGCGATGATCGGTGCTGTCGCCCGCAAACTGTTCGGTTCCTCCAACGACCGACGAATCCGCGCCTATCGCCCGCGCGTCGATGAGATCAACGCGCTGGAGCCGGAGCTCGAGGCCCTGTCCGACGAGGCGCTCCGCGCGCGCACCGAGGAATTCAGAAAGCAACTCGGCGAGGGACGCACACTGGACGACATTCTGGCGCCGGCTTTCGCCACCGTGCGCGAGGCGGCCAAGCGCACGCTCGGGCAGCGTCATTTCGACGTTCAGATGATCGGCGGCATGGTGCTGC
>PLTE01000367.1 GCA_003164375.1 Hyphomicrobiales bacterium | reverse complement strand
TTCGTCAAGGGCTCGCGCTACGACAAGATGATGGAGGCGTTTGGCGGCGTCGGCGTCAATGCGACGTCGCCCGACGAGCTCAAGCGCGCCGTGAACGCGGCGATGGATTCCGGCAAGCCGACGCTGATCAATGCGGTGATCGACCCGGCGGCCGGCAGCGAGAGCGGCCGCATCGGCAACCTCAACCCGCAAAGCGCGCTGCGCAAAAAGTGACCCGAAGAGACATTCCGGTGCGCGGGCGCTAGCCCGCGTTCCCGGGATCCATAACCGCGAATTGTGAATAGGGCTTCCGGGCTGTCGCGCTCCGCTCGACGTCCGGAATGACGAAAGAGGAAACGACATGGCAATGCGAAAGAAGACCAGCAAGGCAAAATCAAAGCCGGCGGCAAGGAAGTCGGCGGCAAAAAAATCTTCCGGCAAGGTGGTGAAATTCAAGACCAGGAAACCGGCCGTGAAACCTGCGGCGAAACCTGCGGCAAAATCCGCAGCAAGGCCCGCGGCCAAAGCTGCCGGTAACGGATTGCCCAAGCCGACGAACCGTCCTTTCGGCCACGCCGGCCGGGCGCTCGAGGGCGTGAAAATCCTCGACTTCACCCATGTGCAGTCGGGACCGACCTGCACGCAGCTCTTGGCATATATGGGTGCCGACGTGATCAAGGTCGAACGGCCAGGCGTCGGCGACATCACGCGCACCCAATTGCGCGACGTGAAGGGCGCCGACAGCCTCTACTTCACCATGCTCAATGGCTCCAAGCGCTCGATCACCATCGATTCCAAGCATCCGAAGGGCAAGGAAATCCTCGATCGCCTGGTGAAGCTGTGCGACGTGCTGGTGGAGAATTTCGCGCCGGGCGCGCTTGACCGCATGGGGTTGACCTTCGAGTACATCCACAAGCTCAATCCGCGCATGATCGTAGCCTCGGTGAAGGGCTTCGGCCCGGGCCCTTATGAAGACTGCAAGGTCTACGAGAATGTGGCGCAATGCGCTGGCGGTTCCGCTTCGACCACCGGTTTCCGCGAAGGGCCGCCGCTCGTCACCGGCGCGCAGATTGGCGACTCAGGCACCGGCCTGCATCTCGCGCTCGGTATTGTCTCGGCGCTCTACCAGCGCACCCGCACCGGCCGCGGCCAAAAGGTGCTCGCGGCCATGCAGGACGGCGTGCTCAATTTGGCGCGCGTCAAACTGCGCGACCAGCAGCGTCTCAAGCACGGGCCGCTGACCGAATACAGCCAGTATGGCGAGGGGGTGTCGTTCGGCGCCGCGACGCCGCGCGCCGGCAACGATTCCGGCGGCGGTCAGCCGGGCTGGATCCTCAAATGCAAGGGCTGGGAGGCCGATCCGGACGCCTACATCTATTTCATCACTCAAGCGCCGGTCTGGGCTCCGATCTGCGACCTCATCGGCAAGCCGGACTGGAAAACCGATCCGGATTACGCGACGCCGCCGGCGCGGCTGCCGCGGCTCAAGCACATCTTCGCCACCATCGAGGAATGGACCAAGACCCTGACCAAGTTCGACGTCATGGCCATTTGTAACCAGCACGACATTCCGGTGGGCCCGATCCTGTCGATGAAAGAGATCGCCGAGGAGCCGTCGCTGCGCGCGACCGGCACCGTCGTCGAAGTCGATCATCCGGTGCGCGGCAAATACTTGACAGTCGGCAATCCGATCAAGCTGTCGGACTCGCCCGCCGACGTGCGGCGCTCGCCGCTGCTTGGCGAGCACACCGACGAGATCTTGCGCGACGTGCTCGATTATTCCGACAAGGACGTTGCCGAGATCAAGGCGTCGGGTGCGATCACGGCGCCCGACAAGCCGGCCAAGGCCGCGGCGGCGTAACTTCTCTTTCCTCTCCCCCACCCAGGGGGAGGGGACATTCCGCGTTAGCGAAGAGGCTTTTACCATGCGTATTGTTGTTCACGGCCAGCAGGCTTTCGGCAAAGCGGTACTCGAAGCGCTGCTCAAGCGCGGCGAGGAGGTCGTCGCCGTCTATGTTGCGCCTGAGAAGCCAGGCGCCAAGGCCGATCCGTTGAAAGAGGCCGCGCTCGCTGCGAAGCTTCCTGTCCATCAGCCGGACTCCTACAAGAAACCCGAAGTCTGGGAGGAGTTCAAAGCGCTCAAGCCCGACCTGCAGGTCATGGCCTTCGTTACGCTTTTCGTGCCCGAGGAATTTCTCAACATCCCGACCCACGGCTCGATCCAGTATCACCCGTCGCTATTGCCGGCCTATCGCGGCGCCAGCGCGATCAACTGGCCGATCATCAAGGGCGAGTCCGAGACCGGGCTGTCGATCTTTTGGCCCGACAACGGGCTCGATACCGGCGACGTGCTGATCCAGAAAAAGACCCCGATCGGCCCTGTCGACACGCTCGGCACGGTTTATTTCGAACGTTTGTTTCCTCTGGGCGTCGAGGCGATGCTGGAGGCGGTCGATCTGGTCAAGGCTGGCAACGCGCCGCGCATCAAACAAGACGAAGCGAAGGCGACCTATGAAGGCCGCTGCGGTCCCGACAACGCCAAGATCGATTGGGGCAAGCCCTGGGAGCAGATCGATCGGCTGATCCGCGGCTGCAATCCGGCGCCCGGCGCCTGGACCACACTCGAAGGCAAGCAATTGAAGGTCTTCGACGCCAAGCCGTTGCCGGCGAAGGATCCCAAAGGCATCGCCGGCAAGCTCGGCGAGATCGCCGTGGTCGAGGCCGACGGTTTCACCGTGGTCTGCGCCGATGGACGTTTCAAGGTCACGCGTGTTCAGCCCGCCGACGGCAAGAAGGTCGAAGCCGGCGAGTGGGCGAAATCCGTCAATCTCGCCGTCAAGGCACGTTTCACATGACCCACCGCGTCATGGCCGGGCTTATCCCGACCATCCACGTCTTTGCGTGACAGAAGACGGGGATGCCCAGCACAAGGCAGGGCAGGACGACCAAAAACTTCTCAATCGATGGACCCACCACCATGCCCGCCTCACAACATCAGTCGCCGAAATCCGATATCGAAATTTCGCAAGCCGCCAAGAAGCGGCTGATCGTCGACGTCGCCCGCGAGCGGCTCGGCATCGCACCGGAGAACCTCGAACCCTACGGCCACTACAAGGCCAAAATATCGATGGATTTCATCAAGTCGCTCAAAGACAAGCCGAATGGCAAGCTCATCCTGGTCTCCGCCATCACGCCGACGCCGGCTGGCGAGGGCAAGACCACGACCACGGTCGGCCTCACCGACGCGCTCAATTATATAGGCAAGAAGGCGATGCTCTGCCTGCGCGAGCCGTCGCTCGGTCCGTCGTTCGGCGTTAAAGGCGGCGCCGCTGGCGGCGGCTATGCCCAAGTGGTGCCGATGGAGGACATCAACCTTCATTTCACCGGCGATTTCCACGCCATCACATCCGCTAACAATCTCCTCGCGGCTTTGCTCGACAACCACATCTATTGGGGCAATGCGCTCGGTATCGACGAGCGCCGCGTCGCCTGGCGCCGCGTGCTCGACATGAACGATCGCGCGCTGCGTTCGATCGTAGGCTCCCTCGGCGGCGTCGCCAACGGCTTTCCGCGCGAAGACGGCTTCGACATCACCGTCGCTTCGGAGGTCATGGCGATCTTCTGCCTCGCCCGCGATCTCGAAGATCTCAAGACACGCCTCGGCAACATCGTCGTCGCCTATACCCGCGATCGGAAACCGATCCGCGCCGCCGACCTCAAGGCGCATGGCGCCATGACCGTGTTGCTCAAGGAAGCGCTGGCACCCAATCTGGTGCAGACGCTCGAAGGCACGCCCGCTTTCATCCATGGCGGCCCGTTCGCCAATATCGCACACGGTTGCAATTCGGTGCTGGCGACGACCACCGCGCTCAAGCTTGCCGATTATGTCGTCACCGAAGCCGGCTTCGGCGCCGATCTCGGCGGCGAGAAGTTCATGGATATCAAATGCCGCAAGGCCGGCATCGAGCCGTCCTGCGCGGTGCTGGTCGCCACCATCCGCGCGCTGAAGATGCACGGCGGCGTCAAGAAGGAAGATCTCAAGACCGAAAGCCTCAAAGCGCTCGAAGCCGGCATGAGCAATCTGAAACGTCATGTCGAGAACGTGCAGAAATTCGGCATCGTTCCTATCATCTCGATCAACCGCTTTTCGGCCGACACCGAAGCCGAGATCAAGCTGGTCGAAGACACCTGCAAGTCGCTCGGCGTTGAGGCATTCATGGCCGATCACTGGGCGATGGGCGGGGAGGGCGCGGCCAATGTCGCCAAGGCCGTGGTGAAAGTGGCCGAGAGCGGCAAGAGCAAGCTGAAATTCCTCTATCCCGACGATATGCCGCTTTTCGAGAAGATCCGCACCATCGCCAAGGAGATCTATCGCGCCAAGGATATCTCCGCCGACAAATCGGTGCGCGATCAGCTCGCCAATTTCGAATCGATGGGCTACGGCAAATTCCCGATCTGCGTCGCCAAGACGCAATACAGCTTCTCGACCAATGCCGACGCCAAGGGCGCGCCGGTCGATCACATCGTCAATGTGCGCGAAGTGCGGCTTTCCGCCGGCGCCGAATTCGTGGTCGCGATCTGCGGCGAGGTCATGACCATGCCAGGCCTGCCGCGGGTTCCGGCGGCCGACGTGATCGATGTCGGGCCTGATGGCAAGATCGTCGGGCTGTTCTAACAAGGCGGCTATTCCAATACGTGCCAAGGAGAGATCGATGCTGAAATTCTACTATAGCGGCGCGCCGAATCCGACCAAGGTTGCACTGTTCCTGGAAGAATCCGGTCTGCCCTACGAAGGCATACCGGTCGACACCCGCAAGGGTGAGCAACACAAGCCGGAATTTCTGGCGATCAATCCGAACGCAAAACTACCCGCGATCGTCGACGGCGACGTCACGGTATTCGATTCAAGCGCGATCCTGATGTACCTCGCCGAGAAGACCGGCAAGTTCCTGCCGGCGAAGACCGACAAAGCGCGCGGCGAGCTCTTGTCCTGGATGTTCTTCGTGTCGTCCGGTGTCGGCCCGTATTTCGGCCAGGCGGTGCATTTCCGCAATTATGCGCCGGAGAAACTCCCCTACGCCATCAACCGCTACCTGTTCGAGGCGAATCGTCATGCCGGCATTCTCGATGCACGGCTTGCCAAGCAGAAATATATGCTGGGCGACAGCTACACCATCGCCGACATGAATGTCTGGGGCTGGGCGCGCATGCTGCCGATGGTAATCGGCGACGGTGCATGGGAAAAATTCAAGAACCTCAAGCGGCTGGTCGACGAAATCAACGCCCGTCCCGCCGCGCAAAAGGCCGGCACGCTCAAAGACCGCCATAAGTTCAAGACCGAGATGGACCAGGAAGCATTGTACGCGATGTTCCCCCATCTTAAGGAGAAAGTCGCGTAACTCCGAAGGCGGATGATTGCACCTCGCGTACGGGCGGCCATCTGGCCGCCCGTACCGCATTACCAATCGCGCCGCGATCGCCTCGCGCGGCAAAATATTCGTAAAATTTTCGCTTGATTACGCTGTGCAGATTGAAAGGGATCTTTGCAAATTGCCGCTACAATTTGCAGATGTTTCGCCGCTAACCGACATGCCGCCACCGCAACGCGAACCGGCATCTTCGGTTGCGCTCCATTGGAAATACCCTCGCCATGCGCAACGCCGCCCTGTCTGTCGAAAAGCCCGAGTATACGGAACAACAATCACTGATCGACGAACTCAACGATGCGGTCGCGACCGGCGGCGCCCAGCAGCGGTTGAGAATTCTCGAGCGCATCACGGATCTGTTCGCCACCGGCTCGCGCGGTTATTCCAGCGATCAGATCGCGCTGTTCGATGACGTGTTGCAGGAGCTGTCGGCCGATATTGAAGTCAAAGCGCGGGCGAGACTGGCCGGCCGCTTGGCGCGCATCGGCAACGGTCCCCCGGGGCTGATCCGCGCGCTCGCTTTCGACGACGACATCGCGGTCGCCGAGCCCGTGCTGGTCCATTGCCGACAACTCGGCGAGGCCGATCTAGTCGAAAATGCGTGCAGCAAGAGCCAGGAGCATCTTTTCGCTATCGCCCAGCGCCTGGAGCTGAGCGAGGCGGTTACCGACATTCTGGTGGAACGAGGCGATCGCCGCGTGGTTCATAGAGCGGTGAGCAATAAAGGCGCCCGTTTCTCGCCGAGCGGTTATGGGATGCTTACGACGCGTGCCCGTCGTGACAACAGATTGACCTTGGCTCTTGGCCGACGCGACGATCTGCCCCGCCAATGTTTCCTGAAACTTCTCGAAACGGCTTCCGCCTCGGTGCGCGCAAAGCTGGAAGGCGCCGATCCGGGCGCGGCGGCAGCCATCCGCGGCGCGATCGACGACGTCGCGACCGGCATGCAACAGGAAGTCCGCATGGCGTCGCGCCACCATGCTGTCGCCGTTCGCGATGGCAGAAGGCGGTCAAATTTGCGCCCGGTGACCGAGGCCAATATCCACGCTTCCGCGCACGGCCAGGCGTTCGAACGGACGGTGTTCGCGTTGTCGGAACTCGGCCGCTTCCCCGCCGACCTGGTTGAGCGCGCTTTGCTTGATAAAGGCGAGGATATGATCCTCATACTCGCTAAGGCTGTCGGCTGCTCCTGGACGACCGCCAAGGGATTGCTCACGATGTATGTCGCCGAACGCAACTTACAGCCGGGTGATATCGCGGCAGCTTTTGAACGATACAAAAAGCTGACCAGAGAAACAGCCTGTAAAGTCTTAAGCTTTTACCAGGTACGCATGCAACTGCGGATGCTGCAGAATGCGCAGCAGGAAAAGAATGTCGGGAGCGCACCGGCATAGGATTTAACGGGCGATTCTCGTTTTACCCGCACTTCGAATGACGCCCCATGGTGCGAAAGAAAGCGGCGCGACGTTGCAGTCGCGCCGTCGGTATTAGTCCCGCAAATAACCGTTACGGCGGCATTCCGACCGCCGAAAGCGGTTCAAGCGGATCGTCAATAATGCGGATCGTACATTTGCGACTGCACGTAGCCGAGCAGGTCGTTCGGTATATGACCTGCCGCGAGTTCGCGCTTGTAAGCGACTTCGGCGACGGCTGCGGCGATGTGGGCGGAGACCTCGCGGATTCGCGGTAGCGCCGGATAGAGGCTGCCCTGGCGCAGATCCTCTTCGCTCACGAGATTAGCCAGCGTATGCGCGGCCGCCATGAACATTTCGTCGGTCACCAGCCGCGTGCCGCTGGCAATGGCGCCGAGCCCGACGCCGGGGAAGATGTAGGAATTGTTGCCCTGGCGCGGCACGTAGGTCGTGCCGTTGAGTGTCACCGGATCGTAGGGGCTGCCGCACGCGAACAACACGCGTCCGCCGGTATGTTTGTAGGCCTCCTCGGCCGAGCATTCGGCTTTCGAAGTCGGGTTTGACAGTGCGAAAACGATCGGCAATTTGTTGATCTGCGCCATCGTCTGCAACACTTCGGGCGTGAACGTGCCACCGACCGCCGCGACGCCGATGATCGCCGTCGGCTTAAGCGTGCGGATTGCGGTGAGGAAGTCGCCGATCTGTGGGTGCTCATGGGCATAAGCGAGTTTGTGCTCGGTCAGACCCGAGCGGCTCTTCACGACCAGGCCGCGGGAATCCACGAGCCAGACGCGCAGCCGCGCTTCGGCTTCGGTTGCCCCTTCCGCCACCATGGCCGAAACCACCAGGTCGGCGATGCCGGTCGCGGCCTCTCCGGCACCAAGGAAGAGCAGCTTCTGGTCGCGTAGCCGGCCACCGGTCACGCGCAATGCCGAGAACAGGCCCGCGAGCGCCACGGCGGNNTGGCGAAATCTTCGAACTGAATCAGCACTCCGGGGAATACCGCGCGTGCAGCCGTGATAAATTCGTCGACGAATTCGTAATAGGCATCGCCGCTGAGCCGGTTCTGGCGCAGCCCGACATAATAGCGGTCGTTGAGCAAGGTCTCGTTGTTGGTGCCGACGTCCAACATCACCGGTAGACAATGCTCCGGATGTACGCCGGCGCAGGCGGCATAGAGCGAGAGTTTGCCGACCGGAATGCCCATGCCGTTGGCGCCGAGGTCGCCGAGGCCGAGGATGCGCTCGCCGTCGGTAACAACAATGAGCTTTGCCGGATAGGGCCAGTTGCGCAATAGCTTGGCGACGCGGCCGCGGTCGGTGGCACTGATGAACAGCCCCCGGGGCCTCTGGAAGATGTGACCGAATCTTTGGCAGGCTAAACCGACCGTCGGGGTATAGATGAGCGGCTGAATTTCATCGATGTTTTCGGTCACGACGCGGAAGAACAGCGCCTCGTTGCGATCGTGCAGGGCGTTAAGCGCCACGTATTTGTCCAGGTCATTGGGCAGACGGCGCAAATTTGTCATGACGCGCTCGGCCTGTGCCTCCATCGAGAGCACATGGGCGGGCAATAGGCCGCGCAACCCCAAAGCATCGCGCTCTTGTTCGGTAAAACCAGTGCCCTTGTTGAGCAGCGGGTCGCGTAACAGCGCCATGCCGCCAACCGGTTCCGGAGCGATCGAGCGGGCAGTCGCGGTGATTGTCGTGTTCATCGGCGTTTCCCTAAATTCCTTTTAAGCCACATGTTGCAATTGCATCCTGCAACAGCACCGCGATTGCCGCGGTGGTCAAGGTCTGTATCTTCATACCAGCTGCCGTTCGGTGGCTGATCCTCTAGTCGGAAATTCGGCGGATTCCGAATTTGCACCAGCCGACAATGACCGATCCGCCGAGCAACAGGCTTATGCGATGGCAGAAAATGACATAACTGGCATTGCTCGGTGTTGACGTGGATCAAGGTCTTACAGACCGGGCCGATCATGGGTGCGAGGGCGGCGCGGTAATTCGGATCCACTCTTTATGCTGTCGTTCCAATGAAAACGGCGCGGCTTTGCGGCCGCGCCGTCCCTATATCCGACGATAAAGCGTCTATTGGAACAGCTTCATCGCGTTTTGCAGCGTTTGCAACACGCCCCACACCAGGGGGATGCCGACGAAGCCCCAGGCGAGGATGAGTTGCAAGGTGTTCGAGCCGGTCTTATTTGGGGTTGTCATGGTGGTTTCTCCTTAAGCGCCGGCCGGTTCGCCAGCCGCGTCGACCGCCATCTGTGCCCTGATCGCTTCATGTTCAGGTTTCATATGGAAGCGGTGGTGCACCGCCTTGATCATCAGGTTGCAGATGAAGCCTACGGCCAACAGGCCAGCCATGATGAACATGGTGACGTTGTAGGCCTGCGCCTTCGGCACGCCATGGCCGATCTGGTATTCGCGGATGTAGTTCACCAGCACCGGTCCGAAGATGCCGGCCATCGACCATGCCGTAATCAGGCAGCCGTGAATGGCTCCGACATAGCGGGTGCCGAACATGTCCTTGAGATAAGCCGGCACGGTGGCGAAACCGCCGCCATACATGCTCATGATGATCGCGAAACACAGCACGAACAGCGATACGCTGCCAATCGAGCCCGTCCACGGCACCGTGCAATACAGTACCGTGCCGAGCGCGAAAAAGCAGAAATAGGTGTTCTTACGGCCGATATAATCCGAGATCGAGGCCCAGAAGAATCGGCCCGCCATGTTGAACAGGCTGAGCAGTCCAACGAAGCCCGCCGCCGCAACGACCGAGACTTTGCCCGGGAACATTTCCTGGCTCATGGCGGAGGCCTGTCCGAGCACGCCGATGCCGGCGGTCACGTTGAGGCAGAGTACCCACCAGATCAGCCAGAACTGCGGCGTCTTGATCGCGTCGTAGACGTAGACGTCATTCTTAGTGATGAGCTTCTGCGCGACGACCGGTGGCGCGTAGCCTTCCGGCTTCCAATCCGGTGCCGGGACCCGCACAATTGCGGCTCCAACCATCATGAAGCAGAAATAGATGACGCCGAGCGCGATGAAAGTCTCGGCGACGCCGACATGCGTGGGCGTCGAAAAGATCGACATGAGCCAGACGGAGAGGGGCGAGGCAATGAAGGCGGCGCCGCCAAAGCCCATGATCGCCATGCCTGTGGCCATGCCAGGACGATCCGGGAACCATTTGATCAGGGTCGAGACCGGCGAGATGTAGCCAAGGCCGAGGCCGCAGCCGCCGAGCGCGCCGTAACCCAGATAAATGATCCAGAGATTGTGCAGGTAGACGCCAAGCGCCGAAACCAGGAAGCCGCCGCTGAAGCAAAGACCGGCCGCAAACATGGCTTGCCGCGGGCCGCCTTCTTCGACCCAGCGGCCAAATACGGCTGCCGAGGTACCAAGGAAGAAAATCCCGATAGAGAAGATCCACCCCAGTTCAGGTAAATTCCAGTCGCCCGGCGCCGATTGGGTGATGCCGATCAACTTGGTCATCGGCAGATTGAACACGCTGAACGCATAGGCCTGGCCGATGCACAGATGGATGCACAATGCCGCAGGCGGCACCATCCATCGGCTGAAGCCGGGCCGGGCGATCGTATGACTACGATCGAGAAAAGGGAGCAAAGCCATTGCGCGGTCCTCCTTAGGTTTCCCCCGGGTCGCCTGTTTCCGCTGCTTGCTTCGTAACAGCGCCCCGGATTGCGGAACGCAGCGGACCGGCGTTTCTTGTAATTTTGAAAATCCTATAGCCGGGCCGGAATAGCAAGCGCCACCATAGTATTGGCGGTCGTCGGCCGCGCTTTTTAGTAAGCGAAACGTCGCGCCGCGGTGGGATTGATCGCCGTCGGGCCGAGGCCAAAAAATGTGCAGTCAGTCAGCACGAATTGGCTCGTGGCCGACCGTCTTTACGAAAAATTGCTTCCTTTCAATGACTTATCGATATTCCCGTTGAAGTTGTGCCGCTTGAGTAGGGGCTGCGCAGAACACGCAATTCGATGCACCGTGGATCGCAGTTCACTCGCGCCGCAGTCGGCGGCCACCGGTTTCGCACCTGGCGGAGGCTATGCGCCACGTCGTGAGGCCAAGTGTCGCGGCGACGCCGCTCCATGCGCCGATCCAGCGCCCATTGGCGACGATGTTGCGGCGCAAGTTTGGGCGGCAAGGCGTTGGCGGGAAGGCGTTGTCGGGAAGGTTTGGGCAAGCGAGGAATCGGGTGAAGGACTATTGCTATCGAAAATCGCTACCGATTATCGTCGCCAGGGCTTATTGAGGCAGGGCTTATTTAGCTTTGAGCGAGTTAGGGTTTTTGCGTTTTTGAGGTGACCGATGAGCTTGACCGAGCCGCCGCCGACAGTGCCGCCCGAAGACCGCGGTCGAGCCGGCCGGCGCCGACCGCCGCGCACGCCGAAAGGCCGCCAAATCGATCCGCGCGCGCTCGAGGAGGTGCGGGCGCTTCTCGGCGCGCGCGAACGCCGGCGCGATCTCTTGATCGAGCATCTGCATCTGATCCAAGACCGCTACGGCTATCTGTCGTCCGCGCACCTTGCCGCCTTGGCGCAGGAGATGAAGCTCGCGCTGACCGAGGTCTATGAGGTCGCGACGTTCTATGCCCATTTCGATGTGGTGAAGGAGGGCGAGACGCCGCCGCCGCCGGTCACGGTACGGGTGTGCGATTCGTTGTCCTGCGCGCTCGTGGGTGCGGAGCGGCTTCTCGCCGAATTGCCGCAGAAACTCGGACCCAATGTGCGCGTCGTGCGCGCGCCGTGTATGGGCGCGTGCGATCGCGCGCCGGTCTGCGCGGTCGGTCATGTCCAGGTCATGCACGCGGATGCCGCCAAGGTCGCCGTGAGCGCGGCGCAGCCCACGCACGCGCACGCTTACCCCACGCCCGCCGATTTCGAAGCCTACGTCAAGGGCGGCGGCTACGATCTGCTCAAAGCCTGTATCGGCGGCAAGCGCAGGCGCGACGACGTCATCAAGGTCGTCAGCGATGCGGAATTGCGCGGTCTCGGCGGAGCCGGTTTTCCGACCGGCCGCAAATGGTCGCTGGTGCGCGCGGAGCCCGCGCCGCACCTGTTCGCTGTCAATTGCGACGAGGGCGAGCCTGGCACCTTCAAGGACCGCCATTATCTCGAACGCGATCCGCACCGTTTTATCGAAGGCATGCTGATCGCCGCGTGGATCGTCGAAGCCGCCGACACCTATCTCTACGTCCGCGACGAATATCCCGAGGTGATCCTTCTGCTCATCGACGAGATCGCCAAGGTCGAGAAATCCGGCTTGTCAAAGCATACGAAGATTCATCTACGCCGCGGCGCAGGTGCCTATATCTGCGGCGAAGAGTCCGCGATGATCGAATCGATCGAGGGCAAGCGCGGCTTGCCGCGCCATCGTCCGCCTTATGTCGCGCAGGTCGGCCTGTTCGGCCGCCCGACACTCGAGCAGAATGTCGAGACGCTCTACTGGATCCGCGATATCGTCGAGAAGGGCGCCGCATGGTTCACGTCGCAGGGGCGGCGGGAGCGCAAGGGATTCCGCAGTTTCTCGGTATCCGGCCGGGTCAAAAATCCGGGTGTCAAACTTGCACCCGCCGGCGTCACCATCCGAGAGCTGATCGACGAATATTCCGGGGGCATGCTGGAGGGGCACACGCTCAAGGGTTTCCTACCCGGCGGTGCTTCGGGCGGCATTTTCCCGGCTGCGCTTGCCGACCAACCGCTCGATTTCGGCACGCTGGAACGGCATGGCGGCTTTGTCGGCTCGCACGCGGTTGTGATCCTGTCCGACCGGGACGATATGAAGGCCGTGGCGCTCAACTTGATGAAGTTCTTTGAGGATGAGAGTTGCGGCCAGTGCACGCCGTGCCGGGTTGGCACCGAGAAGGCGGCCAAGCTCATGGCCAAAGGGCCGTGGGACCCCGCCCTGCTGACGGAGCTATCGACGCTAATGCGCGATGCCTCGATCTGCGGGCTCGGCCAGGCGGCGCCCAATCCGCTGCTTTGTGTGCTAAAATACTTTCCGGACGAACTGACCAAGCCGCTGGGAAGTTGGTGACCGAAGGGTTTGCTCCATGAACGACGCGACCGCGCAAAAGCCCAAGACCTTCACAATCGACGATCGCGAGATCGACATCCGCGACGGCGAGACGATTTTTAGCGCCGCCCGTCGGCTCGGCATCAAGCTGCCGCATCTGTGCTATTTGCCGAAACCCGGCTATCGCCCGGACGGCAATTGCCGTGTCTGCANNCGAGCGGGTCTTGGCCGCAAGCTGCATTCGCACCCCCGCGCCGGGCATGAAGGTCAAGACCGCGACCGAACGCGCCAAGACCGCGCGCAAAATGGTGGCCGAGCTCCTCCTCACCGATCAGCCGGCGCGCGAAGTGGCGCACGATCCCGATTCCGAGATGTGGAAGGTCGCGACCCGGATGGGCGTGACCCAGGGCCGATTCCCGCGTCGCGATACGCCACTGCCGGACCGCAGCCATCCGGCGATGGCGGTCAA
>PLTE01000320.1:471-7423 GCA_003164375.1 Hyphomicrobiales bacterium | reverse complement strand
CTTTAGGCTTAGTGTCTTTAGGCTTAGTGTCTTTAGGCTTGGCGGATTGGTGCTGCCGGGCCTATCGCGGTTGCGGAGGTCACTTGGCGCGTACCGATGTTATTGTGCTGGGAGCGGGGATCGTCGGCACCTCGATCGCGCTGCAGCTCCTCAAACGCGGCCTGTCGGTCGCGCTCGTCGATCGCGGCGGGGTGGGCGAAGCGACGTCCTATGGCAATGCCGGCATTATCGAGGGCAATACCATCTTCCCGGCGGCGTTTCCGTCGGACTGGACCGAGCTGTTGCGCGTCGCGCTCAAGCGCTCGCCGGTCGCTAATTATCACCTGACATTTCTGCCGCGGGTAGCACCCTGGCTTGCTGCCTTCTACGCCGCCTCGCAGCCAGCCGGATTGGTCGAGACCGCGAAACTGATGCGGCCCTTGTTCGCTCGTGCGGTGAGCGAACACGAAGCGCTCAGCGCCGAGGCTGGCGCTTCGCACTATCTGCGCCATCTGGGCTGGCTGAAGCTTTACCGCACCGACCGGCGCTTCGCCGGTGTCGCGCGCGAGCTCGACCTCGCAGCCGAGCTCGGCGTCACCAATGTGCCGCTCGATCGCGACGCGGCGCTTGCGCTCGAGCCGTCGCTTGCGCCGGTGTTTCGCCATGCCGTGCATTTGACCGGCGCGGTGAGCGTGACCAATCCCCTGGCTTTGACCCGCGCCTACGCGGCGCGCTTTGCCGCGCTGGGCGGGCTCAGTGTGAACGGCGACGCCCGCACGCTGCATCGAGTCCACCCGCATTGGCGCGTTGATACCGATGCCGGGCCGCTCGACGCCGGCGAGGTCGTGATCGCGCTCGGTCCCTGGGCGCAGGATTTACTGAAGCCTCTCGGCATAAAGATGCCGCTGGCGGTCAAACGCGGCTATCACCGGCATTTCCGCGCGGCAGGCAACGCCGTGCTCGGCCGCCCGATCCTCGACGCCGAGAACGGCTACTGCCTGGCGCCGATGGAGCAGGGCATCCGGCTCACCACCGGGGTCGAATTCGCAGCCCGCGACGCTGAACCAACGCCGGTGCAGTTCGCTCGGCTGTTGCCGGCGGCGCGCCAACTGTTTGCGCTCGGCGAGCCGGTCGAAGCGCAGCCGTGGCTCGGCGCGCGACCATGCTTGCCGGATTCACGTCCGGTGATTTCGCGCGCGCCGCGTTTGCGCGGATTGTGGCTCGCCTGCGGTCACGGCCATTGGGGCTTGACGCTCGGGCCGGCGACCGGCCGTCTCATCGCTGAAATGATGACCGACGCGACGCCGTTCTGCGACCCAAAGTCCTTCAGCGTGGAACGGTTCAGGCAGTGAGCATCACTCGCTGATGGTCTTGACGACGCTCGATTCCGGCCGGGTGTTGTTTGAGGACGAGAACTTGTCCTGCGCGTGCACCATGTCGTCGTATTTCGAAATCGTCGTCACCGGCCCCTTCGGCACCATGTGCACGACCTTGTAGCCGGCAAGCTTGAGCTGATGCAGCAGCTCCGGCATCGCTTCCGCGGTGGCGTGCTGGAAATCGTGCATCAGGATGATGCCCTTGCCGTTCTTCTGCAGCTTGGTCAGCACCGATTTGATCACGTCGTCAGGCTTGTGGATCTTGAAGTCGAAGGAGTCGATATCGGTCGAGAACGTTGCGATGTTGCGGGTGCCGAGATAAGCGATCAGATCCGCCGGCTGTTGTAGATCGGGGAAACGGAAGAACGGCGCGATCGGCCCGCCGACCGCCATATGCACGGCGCTCACGCCCATCTCGATCTCTTGCTTGGCCTGCTCGATGTCTTTGGCATAAGGATTTCTTGCCAGATCCTTGTGCGACCAAGTGTGACTGCCGACCGTCATGCCGGCGTCAGCCAGAGTTTTGGAAAGGTCGGGACGCCACGTCGCGTGCTCGCCGATCTCGAAGAAGGTCGCCTTGGTACAATTATCGGTGAGCGCCCTGAGCACCATCGGCGTGTTCTCGGGCCACGGCCCGTCGTCGAAAGTGAAAACGATCTCCTTGTCGCGCAAAAAGTCGTATTGCTTGAAATGCTCGGTGCCGAAGGCCGGGCCGCCAGTGGTGTCGATTTCGACGACGCGTGAAAGGCCGAGCGCGTCGGGATTGCTGCACGACGGAATAGCCTTGGCCGCAGTGGCGCTGCCGGTTGCCGCTGCAGCCGTACTGGGGGCGGGCGTTGGCAGCGCTGACGCTGTCGCATTCTGGGCGAGAACGATCGCTGCTCCCGAAGGCGCGCTGGGCAGCATTGCGGTGTCCGAAACCTGGATCACCGGATTCTGGACGATGCGGGTCTGAACAGGGTAGCTCGCGGCCGGGGTCGCAGCCGGAGATGGTGCGCTGGTGCTTTGCGTGGGCGAAATCACGTGAGCGACAAGCGCTACAAGCGAGGCCGGTCCAGCCGCTTTCTGCGCCGCGACGACGCCGAACGCCGCGAGACCCAAGGTCATCAACGCCGCAATGACAACGACGACGACGCGCATCGTAACCTCCGCTACAGAACCACCCACCCACTCGGCTGAGCATCAAGTGAAGGCTCAATCGAGCATCAAGTCAACGGTAACGACGCCAGTTGCGACCAAAGATGCGGATTGTGGTTTCCGCGGCCCTGTACCGGCTGCAAATCCGCCGTAAGCATAACTTCTTAACGGCCGAATTGATCCTTCCAGCTCGGCAAGGCGCCGGGCACAGGCAGGGCGGCGGCGGTAAAAACCCCGCGCGCGATCGCCCGCGCCACGACATTGGCGGCAAGCGCGCCGAGCCGGGTCAGCCCGAGAGCGGCGTCGTCAAGCGGCCGCCGGCCGGTCGAAGCGGCGAACACCACGTCGCCGTCGAGCGGGCTATGCACCGGATAAATCGCGCGCGACAGGCCGGATTGCGCCATCACGGCAAGGCGCTTGGCCTGCGCTTTGGTCAAAATGGCGTCGGTCGCAACGACGACAAGCGTGGTGCTTTCGCGGGCGCTGCCCTTGGTGATGGGATCGAGCGCCTCTACCGGAAACTCGTGCGGCAGGCCGCGGCCGCCGAACTCGCCGTCCACTTCGAACGGCGCCGCCCAAAACCACGGCCCACGGCCGATCACGACGCTGCCCGCGGCGTTCACGGCCGCGAGCGCGCCGACCGTGAAGCCGTCCGCACTTTGTGCCGCAGCCGAGCCGATGCCGCCTTTGCAAGTGACCGTGGTTGCGCCGGTACCGGCGCCGACGCTGCCGAGCCCGACATCGGCGCCGGCTGTGGCCGCTGCCGCGTAACCGAGCTCGCGATAGGGCGGAAAACGGCCCCAGTTCTTGTCGCCGCCGCTCAACAGATCGAACAGGATCGCCGCCGGAACGATCGGAACCTTGGCGCTGCGCACCGCAAAGCCGCGCCCCTGCTCGCGCAGCCAGGCCTGTACGCCGGACGCGGCATCCAGCCCAAAGGCCGAACCGCCGGATAATGCGATGGCGTCGATACCCTGCACCGTCTGCGCCGGATCAAGCAGCGCCGTCTCGCGCGTGCCCGGTCCGCCGCCGCGCACATCGATCGAGGCGACCGCCGGCTCGTCGAAAATAACGACCGTGGCGCCGGAGCCGAGGCGGCCGTCTTCGGCATGGCCGACTTTGAGCCCGGGAACGTCGGTGAGGAGGTTACGCATGGGGTATCCTAACCCGCCCTCGCCGGGTGGGGCGAGGGCGTCGCGACGCCGACCGCCTTGCAATCGCCACGGCAGTCGGTGCATTCATCCGCCATGCCCAATGTCACCATTGTTGCCGCGCTCATCGCCGGAATGCTGAGTTTCCTGTCGCCCTGCGTGCTTCCACTGGTGCCGCCGTACCTCATCTATCTGACCGGCACCTCGCTCGAACGGCTCGCCGATGCCGAGCCCGAACCGCGGGTGCGGACCGAGACCATCACCGCGGCGCTTCTATTCGTGCTCGGCTTCTCCACCGTGTTCGTAGCGCTGGGCGCCAGCGCCAGCGTGGTCGGCGCACTGCTGCGCGCCTATTCCGGCGAACTCGCGATCGTCGCCGGCATTGCCATCATCGTCATGGGACTGCACTTCCTCGGGCTGACGCCAATCGCCTGGCTGATGCGCGAGAAGCGCCTTACGGTCGCCAAGCCTGTCGGGTTGTGGGGCGCTTATGTGATGGGGCTTGCCTTTGCGATCGGCTGGACGCCGTGCATCGGCCCGATCCTCGCCGCGATCCTTGCGGTCGCGGCGTCCGAGGCGACGGTGGCCAAAGGTGCGGGCATGCTCGCCGTTTACTCGCTCGGCCTCGGCGTGCCGTTTCTCATCGCGGCGCTGGCGGTCGAACCGTTTGCCGCCTTCCTCGTCCACTTCCGCGCTCATCTCGGCACGGTTGAAAAGGTGATGGGCGGGCTTTTGGTCCTCACCGGCATCGCATTTCTCACCGGCACGGTGAGTGAGGTGAGCTACTGGCTGTTGGACACGTTTCCGATGCTGGGAAAGATCGGCTAGCGCTTCCATCGGCGCGCAACAGCGCGCCGCGCCGGCATTTACATCGTGCAGCCGGATGCCGGACATTCCACGTAAGTGACCTTGCCGCTGGCGTCCTTCTTCCAGACGTACATCACGTAATCGAGCTTGGTGATGTCGCCCTTTTTGTCATAGGCGAGATCGCCAAGTACGGTCTTGAAGGTCATGCCGGAATGCATCTTGTCGGCGACCTTTTTCGGATCGGCCGAATTGGCTGCTTCTGCGGCCTGCTTGACGATCTGCACACCGGCATAGCTGTAAAGCGTATAGGCCTCAGGCTCGAACTTCCTGGCGCGGAATTCCTCCACGACAGCTTTGGCTTCCGGCTTGTTGCGTGGGTCCGGACCATAGGTCATCAGCGTGCTTTCAACGCCTGGGCCGCCGACAGAGGCAAATTCATCCGAGGTAATGCCGTCGCCGCCCATCAGCGGCGCCTTGACGCCCTGGTCGCGCATTTGCCGTACGATGAGGCCGCCTTCGGTGTACAGCCCGCCGAAATAGACCAGGTCGGCACCCGATTGCTTGATCTTGGAGACCAATGCCGAATAATCCTTTTCGCCGGTGTTGATACCCTCGTACAGCACCTCGTTCATGCCGCCGGCTTTGATCGTCTTCAAAGTCTCATCGGCGAGGCCTTTGCCGTAGGTGGTCTTGTCGTTGACGAAAGCAATCTTCTTGCCCTGAAAGTGCGCGAGGATGTAAGTGCCGGCCACTTTGCCCTGCTGATCGTCACGACCGCAGGTGCGGAAGATGTTCCACATATTACGCTCGGTGACGGTCGGATTGGTCGATGCCGGCGTGATCTCGAGGATGCCGTTTTCCTGATAAACATCGGAAGCGGGTATGGTGACGCCGGAATTATAATGGCCGATCACGAATTTGACGCCGTCGCCGGCAAATTTGTTGGCGACGGAAACGCCTTGCTTGGGGTCGGAAACATCGTCGCCGTAACCGACCGTGATCTTCTGGCCCAAAATGCCGCCGGCGGCGTTGATATCGGCGGCGGCCTGGTCGACGCCGTTCTTCATCTGCGCGCCGGTGGCGGCGTTGGCGCCGGTGATCGGTCCGCCTACGGCGAACTTCACCTGAGCTGCCGCCGGCCCCGCGTGCACAAGCGCAAAGCCCGCCGCGAGACCGAGCGTGGCGATCCTGATCATCTTGAGCTTCCCCTCGACTGGACCCGGCAAATACGAACGTGAGGGAATGTTACGTCACGGCGCCTTGCGGCGCCAGCGCATCGCTCCGTTCGGCTCGTTGAGCCAGCGGTAATGGGTGATCATTTGCCCGGCGCGCTTGCCCCGGAAGCCGGCAAATCCGAACGCCATGCAGACCGCAGCATCGACGACATAGTAATGGGGCGACAGCAGCGTTCCGCCGAACAAAGCGAAATGAATGAACCGGATCGCGCCGCCAAGCATCAGCGCATAGGCGATAACTTGCCAGCGCGGCCGCCACGTCATGGCGATGGCGCGCCCGGCCAGCGCCGCTGCGCCGCCGCCGAGCAGGACGGTGACGAGTAGAAAGACACCCAACGATCCTTCGGAAAATAACGCGAGGAACGCGCTCATTGTGTCTGCTGCCGGCCGCCTTCGAGATAGGCGGATTTCACTTCGGGCCGATCCAACAGCTCGCGGCCGGTGCCGGAGAGCGTGATCAGCCCATTCACCATGACGTAGCCGCGGCTGGCGAGCTTGAGGGCGTGGAAAGCGTTCTGCTCGACCAGGAATACCGTCAGGCCGTCCTCCGCGTTAAGCATTTTGATGGCGTCGAAGATCTGCCGGACGATCAGCGGTGCAAGACCGAGCGACGGCTCGTCCAGTAACAACAGCCGCGGTCGCGCCATCAGTGCGCGCGCAATCGCGAGCATCTGCTGCTCGCCNNCGCCCGAGAGGGTGCCGCCGCGCTGGGTGAGCCGCTGCTTGAGGCGAGGAAACAGCGTCAGGGAGCGTTCGAGGTCGCGCTCGAATTCAGCCGGCGCGGCGACGGTCGCGCCCATTTGCAGATTTTCCAGCACTGTCATACGCGGGAATATGCGGCGCCCCTCCGGCGCCTGCGCAAGCTTGAGCCGGGCGATTTCATGAGTCGGCAACTGCGTAATATCGCGGCCGTCGAAAACGATCTGGCCGTCGCGTGCCCGCGGATTGCCGCAGACCGTCATCATCAGGGTGGATTTGCCNNGATCAGCGCGACGATCTCGCCGGCGTTGACGTCCATGTCGACGCCCTTGAGCGCCATCACCCGGCCGTAAAAGGCGGTCACGCCCCGCACCGAAAGCAGCGGCGTGGTCACAGCCCGACCTCCGCTTCGACTTTCGGCACTTCGTCGTCGGCGACGCCAAGATAGGCCGCGATGACTTTGGCGTCGTTGCGCACCGCCTCAGGCTGGCCGTCGGCAATCTTGACGCCATAGTCGAGGACGACGACGCGGTCGGAAATGTTCATCACCACCGACATGTCGTGCTCG
>PLTE01000320.1:0-451 GCA_003164375.1 Hyphomicrobiales bacterium | reverse complement strand
GCGGGCGATTTCGAGCCGCCGTTGCGCGCCATAGGGCAGATCGCCGGCCGGGTCGTCCGCTCGATCAAGCAGACCGACGCGGTGCAACCACTGACGGGCGGTTTCGACGGCCGCGCGTTCGGCCGCGGCATACGACGGAAAGCCGAGCACGCCCAGCAGCGTATAGCCGGAGGCGACCATCAGGCGGTTGTGTTGGGCGACCAACAGGTTTTCCAGCACGGTCATGCCGNNCGGATATTCTGGAACGTGCGCGCGACGCGTGCCTGCTGCGCGACCAGATAGTCCGGCATGCGTTCGAGGAGGAACAGCGCGCCGTCGGCGCGGGTCATGCCGCGCCGGCCGCTGGCGGTCAGATTATCCAGCGCATCCCAGGCCGACGCATCGCCGTGCTGTAGTGCGATCCGGCCTTCGCTCGGCTTGTAAAAGCCGGTGATACAATTGAACACGGTGG
>PLTE01000378.1 GCA_003164375.1 Hyphomicrobiales bacterium | reverse complement strand
GTCCCAGGAAACACGGCCTGGGCTGAGCGGTGGCATTCATTTGCGCCGCAAGCGCCGCGGTGGAGCGCCGGAAGGCGAGCCCCCTCCGTATCTTCTTTGCTAAAGCGTGATCCCGAAAAGTGGATGCCGGTTTTCGGATAAGATCACGCTTCAACTAAAAGCGAAGAAGATACGGAGGGGGCGCCGCACCCGCTGGTGCGGCCTCTAGTACGCGCCTTTCGGCGCTCCGCCTCCCTTCTTTGGGGAGGTCTTAGGGAATGGCTTAGTGCTGCAAAACTCGGATGCTGGGGCATCGCGAGAACGCGGTCGCTTATCCGCCCCCGCGATAGCGGGGTGAGGGGGACCGCGCGAAGCGTGGTGGAGGGGGCGCGGGCGGTGACGTAACACGGAGGCTTCAAGGTGATGCAGGCGGCGACGTTTTCACTTCCTTGCAAAAACAGCGAAGCGTCGAGTCAGTCGCCCCTCCCACCGCACGTCGTGCGGTCCCCCCTCCCCGCTATCGCGGGGCGGGATGAAGTGGGCCTCGCGGAAACAAATTCACATCAGCAAACGGAGGGACAAAACCAATGCGCAGCACCAAACAAAAATCGTCCGGCTGGGTGCCGTGGGACGACCGCTACACTTACGACGAGGCGGCCGATCGGAACTTCGCATCGCACACGGCAGAGGCGCGCGGCGACTGCGTGAAGCTGCGGCTGTGGCTTAATTGCCCGGCCGCGCGGTGCCAACGCCTTCGCGGCTGCAGCCGCGACGCGGTGCGGTGCCGGGACCAGCACCAGCTGAACGAGGCGCGGGCCCAACTCGCCGCCAAAGCGCCGACAGGCGTCACGGGCATTACCAAAAGCGAAGCCCCGCGTTTTGCCATGTCGTCGGCGGAGGCCGCGGCCGCGATCGCGGCTTCGATTGCCAACCTAAAGGACCCGCTGGCGGACGACTTCCCCCTACGGGGGAAGGCGTAATGCGAAGCGCCGCGGGAGCGAGATTGCTTTTTTCACCTCTCCCGCTTGCGGGAGAGGTCGCAAGCGAAGCGGGTGAGGGTCTGGCGCGCGAGTCTCAGCCCGGCGGAAACGTGCCCTCACCCCACCCTCTCCCGCACGCGGGAGAGGGTGACCGCGGGCGTCGCGAGAACGACGTCGTGTTTTTGGAGCGAGCGATGAGAGGCCGATGAATTCTTTAGCGCGCGGGGCGCGCGGCGGCCGAGGCGATCGGCCGGCTCGCGGCTTCGGCGATGGCCGAGCCGAGCAGTCTTGCCATGCAGGCATAGCCCCAGTCGTTCATGTGCAGCCGGTCGGGCGAGATGAATTTATCGAAGGCCAGATGCTGGACTTCGGACCAGTCGCGCATCGCCGCAAAACGCCGGAACAGATCGACATTCTCGTCCTTGGCCGCGAGCGCGATCTGCTCGGTCATGCCCGGCGTCTCGGACTTGGCGATAACCGCCGGCGCGAATTGCAGGTCGATCAGGACCACGTCGGCCCCGGTGGCTTTCAGCTCGTCGATGCCTTCGCGAAGTTCGACCGCGTGTTTTTCCAGCGGCCGATCCCGCAGCACCGAATTGGTGCCGACCTGCCAGAGCACCAGTTGCGGATGCGCGGCGATCACGTCGGCGGCGAACCGCGCCATCATGTTGTTGGTCTCTTCGCCGTTGATGCCGCGGTTGAGCACGGTGATGTCATGGCCGGGGAAGCGCTGGCGCAACTCATCGGCAAGCCTATTCGGATAACTGGCGTCGCGGGAACTGGCGCCGGACCCGGCGGTGGAGGACGAACCGATGGCGACGATGGTGAGCGGCTCGCCGCTGCCCAGACGCCGCATGGTGCGCACCAAAGGGCGATCGAAGCGCGAGTATTGAGCCGGCGCAGTGCAGTCGTCGAGCGACGGCGGAAGCGGCTGTGCGGACGGCGGCAGCGCGGCATGTTTGGTTTCCGAGATCGCCACCGCCGGCGTAGCGGCCGGCGCGCCGCCGGGCGCCGCGACCGGTATGATGGTGGGTGCGACAAAATGCGCAGCCGGCAAAGCCTGCGCCTGCAGCACCTGAGTCTGCAACATCTCGGCCCGCGCTGTTGTATGCACTGCAACAAAGGCAGGTACCGCGAGAACGGCGATAACGACCGCAGCCCTCACCCAGCCGGAGCTTATTGTTTGTTTGTTCGTAGTCATTACCGCGTCGTTTGCATTCTCACGGCGTCAAGATGAGCGGCATTGATGATTTGCGACGCCAGGGCCCAGCCGATGCACTCATGAACACGGCGCGCCATATCATACTTCTTGGTAGCGGCATAGAGGTCGAACGCGCCGGCGTCATTCCAGTAATGCATGATCGCCAGGCGGTCGAACAGGACCGCGCCGCGCTGCTGCGCCACCACGCGCATGACGTCGGCGTAGGCCGAAACGTCGAGCATGGCTTCGGTGCGCGGCGAGTATTGCATGTTCATCAGGATGACGTCGGCGCCCGCGGCTTGAATGGTCGCGACGCCGTCGTCGAGGCTGGAACGGAAGTCCTCCGGCTCGATGCCAGAGAGCGCGTCGGCGGTGCCGGCCTGCCAGATCACCAGCGCCGGCTTGTCATCCGACAGGATTTTTCCGAGCCCCTCCAGCATGCTCGCGGTGGTCGCGCGCGGCTGGACATGCGTCGTCACTTTGATATCGGCGCCGGGCAGCCGCGCTTTGAGCGCATCGTCGAGCCGCGCCGGATAGGCAAAGCTCGCGCCGTCGGGGCCGGCCAGTGCCGACGATCCGGTGCCGATCACGCTGATGTCGAGCCGATGACGCTCCTTGGCCTCTTCCGTCGCGCGCGGCAGATCGCTGTCGCTCTCGACCATGGATTGCGGCACGTCGCATTCCTCCGGCGCCGACGCCGCACGGGCGCCGCCGTCCAGACAAACGGCGACCAGAGCCATGGTCGCAAAGATCGACATGCAAAGCTTCATGCCTCGCCCCCCGCGAGGTCGGCGTCCGGTGGTCTGACGCGCGTGCTGGGACTTCGCCCTTCGATATACTTGTACCACGATACCAGACTGGCTGTCGCAATCATGATGAGAATGCCGAGAAGGCTAATGGCCGTCTGCACCAAGGGTCCGCCCGACCATTCGCTGATGATGAACTGGCCGGCGAACGCCAGGAAGACGCCCAGACAGAAAATCTCCAGCGAATGTTGCCCGCAGCGGATGGCGGGCTGCAGCCAAGGCGACTTCAATACGGGCCAATCGCGCGGCACGAACCGCACCGTGACCGCAGCGAGCGCGAGGAAATGGGCAAAACGCAACACGTCGAGATTGGTCTTGTCGATCGGATACATCCAATCGCTTAACCAGCCCGGCACAAAGCGTGCGAGCGGCTCGATATACCAGGTTAAGGTGATGGCGAAAGCAAATACCAGATATGCGATCGCGATACCGAGCACGACCCGCGAGCGCAGCACGCCGGACAGCCGCTGCGCGCCGCCGAGCGCGCACCAGGCGCCGAACACGAACAGCAATTGCCAGGCGAACGGATTGAAAAACCACACGCCGTTCGGATAGGCCGGCAAATTCCAATCGAAATTCCAGGCCAGCACATAGACCAGCGCCGAACCCGCCAAAGCGAATGCCGGCTGCCACAGCAACAGCCACAGCATCGGTGGAAAAAACAGCAACAGCACGATGTAGAGCGGCAGCACGTCCATGTTGACGGGTTTGAACTTCAACAACAGCGCCTGGAAGATCGTGATATCCGGCTGCTTGAGAAAATCGAGGATGTTCATTTCCTCGGCGTAGAGCGGATTGTCGAACGTCGCCGCCACATAGGCGATTTCGGCCATGAAGATTGTGAACAGAAAGATATGCGCCACATAGATCTGCCAGGCGCGCCGCAGCACCCGCGCGCTGGCAACGATAATGCCGCGTTCGCGCATGGCACGGCCGTAGACGAAGGCCGCGGTGTAGCCGGAAATAAAAATGAAGATTTCCGTCGCGTCGGAAAAGCCGTAATTGCGGATGGTGAACCAGTTCATGATGTTTTGCGGAATATGGTCGAGAAAGATCAGCCACAGCGCCACGCCACGAAACAGATCGAGCCGCAGGTCGCGTTCGATCGCGGCCGCCGGCATCGGAGCGCCCGCCGGCAACGGGTCGGTAAGAACAGGCCTTGCAATAATCTGCTGTGCGAACATTGGCTTTACAGACATGGCGGCTCTACAGACATGACGGCTCTACAGACATGACGGCTCTACAGACACGGCTGCGCGGACGTTTCCATTGCGGACTAGGTTCTATGATCATTTCCGCCGCAGGCGACGTGGCGACGGCACGGCCGATACACCGAGCAAGGACACCATTGCGCTATCTAATCCGGCAAGTGTGGCTTGAGAAAGCTCCTCCGCATGGTTATTGCAACTACCGGTACGACGATATTCACTTCTCCGTGGCGGCATTCCGCCGTCCGCCGAAGGGGAAGGCTTCGAGCGCACGCCAATCGGTGCGCCGGGGCGTGAGCGCGGCAAGAGGGGCGACAGGAACCGCGTCATGTATCGTGCGATGACCCGCAATATCGAGGTCGTGGTGACCCCGCGTTTCGTCGCTGACCGGTCGTCGCCGGAGAATAATTATTACTTCTGGGCCTACACGATCTCGATCACCAATAACGGCACCGAGACGGTACAGCTCAAGACCCGCCATTGGCGCATCACCGACGCCCACGGCCGCCGCCAAGAGGTTCGCGGCGCCGGCGTCGTCGGCGAGGAACCGTCGCTTAAGGCAGGCGAGTCTTTCGAATATACCAGCGGCGTGCCGCTGCAGACGCCGTCCGGTTTCATGGTCGGCACCTACGGCATGGTGACCACCACCGGCGAGCATTTCGATATCGAAGTGCCGGCATTCTCGCTCGACAGCGGCGAGAGCAAACGCACCATCAATTGAGCGGCTCTGGAGAAAATCCGGGCGCGGATCGTCCTCGTGATCCGCGTTCGACCAGCCATCGATGAATTAATGGCCGAGGCCCGCCCCCGGCACGCACAATTGCCAGCAGACCTGCTCGGCACTGACGGCAGGCGATGGCCGGCCGCCAGAAGGGCGCCGTCATTGCAGCGCAATAAAATTAATATATTAGTTATTTCAATTAGATATATGAAAATATGGCGTTTGTCTCTTGTTTCATATTGCGTTGCACAAAAAAGGCTAATTTGATCGCCATATTGATTCGCAATGGAGTGGGCAATGAGAGAGTGGGCTGCGATGAACGGGACAAAGCTTGTCCGTGTAGGTTTGGCACTGATCGTGGTGCTGGTCGGGGCCGAATACGTGCGCGCCGCCTCCAGCCATCGTGACGCTATCGGGCCGGCCGCCGAATCCGCCGTGCCCGCCCAACTCGCTGCGGCGGAACTCGATCCGGTTTTCATGCAAAAATTGGCCGACCGCTCGCGCGCGCGCTACCAACGTTCGCACCCGCTGAGCGCGCAGCCTTAGGCGTTGGCCGCGATCTGGTGCGGCGCGAACACATAAGTAGAGCTGCAGAATTCGCAGGTCACGGTAATCCGGCCATCCTCGACCATGTCGTCGCGATCCTGCTGCGAGAAACTCTTCAGCATGTTCTCGACATTGTCGCGCGAGCATGAGCACTGCGCATTGACCGGCGCCGCACGGAACACCCGGACCCCGTGCTCGTGGAACAAGCGGTAGGCCAGCCGCTCGCTCGATAGCTCCGGATCGATCAGTTCGATGGCATCGACGGTCGCGACCAGCGAGCGGCCCGCGACCCAGGCCTCGTCCTCCGCGACCACATGGGCCGCGGTACCGGGCGGCGCATCGCCGGGATCGATATCGGCCTGACGCTGGCGTTCGACCGAACTGGGCAGGAACTGCACCAAGATGCCGCCAGCGCGCCATTGCCGGCGCACACCGTTTTCGCCAGCGCGAAACTCTTCGGCGACAGCGAGCCGCACCCGGGTCGGAATCTGCTCGGAGCGCGAAAAATACTCATGCGCAGCCCGTTCCAGATCGCCGCCTTCCAGCGGCACGAGCCCCTGATAGCGGCTCATGTCCGGCCCTTGATCGATAGTCATGGCGAGATGGCCGTGGCCGAGCAATTGTCCGGGACTAGCCGCATTGGCTGAGATCGCTGCGGCGACGCGGTCGGCATCAAAGCGCGCACAAGCCCGTACTTTGCCGGGCGAGGTGAAATCGACCACCAGCATGCGCACCGGGCCGTCGCTCTGCGTCTGCAGGATGAAGCGGCCCTCGAATTTAAGGCTCGAGCCCAGCATGATCGTGAGCACGATCGCCTCGCCGAGCAGTTTTGCCACCGGCCCGGGATAATCGTGGCTGGTCAGGATGGTATCCACCGCCGGTCCCAGCCGCACGATGCGGCCACGCAGATCGAGCGTCTTGACCGCGAACGGCAGGATCGTGTCATCGAGTCCCGTTTGGGCGGGCTCGCGAACCGGAACGGCGAAATCGGGATCATTCATGGCCATGAAATATAGGCGATAGCGGGCAAATTGTGAGGGCTTGACGTGGTTGCCGTAGTGCGGCTGCCGGAGGCCATTTTTGGCACAATATGTCGAGGATATTCCTTGGTGCCGGCCTCAACTTCCATTGACGTGCAGGCACCACGCCAAAATGCCCTTCTGGGCGTGCAGTCGGTTTTCGGCTTCGTCGAACACCACCGAATGCGGCCCGTCGATCACCTCGTCGGTGACCTCTTCGCCGCGATGCGCCGGCAGGCAGTGCATGAAGATGGCATCCGGCTTGGCCCGCGCCATGAGCCGCGCATTGACCTGATAGCGCTTGAGCAGATTGTGGCGGCGCGCACCGTTGCGGTCGCCCATCGAGACCCAGGTGTCGGTGACGACGCAATCGGCGCCTTTGACCGCCTCGTCCGGATCGCTGCCGATGCTGATCGCGGCGCCGGAGGATTTTATCCAGTCGAGCAACGGCTTCTTCGGCGCGAGTTCCGGCGGGGTCGCCACGCGCAGGCGAAACGCGAAGCGCTCGGCGGCGTGCAGCCAGGAGGTCAGCACGTTATTGGCATCGCCAGTCCAGGCCACGGTGCGGCCGCGGATCGGGCCGCGATGCTCCTCGAAGGTCATGACATCGGCNNAGACCGTTGATCACCGGCACCGTGGCATGGCGCGCCAGCTCGGCGACCGCCTCGGGATCAAGCGTACGGATCATGATGGCATCGATATAGCGCGACAATACGCGCGCCGTATCGGCGAGCGTCTCGCCGCGGCCGAGCTGCATCTCCTCCGCGGTCAACAGGATGGTGTCGCCGCCGAGCTGACGCATCGCGACCTCGAACGAAACGCGGGTGCGCGTCGAGGGCCGCTGGAAAATCATCGCCAGCGTCTTGCCGGCGAGCGGCCGATCGCGCTTACCCTTCATATGGGCCTTCATGGTGCGCGCAGCCTCGATCATCCGGCGCAAGTCGGCTGACGGAATGTCGATGAGATCGAGGAAGTGGCGCACGGAGCTCATTGGGCCGCATCCTTTTTGCGGCTCAATCGGGCGCAGGCTCGGTCGAGCCGCGCGACGCCCTCGGCAATTTCCTGTTCGCTGATGATCAGCGGCGGCAATAGCCGCACGACATTGTCACCGGCGGCGACCGTGAGCATGTGTTCGGCGCGCAAGGCGTCGACCAGATCGCCGGCCGGAACCACCGCCTTGAGGCCTATCAACAGTCCCTCGCCGCGCACTTCTGCAATCACTCCGGGATAGCGATCCTTAATTTCGGCGAGCCGCTGCTTGAACAGGAGCGCAATCCGCTTGACGTGGTCGAAGAAGCCGGGAGCCAGCATGACGTCGAGCGTGGCGTCAGCCGCACTCATCGCCAGCGGATTGCCGCCGAACGTAGAGCCGTGGGTACCCGCGGTCATGCCCTGCGCCGCTTCGCGCGTCGCCAAGCAGGCGCCGACCGGAAACCCGCCGCCCAGCGCCTTGGCCAGCGCCATGATGTCGGGAGTGACGCCGGTGCGCTGGTAGGCGAACAATTCGCCGGTGCGCCCCATGCCGGTTTGCACCTCATCGAATACGAGCAGCAAGCCCTGCTCGTCGCAGATCTCGCGCAACGCTCTGAGGAACGAGGTCTCGACGGTGCGCACACCGCCTTCGCCCATCAGCGGCTCGATCATGATTGCCGCGGTCTCGCTGCCGACCGCGTGCTTGGTCGCTTCGAGGTCGGCGAACGGCACCTGATCGAAGCCCTCGACTACGGGCCCAAACCCGTCGAGATATTTCTTCTGCCCGCCGGCGGCGAGCGTCGCCAACGTGCGGCCATGGAACGCGCCCTCGAAGGTGACGATGCGGTACCGCTCGGGATGGCCGGTCACCGCCTGGTATTTACGCGCCGTCTTGATCGCGCATTCCACGGCTTCGGCGCCGGAATTGCAGAAGAAGGCGACGTCGGCAAAGCTCGCGGCGCACAGCCGCTGTGCCACTCGCTCGGCTTCCGGTATCTCGTAAAGATTTGAGACGTGCCACAGCTTCTGCGCCTGGGCGGTCAGCGCCGCGACGAGATGCGGGTGGGCATGACCCAGCGCGTTGACGGCGACGCCGGAGGTGAAATCGAGATAACGCTCGCCGTTCGTCGCCGTGAGCCATACGCCCTCGCCCCGCTCGAAAGCGAGGTGGACACGCGCGAAAGTCCCCATCAGGTGCGATGTCACGGCTTAAGTCCGCGAATGCTGCGCGCAATCCGCGCAGCCAAAATGAAATGTGCCGCCTCTCCGGGCGGCACGGAGCGACATTCTATGTCCGCGCGCCTCACTGTCAACACACGATAATTAGGCACTACGAACTCGTTTTGTACCCAGATCATCCACACGCGCGGAGGAATATGTGGACGGTGCGATGCGCGACTCTTGCGCCCGACTCCCGCCATATTGTAGCCTTTTGGTTGTCAAGTACGACATCTCGTGCGGCTGACGGTTTTCTCGAGCGTTGGTGAAGCATTGCGTGTTGGGTGGCTGTACGCCGCCTGGCCCGGTGAGGGATTCCCGAAAGGATATCCCGATACCGCTTAAGGAGGATTTGCATGTCGTGGACTGACGAGCGGGTCGAACTGCTCAAAAAGCTGTGGTCCGATGGTCTGTCGGCGAGCCAGATCGCCGCCGAGCTCGGCGGCATCACGCGCAACGCCGTGATCGGCAAGGTGCATCGGCTCGGCCTGTCCGGCCGCGCCAAGAGCACGTCAAGCGCCGCGCCGCGACCGCGCAAGGCACGCGCGCCGTCGCATATGTTGCGCATCGGACGCCCGGCGATCCGCGGCAACACCGCCCTGGCGCATGCTTACGAGATCGAATCCGACGCCGAACCGGAACTGATCGACAACATCATTCCGATCGGCCAGCGCCGCACCATTCTGGAACTGAACGAGCAGACCTGCCGCTGGCCGGTCGGGGATCCCGGCAGCAGCGACTTTTTCTTCTGCGGCGGCAATACGCTCACCGGGCTGCCCTATTGCGCCTATCATTCGCGAGTCGCCTATCAGCCGGCCAGCGATCGGCGCCGGGACAAGCGCCCGCTGCGGTGACTTCATTCCGCTCACTGCCGCGTCGGCTGAAATCCAGCCGGGACCCGGATTTCCCAGGGATAAGCAGGTGATTGCTCAGCCCGCCGCCCGGCCGAAACGATCATCGAGCGAATAGCCGGCGCCGCGCACGGTACGGATCGGATCGGTGCCGTGGCCGCGGTTAAGCGCCTTCCGCAAGCGACCGACATGCACGTCGACGGTACGCTCGTCGATATAGACGTCGGAGCCCCACACGCCGTCGAGCAATTGCTCGCGCGAAAACACCCGGCCGGGGCGCTCCATCAAAAATTCGAGCAGGCGGAATTCGGTCGGACCGAGATCGACCGGACGACTGGAGCGCGACACGCGTTTCTTTTCGCGGTCGAGCTCGAGGTCGCCGATGGTCAGTACCATGGCGACGCGCTCGGGGCTGGCGCGGCGCAACAGCGCGCGCACCCGTGCCAACAGCTCCGGCACCGAGAACGGCTTGACAATGTAATCGTCGGCGCCGGTGGCTAATCCGCGCACCCGCTCGCTCTCCTCGCCGCGCGCGGTGAGCATGATGATCGGCAGCGACTGGGTCTGCGGACGCGCCCGCAGTCTTCGGCACAGTTCGATGCCGGACAGCCCCGGCAGCATCCAGTCGAGCACGACAAGGTCGGGCGCGGTTTCCTTAAGCCGCGTATCGGCGTCGTCGCCGCGCGCGACCGCATCGACTTCGTAGCCCTCGGCTTCGAGGTTGTAGCGGAGCAGCGTTGTCAGCGGCTCCTCGTCTTCCACGATCAGGATGTTGGCTCCCATCCCGGTCTCCTATGTGTGCAACGGATTTATTTCTGCAAAAGACCCGCCGGAAAACTCGTGGTGTCGCCCTTAGGACGCTGATCAGTGATTGGCCGACCCTCCACCATGTAATAAACAGTCTCGGCGATGTTGGTAGCGTGGTCGCCCATGCGCTCGATGTCCTTGGCGCAGAACATCAGGTGCATGCAGAACGTGATGTTGCGCGGGTCCTCCATCATGTAGGTGAGGAGCTCGCGAAACAGTGACGTACACATCGAATCGACTTCTTCGTCGCCGTGCCAGACCGCGAGCGCTGCCGCCAAGTCGCGGCTGGCATAGGCATCGAGCACCTGTTTGAGCTGCGCCAAGACCAAAGCCGACATATGCTCGACGCCGCGGATCAGCTTTTGCGGATAGAAGTCGCCGTCGAGCGCGACGACGCGCTTGCCGATATGCTTGGCATGATCGCCGATCCGCTCAAGGTCGTTGCACACCCGCATGGCGCCGACGCATTCGCGCAGATCGATGGCCATCGGTTGCCGCCGGGCGATGGTAAGGATGGCTTTTTCCTCGACCTCGCGCTGCAGCGCGTCGATGGCGGGATCCATGGCGATCACGCGTTCGCCGAGCTCGACGTCGCGATCGACCAGCGCCTGGACGGAATCGGCAATCTGGCGTTCCACAAGACCGCCCATCTCGGCAACTTTGCGGGTGATCTCCTGCAGATCGCTGTCGAACGCCTTGGCGGTGTGGTCGACCCTGGTGGTGAATTCGGTCATGGTTGTTACCCAAAGCGGCCGGTGATGTAGTCCTGGGTGCGCTGATCTTGCGGCGCGGTGAACATTTTGCTGGTCGAATCGAATTCGATCAGCTCTCCGAGATACATGAAGGCGGTGAACTCCGATACACGCGCCGCCTGCTGCATGTTGTGGGTGACGATCACGATCGTGTAGTCGTCGGTCAGTTCGTCGATCAGTTCTTCGATCTTGGCGGTCGAGATCGGATCGAGCGCCGAGCACGGCTCGTCGAACAGAATCACTTCGGGGCGCACGGCGACGGTGCGGGCGATGCACAGTCGCTGCTGCTGACCGCCGGACAGGCTCTGGCCGTTGGCGCTAAGCTTGTCCTTGACCTCTTCCCACAATGCCGCGCGCCGCAGCGAGGTTTCGACGCGGCCGTCAAGCTCGGATTTCGGCAGCTTCTCATAGAGCCTGATGCCGAAGGCGATGTTCTCGTAGATCGACATCGGGAACGGCGTCGGCTTCTGGAACACCATGCCGATCCGGGCGCGGAGCAGATTGAGGTCCTGTTTCGGCGACAGGATGTTGCCGCCGTCGAACAGGACTTCGCCGGTGGCGCGCTGATGGGGATAGAGGTCGTACATCCGGTTGAGCACGCGCAACAAGGTCGACTTGCCGCAGCCCGACGGGCCGATAAAAGCGGTGGCCTTGTTCTGGTACAGCGGCAAGCTGATCGATTTCAGCGCCTTCGACTCGCCATAGAAGAAATTGAGATCGCGGATCGTGATTTTTTCGGCCAGGCCGGTGCGTTCGGTCGGCGCATGGCTGACCGCCGGAACGGAAACCGAAGGCGAGGGAGAGGCAGCACTCATGCTCATGACTGTTTTCCCGATGGGACAAGGGCGCGCGCGGTGATGCTCAAGGCCAGCACCGTGAGGGTAATGATGAGAGCGCCGGTCCAGGCCAGCGACTGCCAATCGTTATAGGGGCTGAGCGCGAACTGGAAGATCACCACCGGCAGACTGGAGATCGGCTGGTTGAGGTTCGTGCTCCAGAACTGATTGTTGAGCGAGGTGAACAAAAGTGGTGCGGTTTCGCCGCTGATCCGGGCGACGGACAGAAGCACCCCGGTCACCATGCCGGCGCTCGCGGCGCGATAGCAAATATGCCTAATCGTCAGCGAGCGCGGCAAACCAATCGAGGTCGCGGCCTCGCGCAGCGCGTTCGGCACCAGCGTCAACATGTCTTCGGTCGTGCGCACGACCACCGGAATGACCAGGACGGCGAGGGCGACGGAACCCGCCCAGCCGGAGAAATGCCCCATGGGCGCGACCATCACCTCGTAAATGAACAGGCCGACCACGATGGAAGGCGCGCTGAGCAGGATATCGTTGATAAAGCGCACCACGCTGGTCAACCGGTCATAGCGGCCGTATTCGGCCATATAAGTGCCGGCGAGGATGCCGATCGGCGTACCAATCGCAACCGCGATGAATGTCAGGATCAAACTCCCGAAGATCGGATTGAGCAATCCACCGCTCGCACCGGGCGGCGGCGTCATCTGCGTGAAAACCGCGAGCGATAATCCAGTGAAGCCCTGCCAGAACAGCGAGCCAAGGACCAGCGCCAGCCAGCCCAGTCCGATCACGGTGGCGACCAGTGCCAGCACCATCGCGATGGCGTTGGTGCGGCGGCGAGTAGCGTAGCGAGCGGCCGTGACCTTCGCTGATATGACCTGATCCGGCATGGCGTCACCCGATCCTGCGCTCGATGCGCATCAGCATGTAACGCGCTATCGCGAGCACGATGAAGGTAATGACGAATAGGATCAGGCCGAGCTCGATCAGCGCCGAGGTATAGAGATCGCCGACCGCCTCGGTGAATTC
>PLTE01000027.1 GCA_003164375.1 Hyphomicrobiales bacterium | reverse complement strand
CAAGCGCGAGGCGCTGGGCTCTTGCGGTCTCGCCCTGTCGCCAGGCCAGGAACATATTGCGGCAAAGAACCGGTACAACATTCGACGTGACCGAGATGCAGCCGTCACCGCCGTGGGCCAGAAAGCCGAGGACCGTGGCGTCGTCGCCAGAGAGAAGCCGAAAGTCGGCCCCGACAACCGGCCGCAAACGCGCCGGCCGTGCGGCGTCGCCGGTGGCGTCTTTAAGACCGATAATCTGCGGCACCTCGGCCAAGCGTGCGACCGTTGCATCGGCCAGTCCGCACGCGGTTCGCGAGGGAACGTCGTAGAGGATAATCGGCAGGGCGGTCGACGCGGCGATTTCGCAGAAATGGGCGTAAAGACCTTCCTGCGTCGGCTTATTGTAATAAGGCACGACCGCCAAGATCGCGTCGGCTCCGTTTGCTTCCGCCGCTTTGCTCAATTCAATCGCATGCCGTGTCGCGTTCGAGCCCGCTCCTGCGATGACGGGCACGCGGCCTCTTGCAACCCCGACCGCAATGCGGATCAGGTCGCGGTGTTCCGCAGCGCTCAATGTCGGCGCTTCACCGGTCGTTCCACAGACAACGAGTGCCGTCGCTCCACGCGCTAGCTGAAGATCGCAAAGCTGCTCGAACGCGTCGCCATCAATGCTGTCGTCATCCGTGAATGGCGTCGGCAATGCCGGCGCATAGCCGGACAGTTTCGAGACATGGCGACCAATAGCGGGCATGACGGACTTCGATTGGCTCAGGCCACTCGGAGCTGATGCCGAGCATCGTTGGCAACGTCGCGGTCGACCGGCTTAGCTGGACCACCGGCGATGTCGAGCTCGAGAATGCCGCTGACCATGACGACGGCGTGGGCTCGGTTTCCATTTTCCGCGCGCGCGAATTTCAACGCGTCCATGCGGTTGGCGAACAGGCCACCGCGGGCTCCGCTCTGGTCGCGCGCCACCCAATTGCCCCGGCTGTCCTGCCCAATCATGAAGACAGGATGCCGCAGAAACGAGGGAGGCTCCGTTTGTTTTTCTACTTCTTTCATGGACGTGTTCCTTAGGTTGATTTCCGAAAGCCAGTCATTGCAGGAGACGCAGAATCACATGTGCCGGCGAGAGTGCGGTGGCCGGTTCACGGAACCGGCAGGTCGTCGTCGTTCTTCGACGACAGCGTATATTCACCGCGGAACAGTTCGCGTTCGAGGGCCGCGCGATTGCGGCGGTCGTCGGAAAAGGCACGCGCGATTTCAGCGACGAGCTTGCGCCATTCGATTGCCATCATGCCGACGAATGCGGCAAGCGCGGGTGCTCGGCGCGCCGCGACCTCCACGACCGCGGCAAGCAGCACGACGAAGCGGCCGCCTTGGTTCTCGATGTCGAGTTCGAACGGTTCGTTGAGAAACATGGTCGCACAACCTGTCAGTTTGCTCCGTTTGCGGGCGAAGCGACGCGCCGAGCGCCGGAGCAGAAAGACGCCGCCGCTGCGTCCCTCCGCTTCCCGCACCACCCAGAGACCGTTCCGGTTTTGACCGACGTAGAACAATGGAATAGATTCATTGAGAATCGAGAGATCAGGCCGCCGAGGGAACTTAAAAGCCGCGTCGGTCTTGCAGCGCGCTCCACAGTGCGGCTTGAGCCTCAGCGCGAGGTCTGCAACAGCGAGACGAATGGCGCCCGACGGCGGCGCGTGAGAGAGGTCGACCTGTTGAAACAGCCTGCTCATGATCTTGCTTCGATTGCTCAGACCGCGCGATGGACCGGCAGACAGTCGAGAGCTGCACGGAAGCGGTGCCGCGGTGTCTTGAACATCAGCCGACGGCACCGCTCGATGTCGTCGGCGACGCGTTGCAATTCGCACTCGGAGACCGCGTGCTTGGTTGGATATGCGGCGAGCGAATCCAGCGCCCGCGCCAGCCTGCGCCAAAAATTATGCAGTTCCAGCGCATGACCTTCCGGCGCGGAGTTTCGATCGAAAGCAATGGCGCTCATTGATCTGTCCGGTTGTTATTTTTGCTGAACCTAATCTGCTCTCGGCCGCATATAAATTCGAGCCGGAACAACCGCCTTTCTCATAAAAGCCGCATAAGAATACGTGAAAGGGAGGTTCCGCCCGCCTAATGCGGAAGGCGAAAATATTTGCGCCATTTTGGGAGGGATTTAGATCTTGTAATGGGCTTGGATTGGCGAGCGGAGGCGCCTTTAGCTGCAGGCACCGGGCGCACCCGAGCGCTCCACAATTCCTTCTGCGCTTTGATGAACTCGCGATATTCCGCCGGGTTGAAATCCAACAATGTCCCACCCGAAGCAAAGTGCTGAATAAAAGTCATACCGATCGCGTAGGTCGCGCCAGCTGACAATGCCGGCATCACGATTGCGCTCATAGCCGCGCCGACCACCGGCACGCTTTTAATGAGGCTCGCGGCTCCTATCCCACTGCTGGTCGGGATCATTGATCCCGCAAGGCTGACGACGAGCGCTTTGCCGCGGTTCTTTGAAAACGGAACGCCGTATATCTGTGAAATACGGCGCAGCATTTGAATTTGAACACCGCCGACGGCGGCCAGATCGACGAACGGCATCGGAATAATCCCCGCGGCCCCGGACCACACGGAATAACGTTCGACCAATTTTACCGCATTTGCGCGGCGATTCTCCGCAGCCTTCGCGATCGCACCGGGTGAAGTCGCCTGCTTCGTTATCGCATCGTCGGCCGGTTTCTTCGCCTCGATCTTTTGCGTTGGCGTTGTCGGCTTGGACTTGCCGTCCTGGCGCGAATTGGCCGGACGCGCTGGCCCCGTTGTGCCGGCGGGAGCGGCGATGATCCCTTCAAGACGCGCGATGTTTTGCAGCAGCCGATCGCTGGCGAGACGAAGGAAGTAATAGCCGAATTCCGGGTTCTCGAAGTAGATTTCGAGCAGCCGGTCATAGGTGATGGTCAGCACCTCGCCGTCCTCGATGCATTCGACCGTCTGCGTTCTTCGGTTGTTTGGCGTGACAAATCCGAGCTCGCCCATCAGCCGGCCGGGCGGCAGCTCTATGCCGATTTCGCAGACCAGAAATTTTCCGGTGACCGTCAGGAACATCTCGTTGGCGAGCTGGCCTTTTCGAAACAGCACATCGCCGTGACGATAGATGCGCCGGTTCATGAACGGCTTGAGCCAGTCCATCGACAGATCGCCCTGCGCGGCGACACGCGCTTTCTTGACGAGGTTGCGCATCTGAATGAGGCGCCAACTGTTGATGGGCAGCAGGAGCAGATACATGAAAAAGGTCGACATCGCTCCGGCGAGCGCCCCATAGGCCATGAAGAACAAGGCGCTGATGATGCCGAAAACACGCAGCGGTACCATTGTCCGCATCAAGAGCGTTGCGGCATAGAATCCCGCGCCGACCAGTGCGCACACGCTCGCAAAATTGAGGTGCGTAACCGCGATGTCGATCAGCCGCGCGAAGATCGCGTGGAAGGTGACGTTATTGGGATCAAGGCCAATCTGGATGAGCAGTTTTTCGATCGTAAGGTTTTGCGTCGCGCGATCGAGCGCGTGATTCAATATCGTCGCCAGATTTTGATCTTCGCTATTCATTCCCCCTCCAGCGACAACCCGCCCTGGCGAGCGCTGGGTCACCCACGCCAGCACACTAGTCCCGCGCCTATCCATATCCCAGCGGCACAGGATGCGGCATTTATCTATTCCACTATGCGAAAAATGCCCGATTTCGCTGCTTTCTCCTGATTTAGGCGCCCGTCTTTATGAAATTCCTATAATATTATCAACGCGCCCCTCTCGTATTCCTATGCTGTTAGTGACACCTAGGCGGGGCGTAAGCGCGCGGCGATCTTGCGCGGCCCTGCGGCCAATAAACCGTTACATGCCGGCGCTAAGCCGCTACTCATCCGCTGCGCATTTAATGTCTGGAGAACTTCCATGATGGACGTCGTCATGATGGCGATCGGTTTCCTCTTCTTCGCGCTGTCGATTGCCTATGTCTATGCCTGCGACCGGCTGTAAGGGGACCCGCCATGATTTTCGACTATTCGCTCGCCGCCATCGTGACCGCAGGGCTGCTCGTTTACCTGATCTACGCTCTGCTCAAACCCGAGCTGTTCTGAAGGGATAACGACTATGACCATCGTCGGCTGGGTCCAGATTCTGCTCTATTGCGCGATTATCGTCGCGATCACGCCGCCGCTTGGCGCCTATATGACCCACGTCTTCAACGGCGAGCGCACATTGTTGTCGCCGGTCCTGCGCCCGGTCGAAGCGGTAATCTACAGGATAGCCGGAGTCGACGAGCGGCACGAACAACACGCGGTGACCTATACTGTCGCCATGTTGCTGTTCCATGTCGGCGGCCTTGTCATTCTTTATATTTTGATGCGTTTGCAGGCGGGATTGCCGTTCAACCCGGCGGAGCAGTCGGCGGTTGCTCCTGACCTGTCCTTCAATACGGCAGCGAGCTTCATCACCAATACCAATTGGCAGGCCTACGGCGGCGAAAGCACGATGTCCTACCTCGTGCAAATGCTTGGCCTGACGCACCAGAACTACCTGTCGGCGGCGACCGGCATCGTGCTCGCAATGGCGCTGATCCGCGGTTTCGCGCGGCATTCGGTCCGCACCGTCGGCAATTTCTGGATCGATATAACGCGATGCACACTCTATATCCTCATTCCGATCTGCGTGCCCTATGCGCTGTTCTTGGTTTGGCAGGGCATCCCACAAACGCTTGGTCCTTACGTGGACGCGACCACGCTTGAAGGCGTCAAGCAGACTATCGCCGTCGGACCCGTCGCGTCCCAGATCGCGATCAAGATGCTCGGCACCAATGGCGGCGGATTCTTCAACGCCAATGCCGCGCATCCGTTCGAGAATCCCACCGCGTTGTCGAATTTCGTGCAGATGCTCTCGATCTTTGCACTGGGCGCCGCGCTGACCAACGTTTTCGGCCGCATGGTCGGCAATCAACGTCAGGGTTGGGCGGTGCTCGCCGTGATGGGCGTACTCTTCATTGCCGGCGTGTTCTTCTGCTACTGGGCCGAAGCGCACGGGAACGACGCGTTAAACGCGCTTGGTCTCACCGGCGGCAATATGGAGGGCAAGGAAATCCGCTTCGGCATCGTCGGCTCGGCGCTGTTCGCCGTCATCACCACCGCCGCCTCCTGCGGTGCGGTGAACGCCATGCACGATTCCTTCACCGCGCTCGGCGGCATGATTCCGCTCATTAACATCCAGCTCGGCGAAGTCATTGTCGGCGGCGTCGGCTCGGGCCTCTACGGCATCCTGCTGTTCGTCATCATCTCGATTTTCGTCGCCGGTCTGATGGTCGGCCGGACGCCCGAATATGTCGGCAAGAAGATCGAGGCCAAGGAAGTCAAAATGGCGATGCTCGCCATCCTCGTGCTGCCGCTGATGTATCTGGGCTGGACCGCCATCGCAGTGGTGCTGCCGTCCGGCGTCGCCGCCATGGGCAATCCGGGGCCGCACGGCTTTACCGAAGTGCTCTATGCCTATGTCTCGCAGGACGGCAACAATGGTTCGGCCTTCGCCGGGCTTTCGGCCAATACGCTGTTCTACAATCTCAGCGGCGCGGTTGCGATGCTCGTCGGCCGGTTCTGGATGATCATCCCGACCATGGCGATCGCAAGCTCGCTCGCCAGCAAGAAACTGGTGCCGGGATCCGCAGGCACGTTCCCGACCACGGGCGGCTTGTTCGTCGGCCTGGTCGTCGGCGTCATC
>PLTE01000325.1:8228-12844 GCA_003164375.1 Hyphomicrobiales bacterium | reverse complement strand
CGCAGCGTCCGATCCCGGCTTTATCGACGAAAGGCCGCACGTCGCAGATACGCTCCCGGCAGGCGATCTCGCCCTTGATCACCCAATAGAGCGAGCCGCCGTCGAGGAGCTCCGCCTTGCGTTTCGGCACCATGCGCGTGGTGTGGATACGCTCAGGCTTTTCGCCGTTTTTGCGTTTCTGTTTGAGCTTTTGCTTGATCCAGTCCTCAAGTTCGCGAACCGAGTCACAGCCGACACAGAGTTTGATGAGATGAAGGGCCATAGTCTTACTTTATCGGATCTTTCGCCGGCTCGAGCACCATGATTGGCGCGCCCTCCACAACTTGGACACCGATGCCCACAGGAACTTGCATCACGACACCCGCGAACGGCGCGCGCAGCGTGTGCTCCANNTCGACGCCTTCCTGCACGATATCGCCGACCTTGCATTTGATCGCCTTGAGCACACCGGAAAACGGCGCGCGCAGCGTGTGCTCCATCTTCATCGCCTCGATGACGGCGAGGCGCTGACCCGGCGAAACGGCGTCGCCGACATTGGCGAGAAGTTCCAAGACCCGGCCGTGCATCGGCGCTTTGACGACGCCGTCACTGCTGCCCGCTTCCGCGGCCGCCACGGCAACATTCTTGAGTTGGACGCGCGTTTGGCGGCCGCGCCGCAACACGTAAACGCCTTCGGCCACCGGTCCAGCCGGAAACACCTTCCCGTCGGCTGCAGGCTCGACATTGTCGATGGCGACGCGCGGGCCGTCCTTGCCATAGCTGACGGTAGCGCTCTCTTCCTCACCGTCGACAAGGATCGGCACGGCGATCGAACGCACGCCGCCCAGCTGGAAGCCGTCGCGGGCCGCCCAAGGTGAAGTAGAGTCGAGCGCGTCATCGTCGAGCGGTGCGGTATCGTTCACGCTCGGGGCAGCGAGCAAATGGGCAATCCCGAGGGCTGCCGCGGCCAAGTCGCGCTTTTGTGGCACAGCGCCGAGCATCGCGAGGCTTCGATCGATGAAGCCGGTATCGATCAAGCCCTGCCGGAACGCCTCGGCTCGGCACAGATTGCCGAGGAACGCGACATTGCTGCGCGGACCCGCGATCAGCGTGCGGTCAAGCGCCCGTGCAAGTCGATCAAGTGCCTCCCGCCGCGTCGGTGCGTGCGCAATCAGCTTAGCGATCATCGCATCGTAAAACGGCGTGACTTCACCGCCCGCGTCGACGCCGCTGTCGACGCGAATATCGTCGGGTAATTCCAACGCCACGATTTTGCCGGTCGACGGCAGGAAGCCGTGGTCTGGGTCCTCGGCGTAGACGCGAGCTTCGACGGCGTGACCATCGATCGTGATTTGCTCTTGCGTTAGTGGCAGTTTTTCGCCCGCGGCGACGCGGAATTGCCATTCGACAAGATCGAGACCGGTAACCGCTTCGGTCACCGGATGCTCAACCTGGAGCCTTGTATTCATCTCGATGAACCAGAAAGCTTCGGCACGTAGTCCCTGCGTGCCGTCGGCTACAAACTCGACCGTGCCGGCACCACGATAGCCGACCGCTTTTGCCGCCACGACCGCGGCGGCACCGATTTGGCCGCGCAGCTCGGGCGTCATGCCGGGCGCCGGCGCTTCCTCGATCACCTTCTGATGACGCCGCTGCAGCGAACAGTCGCGCTCGCCAAGGTGAAGCGTATTGCCATGATTGTCGGCCAAGATCTGAACCTCGATGTGCCGCGGGGAGGCAACATATTTCTCGATCAGGACGCGGCTTGAGCCAAACGACGATTGGCTCTCGCGGATCGCGCCTTGGAGCGCGGCTTCGAAGTCGGCGTGCTTGTCGATGCGACGCATACCGCGACCGCCGCCGCCGGCCGCCGGCTTGATCAGCACTGGGTAACCGATTTCGTAGGCCTTCTCCCTGAGAAACTTGGTGTCCTGTCGTTCGCCGTGATAGCCGGGGACGATCGGCACGCGCGTTTTTTCCATCAGTGCCTTGGCGCTGTCCTTCAGCCCCATTGTCCGCATGGCCGCAGCCGGCGGCCCGACAAAGACGATTCCCGCTTGCGCGCAGGCTTCGGCAAAGTCGGCATTTTCCGAGAGGAATCCGTAGCCCGGGTGAACGCATTCGGCGCCGGATTTTTTTGCCGCCTCGATCAGCCGTTCAATCGAAAGATAGCTCTCGCGCGGCGCGGCCGCACCAATAAAATGGGCCTCGTCACAGCAGCGCACATGCAGCGCGCTCGCGTCCGCCGCCGAATAAACGCCGATCGCGCGCATGCCGAGACGCTTCGCAGTGCGCGCGATGCGACAGGCGATTTCGCCGCGGTTGGCAATGAGGACGGAACTAAACATCTGGCGAGGCGGGGACCGCGTTCAACTCATTGCGCGCGCGCCGGGCCACCGGCGCTCGCTTCCGGCTGTGCCTGGAATGGATTGAGCTGGACCGGAGCAGCAGCCTGCGGCGCGGGCTGCGCGGTTCCCGGCGCCCAGACCGGATCGACGGGCGCCGTCGCAGCCGCAGGGGCTGCAGCAACCGCCTGGGCGGGCGCGTCGGCCGCTTGCTTGTGCGCTCGCCGCGCCGGCGCTGCAGCTGCCGCCCGCGCACTCGGCTCGGCGGCCGGAGCGGACGCCGCAGCTGCAGCCGTTGCTGTGGTCGGCACCTTGGGCTCGGGATTCATGATGCTGATCGGCGGGATCGATGCTGCGGTCGGAAAATCGATGTCGACCACAACCTTGTGCGGGTTCGGCCCGCCTGGCTGGCCCGGCGCGGATGGCAGAGTTGACGTCGCATCCGCTACCGGCATATCGGGCGCCTGAGCCCACGCGGTAATATAGCGATCGAGATAACGATCGAGAGTCTGCCCACTCAAATTGGCGCGAACGCGGCTTGGATCGTGCAACAGCGCAAGCGCTTTGCAATTTCCGCTGCTGCAGCCGTCGCGCAGCGCGAGCGTATGCGCAACAAAACCAAACCGGTCGGCTTCGAGCGCATGGCGCAGCGGCAGCAAGATGCTCTCGATATTCGTCCCGCCGCGAGCAGTATAGGCAACGATGTCGGCGAGCAGTGCGAGCCGCGCCGCGATATAAGAAGTGGCGGTCGCCACGGTCGCGGGCGCAGCAAACAGCGTCTTTTCGCACGCCACCTCGACATTCTCGCCGGCCAACGCATCAAGGCAGGCAAGCGACGAACCAGGGGCGAGCGTCTGCGCGGCGAGTTCCGCCGCGCGCATTTCGAGCGAGCGGCGCTCGGCGCTCTGGTCGCGAATGCTCGCAGCGTCGAGAAACGCCCAGGCCAGCGTTGCGCCAAGCACCGCGCCGAGAACCACCACGCTGACGCGCGCCACGGTTCTGGTTCGCGTCCAGTCGAACGCCAGGGCGCAAATGAAGACCAGCGCCGCCGCCGATCCCGCCGCGACCCACAGGCGCAGTGCCGAGCTTCCGATGTCGGGATCAACGCCGGACATCAACCCACTCCGATGCGAGATAACAAATCGACCGCCGAAGCCGCGAAGTATGGCGCAGCGGCGGCGCGCACGCCAGCCGCCTAAACGTATCGTTCAGTGCTCAAGTTCGAGCTGGCTTTCCTTGGCAACGCGCTCGAACGCCTCGCCCGGATTCTTGATGCGATACTGATAATCGTCACCGTCCGACGGCAATAGCCGTACCACTTGGTAACTGCCGCTCGCGCCGGGACGGCTGATCGGACTCGATGTATAGGAAACCGTCTGACCGACCCGGAATCTGTGCGTCCGCAGGGCGGGGGACAATGCCGTCACTTGCGCGACCGTGACCGTGACCGTGGTCGCCTGCACCGCAGCAATCTGGGGAGCGCTGACCGGTTCAGGCTTTCTGGCCGGCCGCCGCGACGCGGTTTTACGCACCGCCGCGCCACGCGCAGGCGACTTGCGAACCGATGCACTCCGGCTCGCTTTGGCGGGCCGCTTCTTTTTGACTGAACTTTTGTTCATGGAACTAACTATAGCATCCAATCTGCCACCAGCGCAAAAAATATAGTGCTGAAAAGGCTTGTTTGAAGCGACGCGACGGCCGTATGATTAAGAGTATAAAATCTATTTTATATCAGTGATTTAAAATAGTTTCTTGGATCAATTTATAAGCGTGGCCGGCTCACCGCTGGCGCTGCCAACGGCCCTGCTGATCCAGCTGCCAATAGGTGACCTCAATACCGGCGGCTTTGGCCTCGCTCCAGCGCGCCCGCGCGACGTCGACCGCGTCCTGGTCGTCCCCGTTAAACAAGAGGACGATACGTTCATAGCCACTGGCGTCGCCCGATAGTTTCGCGCCATCGACGAGGAAACGGACCGTCGCGCCGTTCGGATTTTCATCGTTGGAAGTCAGCACAATCGGCTGCCCCGCGGCCTCTGCATCGCGCCAGGTCCCGTGCGGAAGAAAGGCGTCATCCCGCCAGGTCCATAAATGGGCGTCGAGCGCCTCGACACGTTCATCCGAAGAGGCCTGCACCACCACGCGCCAGCCACGCTCGAGCGATTTCGCCAGTAGCGCCGGCAAGACCTGCTCCGGCGTCTGACCCTTGAGGTGATAGAATAGGATCTCGGTCATTCGTCGCCGTTGCCGCGGACCTTCGTCACCGCTCGTAATAATCCTCAACCAGCCGTTCAG
>PLTE01000325.1:0-8193 GCA_003164375.1 Hyphomicrobiales bacterium | reverse complement strand
CCGCCCCAGCGGCCACCGGTGTTTTTCATATCTGCGAATTTCGAGTCGATCATTTTGTCGTATTCGGCACCGAGCGGCATGCGCCACACCCGCTCCCCGGTAGCCTCGCCCGCTTTCGACAACCGCTCCGCAAGCTTGTCGTCATTCGAGAACATGCCGGCATATTCCTGCCCCAGCGCCACGATGATAGCACCCGTGAGTGTCGCCAGGTTGATCATGAATTTCGGTTTGAAGCGTTTGTTGATGTAGTGCAGTACATCGGCGAGCACGAGGCGGCCTTCGGCATCGGTATTGATGATCTCGATGGTTTGGCCCGACATGGTCGTGACGATGTCGCCCGGCCGCTGGGCCTTGCCGTCCAACATATTCTCGACGAGCCCGATGGCGCCGACGGCATTGACCTTGGCCTTGCGTACGGCGAGCGCTCGCATCAGGCCGACGACGCAAGCGGCACCCGCCATGTCGCCCTTCATGTCCTCCATGCCGGCCGCCGGCTTGATCGAAATACCCCCGGAATCGAAGCACACGCCCTTGCCGATGAACGCGACCGGATCGGTTCCGCGCTTGCCGCCGCTCCAGCGCATGACGACGAGCTTGGATTCATGCGCGGAGCCCTGCCCAACGCCGAGGAGCGCGCCCATGCCGAGCTTTTTCATCGCCGCGACGTCGAGCACCTCGACGCCGATTCCGAGCTTGGTCAGCCCCGACGCGCGGCGAGCGAACTCGCCGGGATAGAGTACGTTTGCCGGTTCATTGACGAGATCACGCGCCAGCACGACGCCGTCGGCGATCGCCGCGGCACGTGCCCAGGCTTTCTCGGCTGCCGCCGGATTGGCACAAGCGAAATCGACCTCGGCCTTGCTCGGCCGCTCGTCTCCGTCCTTCCGCTTGGTCTTGTAGAGGTCGAACGTGTAGGAACGCAGCCGCGCGCCAAGCGCCAGATCAGCGATTTGTGTGGCCTTGAGCGGACCCGAAGCGAATTCCGCGAAGATCGTTGCATTGGCCGTCGCGGCCGGCACCTTGCCTAGCGCAATACCGCCAAGTTTGACGATATCGCGAGGTGTCAGCTCACCTTCCTTGCCGATACCGACCACAATCAGCCGTGGCAGATTGAGCCCGCCAGGCGCCACAATGTCGAGACTTGACCCCGACTTCCCCGTAAAACGGTCCGCGGCAGCGGCACGACGCAGAAGATCCCCGATCGGGGCAAGCGCGCGCTGGGTGGCTGCGCCCAATTTCAAATTATCCTCGCAGAACACAACGAGAACGCCGCGCGGTCGCGCAAATGGCGTGAAGCCGAATTTGAGTGCGGCGGGCATGAATCCGTCCTTTACAGCCAGGGTCTAAGCGGTCGGCACCGTCAGCCAAGTTATGAACTGGACGGCCGCCTCGTGCAAAGCGGGCAATTCAGGCTTGAATGAGGCCCGCTTTGGCCGGCCTTTATCAAACGGCCGTATTAACGCTTTAGTGTGCATGTTCAATAGCTTTGCCTTGGCTAGGCCACTTTGTGAAAGCATGAAATACCGGCGTTGGGGATAGGCTCTTGAGGCGCGGCGGCCTCGGGGGGCCGATGCGGCTTGCGGGTAAGCCGTTTGTGGGGATGTTGAGTCCGATGGGGTCGATCGGCCGGTATATGTTTCGCTCCACGCTGGGCGCGTTCCTGATCACCCTTGTCAGCTTGACGGTCGTGATCTGGTTCACGCAGGCGATGCGCGATTTCGACCTGATCACCAGCCAGCGGCAAACGCTCCTGGTGTTTGTCGGCATTACCGGAATGATCATTCCGCTCTTGGTCATGATGATCGCGCCGATCGCACTTGTCATGTCCGCGGCGCATGTCCTCAACAAGCTAAGTTCGGATTCCGAGATCATCGTGATGAACTCGGCCGGTGTCTCACCGTGGCGGTTGTTGCGGCCTTTCCTCGCCGCAGCCGTCGTCGTTTCGCTGTTGGTCGCGGTCATCGCCGCTTACGTATCGCCGCGCAGCTTGCGTGAACTGCGCGACTGGGGCGCGCATGTGCGCGCCGACATCCTCACCAATATCGTCCAGCCCGGCCGCTTCACCACGGTGGGCGGCAATCTCACGTTCCATATCGCAGATCGACGGCAGAACGGTCTCTTGGTCGGCATCTTCGTCGACGACCGCCGTGACCCCAACGAGCATTCGACCTATCTCGCCGAGCAGGGCGAGATCGTGAAGACCGACACGGCTTCGTTCCTCGTTCTCGAAGGCGGCAGCATCCAACGGCTTGAGGCCGGCCAGCGTGATCCGCGCATCGTGACTTTCGACCGCTACCCTTTCGACCTGTCGCAATTTACCGGCGGTACGCAAAACGTCGTCTACACTGTGCGCGAGCAATACATTTGGGACCTGTTGTGGCCGCGGCCAGACGATGCGCTCTATAAGGCGCAGCCGGATCAATACCGATCGGAGCTGCACGATCGGCTAGCGACACCGATCTATCCATTCGCCTTCGTCATCCTCGCCTTTGCTTTCCTCGGTCCACCCCAGACCACGCGGCAAAGTCGAACGTTGGCACTTCTGGGCATGATCGGCTCGGTGGCGCTCCTGCGCCTCTGCGGGTTTGTCAGCGTTATCGTCGGCGTCCGCGTGCCGAGCGTTTTGGCGGTTCAGTATGTCGCGCTGTTCGGCGTGATCGCCGCCGGACTCTGGCAGATTTCGCGCGGCCACGCGCTCGAGCCCGCCGCTGCGGTCGCAAAGTTCGCGACTGCGATAAGTGAGCGCATCTCCGTGGCAACGAGCTAAAGGGAGCGACCAATGGTCACTGGAACGCTCTCGCGTTATTTCGGAATGCGATTTCTCACTTCAGTTGTGGGGTCCTTCGTTGGCGTGGTCGCGCTGGCCGCGATGATCGATTACGTCGAGCTGATGCGTCGCGGCGCCGAGTGGCCCAACGCCACGGCTTGGTTGCTCGCCAAGATTTCGATGTTCCGCGTTCCCCAGCTCACCGAGCGCATCATGCCGTTTTCGGTACTGGTCGGCGCGATGTCCTGCTATCTGGCGCTGTCGCGCCGCTTAGAACTCGTGGTGGCGCGCGCGGCCGGGGTTTCTGCCTGGCAATTCGTGGCGCCGGCCATGATCGGAGCGTTCCTGTTCGGCACTGTTGCCACCACCGTTTACAATCCAATCTCCGCCCTGCTGCACGAGCGATCCAAGCGCCTCGAAGCCGACATGTTGGGAGAGAACCTCTCGGCGCTGCAGGAGAGCACGAGCGGATTTTGGGTACGGCAGAAGAGCGCCGACGGCGCCGCCATCATCAACGCCAATTCAAGCCGTGAGCAGGGTGCGGTGCTCGGCGGCGTCAGCATCTATACCTTTGACAGTTCCGGCCATTTCAATGAGCGGATCGAAGCCAAGAACGCCACGCTGGAGCATGGCTTTTGGCAGCTCGAAGACGCCCGTGTCTATGCGAGCGGCAAAGCACCGGACGTCGAGGCGACATATCGCGTCAGCACCAATCTCACGCTCGAACAGGTACGGGAGAGCTTTGCGACACCGGAGACCGTGCCGTTCTGGCAGCTCCCCTCATACATCGCGATGGCGGACCGGGCGGGACTTCAGGCCGCAGGATACCGGCTGCAATATCAACAGCTTTTGGCGCGGCCTTTCCTTCTCGCCGCCATGGTCTTGCTGGCGGCATCGGTGAGCTTGCGATTCTTCCGCTTCGGCGGCGTGCAAAAGATGGTTTTGAGCGGCATCACTGCCGGCTTCCTCGTGTTCGTGCTGTCGAAGATCACCGAGGACATGAGCAAATCGGAACTGATGTCGCCGATCGCCGCGGCGTGGATTCCGGTGGTGATCGGTGGCCTGACCGGATTCGTCGCGCTGTTGTACCAGGAGGACGGTTAGTGGCGAGTTCGCGTGGCCCCATCTGTCCCGGCCGCAAGAGTAGCGTTCGAGTGGGTGTAACGGCGCTTGCCGCGCTGTTGGCATTCGTTCTTGCTTTCGTTCTGGCGCCCGGCCAAGCCCGGGCGCAAGAGGTTCTGGCGCCCGGCCAAGTCCCGGCGCAAGAAGTCGATCGCGCGATGTCCCAACAGGCGGGCAATCTCATGCGGTTCCCGCCGCGGCCACCGTTGCCGAAAAAGCCGGCGACGGTGCAAACGAACGCGCCCATGCTCGTGCAGGCCACCGAGATCAGGTATGATTACACCAACAACACCGTCGCCGCGGTCGGCAACGTGCAGATCTATTACGGCGGCGCCACCATCGAGGCCGACCAAGTCATCTACGACCAAAAGACCAAGCGATTGCGCGCGGAAGGCAATGTCAGACTAACCGAGCCCGACGGCAAGATAACCTACGGCCAACTGATCGATCTCACCGACGATTACCGCGATGGATTTGTTGATTCGCTGCGGCTGGAAACCCCCGACGACACGCGCTTTGCCGCCGCTCGCGCCGATCGCGCGAAGGGAAATTACACTGTCCTGCAGAACGGCGTCTACACGGCCTGTGAACCGTGCAAGGACAATCCGAAAAAGCCGCCGCTGTGGCAGGTGCAAGCCGCCCGCATCATCCATGATGAGGGCGAGAAGATGCTCTACTTCGAAGATGCCCGTATCGAATTTTTCGGCGTACCGCTCGCTTATGTGCCGTTCATGTCGACGCCAGATCCGACCGTGAAGCGCAAGAGCGGATTTCTGTTTCCAGGCATCTCCGAGACTTCGCAGTACGGCTACGCTGTCGAGCCGTCTTATTTCTGGGCGATCGCGCCCAACCGCGATCTCACTGTAGCCACTCTGTTGTCGACGAAACAAGGCGCCCTATTGCAGGGCCAATACCGCGAACGTCTTCTAAATGGCTCTTACTCGATCAAAGCTGCCGGCATTTTCCAGGCGGACCCTGGTTATTTTGTCGGCCGCGACGGACCGGATAGCCCGACCGCGAACACGTTTCGTGGCGCTATCCAAACCGCCGGACAGTTCGCGATAACTGACAAATGGGTCTGGGGATGGACCGGCTTTCTCGCGACCGATAGTCAGTTCGTCTACGACTACCAATTCAAGCAGATCGCGGGAAAGTTCGATCCATTCCAAAGCGGAGTGGTGGCCGAAGCGGTGTCGCAACTGTATCTGAGCGGTGCCGGCGCACGGAGCTATTTCGACGTGCGCTCGATGTACTACTACGGCTTTTCGGAGGTGGACAACCAGGCGCAGCTTCCCATCATTCATCCGGTTCTCGACTATTCGAACGTGCTTGGTCAGCAAGTCCTCGGCGGCGAATTCAGCTACAAGCTCAATCTAACCAGCCTCACCCGCCAGCAGGCCGAATTCGACGCCATCTCAACGAACGCCCTGGCCAGCGGGGCGTGCTCCAGCCCCACCGCCGATACGGCCATTCCGGGCAATTGCCTGTTGCGCGCCATACCGGGAGACTATACACGCTTCTCTGCCGAGGCCGATTGGCGCCGCACCGTCGTCACCGATAACGGCCAGATGATCACACCCTTCTTTCAACTGCGCGGCGACCTCGCCTCGCTCGACGTCGACAATCAGCCGGGCGTGTCAAACTATATCGCTGCCGGCCAGAGCGAACTTGCCCGCGCGATGCCGGCAGTGGGCGCCGAGTATCGCTACCCCTTCGTCGACGTCGAGCCGTGGGGCACGCAGACGATCGAGCCGATCGCCCAACTCATTGTGCGCCCGAACGAACCAGATATCGGCAAATTCCCGAACGAAGACGCACAGAGTCTGGTGTTCGACGCCTCCAATCTGTTCCAAATCGACAAATACTCCGGCTGGGATCGCGTTGAAGGCGGCAGCCGACTTAATGCCGGCTTACAGTATACCGCTCAATTCAACCGCGCCGGATCGCTCAACGTTCTCTTCGGTCAGTCCTATGAGTTGTTCGGTCAGAACTCATTCGCGGTCGGCGATATTACCAATACCGGGCTAGACAGCGGTCTCGACAAGCAAGTTTCGGATTATGTCGGTCGCGTCACCTATCAGCCTAATTCGATCTATTCTTTCACCGCGAGCGGACGCTTCGACCAGGCCACCTTCACGCCCGAGCGCCTCGAATTCGAAAGCCGCGCTAATTTCGATCGCTGGACGCTGCAGTTGCTGTATGGCGATTATGCCGCGCAGCCCCTGCTCGGCTTTCTGACCCGGCGCGAAGGCATCGTTGCCGGCGCATCATTCAAAGTGACCGAGAACTGGATCGTGCTCGGCTCCGCCCGCTACGATATTGAGGCCAATCTGTTCGATCAAACGCGGCTAGGCCTGGGCTATGTCGACGACTGCTTCATGTTGTCGCTAAACTGGCTCAGCAGCTATACCTTTAATGGAACGCCGGCGCCGGTGAGAAACGACTCGTTCATGCTACAGCTTAGCTTACGCACGCTCGGCCCCGACGTCTTAGCTCCGGTGGGCCCGACGTTCTAAATTCCGCCTTGAGGTTGTGAATTGTGGTGCAGAATTTGGAGGAGTGGGACGAACCAGCCGACCGAGCTCGGCGGCTGAGGGAGAGCGAAGACTAATGCAATTCTCTATCCGCGCCCCATGGAGGGCTTTCCTGACGGCGGCCTTGGCCGCGGTCGCCATACTTACGATCACTTCGCTTGCACGCGCGCAGGCAGTTGTCGTGTTCGTCGACGGCCAGCCGATCACCGCGCTCGACGTCGAGCAACGCTCAAAGTTCATGGAGATGAGCACGCATAAGGTGCCGGCACGCCAAGAGGTGATCGACACCCTGGTCGACGAGATTTTGGAGATCCGCGAGGCCAAGCGCTTTGGGATTGACCCCGGAGCATCGGACATAAACGAATCATTCGCGAGCGTTGCCACCAATATGGGCATTGACACCCAAAAGCTGACGCAAATGCTCACCAACGGCGGCGCCAGCGTGGAAACCTTCAAGCAGCGGCTGCGCGCTCAAATGGCATGGGCCTCCCTGATACGCGGACGCTTTAGGGCGAGTCTAGAAATTGCGGACAGCGACGTCGAGGCGCAAATCCAACTCCACAAATCCGACGAGACCGCCCAAGTTGGATACGAATATATCATGCGTCCCATTCTCCTCATCGTGCCGCACGGGTCGCCCGACGCCGCCTTCGAAGCCCGCAAACGCGATGCCGATGCTTTACGCGTGCGCTTTGTGGATTGTAGCGTGGGTATTTCGTTTGCTCGCGCACTTCCGGATGTCGCGGTACGCGATCCGGTCAGCAAATCCTCCGCGGATCTGCCGCAGGAGCTACGCGACATTCTCGACAAGACCGAAGTCGGCCATTTGACGCCGCCCGAGCAGACGGCGGAAGGCGTGCAGATGTTCGCCGTCTGCTCCAAAAAAGAAACGAAAGCCGAAACACCGGAAATGAAGAAGGTGCGCGATGAAATGTTCGAAAAAAAATTCGGCGCCAAAGCCAAACGCTATCTTGCAGATTTACGACGCCAGGCGATGATCGAATATAAATAGGCAGCGAGTATTTTCATGGCGCATGATCTTTTCGGCACTTCAGTTGCCACCCCGGATCATCTCCAGAGCGAGCTTTTTCCGGGTCATGCGAGAAAAGCAAAATCGTGCACCCATTAGCATTGACGCTCGGCGAGGCCGCCGGGATCGGCCCGGACCTCGCGCTCGCGGTCTGGCGCCGGCGCGCCGAACTCGACATCCCAGCCTTCTATCTGGTCGGCGACCCTGATTTTCTCGGCCGGCGCGCCAAACAGCTTGGTCTTGACATTCCGATAGCGACCGTTACGGCGGCGTCGGCGGCGGCAACGTTCCACTCGGCGCTTCCGGTCCTACCTATCGACATTGCCGTGACCGCTCAGCCGGGGCGTCCCGATCGGTCAAGTGCACCTGCCGCCGTCGCATCGATCCGCCGGGCGGTGGCCGACGTTCTCGCCGGCTCGGCGGCGGCCATCGTCACCAATCCCGTGGCCAAAAACGTGCTTTACAATTGGGGATTCGCCGAGCCTGGCCACACCGAGTTTTTGGCCAGGCTGGTGCGGGAAGCGACCGGGCAGTGGCTGCGACCGGTGATGATGCTATGGTCGCCGGAGCTCGCCGTCGTACCGGTTACGATCCATTTGCCACTCAAAGAGATTTTCAAACAGCTTACGAGCGATCTCGTGGTCGAAACGGGGCGAATCGTTGCGCGCGATCTTTCAACGCGCTTTGCCTTGTCGCGGCCGCGGCTGGCCATCGCCGGGCTCAATCCGCATGCCGGCGAA
>PLTE01000179.1 GCA_003164375.1 Hyphomicrobiales bacterium | reverse complement strand
CATGTCGTCGAGCTTACGCCCGAAATCTGCAGCCTCGACATGGGCAGCATGAACATGGGCGGCCAGGTCTTTATCAACACGCCCGCCCACCTCGAAGCGATGGCGGCGGCGATCCGCGATGCCGGGGTCACGCCCGAGCTCGAAGTCTTCGAGGCCGGCCACCTCATGCTCGCCAAGCGGCTGATCGAGACCGGTCACATCAAAGCGCCGGGACTGTTTCAGATCTGTCTCGGGATTTCGTGGGGCCAACCGGCGACGCCGGAGGCCGTCACCTATATGCGCAGCCTGTTGCCATCCGACTGCATCTGGTTCGCCTTCGGCATCTCGTTGCACCAATTCCCGATCGCCGCACAAACCGTGCTGCTCGGCGGCCACGTGCGGGTCGGGCTGGAGGACAATCTTTATCTGGAGAAGGGCAAGCTCACGCCGAGCAACGCCGCGCTGGTGGAGAAGGCGGCGAAGATCATCGAGATTCTCGGCGACCACGTCGCTACCCCGGCCGAGGCGCGGCGGATGCTCTGGCTCAAGGGCGGATGAAGGACCCGGCCTGAGCGTCACGCCGGCTTTTGCGCTTTCGCGATCGCATCCGCGATCGCCACCGTCTGCCGCGCCATCTCGGCGTGCAACCGTTCGACCATGCGGCCGTCGATCTGAATGACGCCTTTGTTCTCGTTCTCCGGCAGGTCGAAGGCGGCGATCATCTTGCGCGCCACCGCGACTTCTTCCGGCGTCGGAGAGAAGGCTTCGTTGCACGGTTCTATCTGGCGGGGATGAATGAGCGTCTTGCCGTCGAAGCCGAGATCGAGCGCTTGTCTGCATTCCGCGACAAAGCCCTCGGCATTGCCGAGGTCGTTGTAGACGCCGTCGAGAATACTCAAGCCGAAGGCGCGCGCGGCGGCGACGCAGGTCATCAGCCAGGGCAGCATCGGCGCGCGGCCGGGCACCAGACGGGCGCGGGTATCCTTGGCGAGATCGTTGGTGCCGAGCACAAAGCCGGCGAGCCGGGTCTCGGAATCGAGCGCTGCGGCGGCGATGTCGCCGGCATTGAGCATGGCGAGCGGCGTTTCCATCATCGCCCAGACCCGCACATGCGGATCGGTCCCCATGTCGACGAGCCGCGCCGCCAGGTCCTGCAGCTGATGTGGATCGGAGATTTTCGGCACCAGCACCGCGTCGGGCCGGCCGCCGACGACGGCGTCGAGGTCGTCGACCCACCAGCGGGTATCGAGCCCGTTGATCCGTACCATCACGTCGCGGTCGCCGAAGCCGGTCTCCAGCGCCTTGACGATGTTCTCGCGCCCCTGCGCCTTGGCGTCCGGCGCCACCGAATCTTCGAGATCGAGGATAAGCCCGTCGGCCGGCAGCTCGCGCGCCTTTTCCAGCGCACGCGGGTTCGATCCGGGCATGTAAAGCACGCTACGACGCGGACGCACGGTCATGAATTAGGTCCCCTGTGTCTCCCGGAAGCCCCAAATTAGAGCATGATCCGGAAAAGTGGAAACCGGTTTTCCGAAAAGACCATGCACCAACATACAACGTGCCATCACCGCATTGCATCGGGCTGGACATGAATCAGGGGACATGATGTGTGTGCCGCCGGTGACACAAAGCAGCCGGAGGATACGGTGGTCAAAAGCTTCATGCGTATGATGATTTTAACGCCAGCGCTGGCGATTCTCGTTCCCGCGACCGCGCAGGCTGCCGATCCCGGATTTTGCCGCGAATATGCCACGGCGGCGGTCAGACAGGTCGAACTCGCGAAGTCGGTTGCAGCCTGCAATCGCGGCGTAGGCGCGCGATGGACCGCCGAGTATCGCGTGCATTTTGACTGGTGCCTGGGCGCGGCGCCGGGCGCCGTGGAAGCAGAGCGAACTGCACGCACGAACTGGATTCGGAGTTGCCGGGGGTCTTGAGGCGGCGGATAGCCTTCGCCATTAGCCGCCGAAAATAGCGATCGCCGGCCGGGCGCCAACGCGATAGAGCGGATGCCGCTTACGCCGCCTTCTGCTTCGCGGTGATCAGCTTGCGCTTGAGCAGGCATTCGGCGATCTGGACGGTATTGAGCGCCGCGCCCTTGCGCAAATTGTCGGAGACGATCCACATCGCCAGCCCGTTCTCGACGGTGGCATCCTCGCGGATGCGGCTGATATAAGTGGCGTCTTCGCCGGCCGCCTCGTAGGGCGTCACATAGCCGCCCGGCTCGTGCGAATCGATGACGAGACAGCCCGGCGCACCGCGCAAGATTTCGCGCGCCTCGTCGGGCGTGATCGGATTCTCGAACTCGATATTGACGGCTTCCGAATGGCTGATGAAGACCGGCACGCGCACGCAGGTCGCGGTCAGCTTGATCTTGGGATCGAGGATCTTCTTGGTCTCGACCACCATCTTCCACTCTTCGCGGGTGTAGCCGTCCTCCATGAAGGTGTCGATCTGCGGAATGATGTTAAACGCGATGCGCTTGGGAAACTTCTTCGATTCGACCTCGTTGATCTGGAACACCGCCTTGGTCTGCGAGAACAATTCGTCCATCGCCTCCTTGCCGGCCCCGGATACCGATTGGTAGGTGGAAACGACGACGCGCTTGATCTTGGCGCGATCGTGCAGCGGCTTGAGCGCGACGACGAGTTGCGCCGTCGAGCAATTGGGGTTGGCGATGATGCCGCGCTTGCGGAAGCCCGCGACCGCGTCGGCATTGACCTCCGGCACGATCAACGGCACGTCGGAATCGTAGCGCCAGCACGACGAGTTATCGATCACCACGGCTCCCGCCGCGGCGATTTTCGGCGACCACTCCTTGGATACCGCCGAGCCCGCCGACATCAGGCAAATGTCGGTNNCGAGAATGGCGAGCATTTCGCGGCCCACATTTCCGGTCGCGCCGACGACGGCGACATTGTAACCCATCGTTAACTCTCCATCGAAAATTCGCCCCCGCCGTAGTGGCGTGGGAACCGGAGCGGAAGCGCTTCTAAGCGAGAACTATTGCAAACACAACGTTCCCGGGGGAGCGGACGTGCAGCCGGCCTCGTGCAGCGTACCGGAGGACATTCGCGCCACCCTCGTGCGCGTCCTCGCCTATATGGGGGGTTTGGCGATCCTTGCCATCGCGGCGGCAGGCCTATTTCGCTCGCCTACGGTGGGCGTGGCGGCGATAGAGCCTGTGCCGCAGCGGCCGGAATGGGTCAATGTCGAGCGCCCGCACCCCGCCTTTGAGCTGCAGATGTCCGAGCTTGCCGGCAGCGCGCCGGGCTACGCCATCCTGCGCCGTACCGCCGACGGCGCCCGCAAAGACGTGCTGAGCTTCGGTGAAGCGGCCGGCAGCGTCCCCTACGTCATGGTCGAAATCTACCGGCCCGGCAGCGCAAGCGAACGCTTCATCGATGCGCCAAGCGAGATCGCCGCGCGTATTACGGCCTTTTCCGTCATCGACGATGTCAAGCGGGTGGGCGACCTCGACAGCAAATTTGGCACCATGCCTTTGGTCGATTTTGCCATCGCNNCCATCGCGGCCCGAAGCACGTCAAAAGTCGCGCCCCGTGGCAGAGCGCACCGCTGCCTCGGCTTTGCGCGCGCCTTCGACGATCCGGTGATGCAAATCGCGGGCTGGTACTGCAGCGCCGGCGAGGAAGTGGTCGATCGGGCGACGCTTGCCTGCGCGCTCGACCGGCTCACCATGCTGTCGGCCGGGGGCGACGCCAAGCTCGCGGGCCTGTTTGCGCACGCCGAGATCAATCGCACCTTCTGCGGCCAGCGCAGTCCGATCCTGGCGGCGACGCCCGAACGCGAAGGGCCGATCGCGATACCGCGCAACGTCAAGCTTACGCAAAGCGTCAAGCTACGCGGCCGTTTGCAGCAGCACTGATGTCGTCATTCCGGAAGCCGCAACGCAACGCCTGCCGCTGAAATAAAGTGACACAAAAGTCACGAATCAAAGCATATTGTTCTGCCAGTCGATCTCCCCAAAAGCCCATCTCCCAGGCGGCCGGCCGCGCCCGGAACCCGCCGGTCGGACGATTGTTGGCATAAAGCTGTTCCGACCGGCGAAACCCGGCTACATTGCAAGCAAGCGAAAGCGAGGAGGCCATGCTTCCAAGTGCCAAGTCTCGAGTAGGGATGCGTCCAGTCGCCGTGAGTTCAGTCCCGATGGGCTCAGTCCCGATGAGTTCAGTCGCCGGTTCAGCAGCAATGGGTTCAGTAGGTATGCGTCGAGTAGCCGCCATTATAGCAGCCTTTGTCGCGGTCTCGGCAGCAACCGCCCCCGCTTTCGCAGCGACGAAGAAGCAGCCACCTGTGCCGGTGCAGCGCACGGCAAGCGGCACTGTGATCCAGCCCACCACGACTATCATCCACGACGGCGCCGGCCATACCACCGTGATCGTCATCCCCCGGCGGCGCTCCTATCTCGACACCGGCACTGAAGTGTCGGTAGGCGACCGCGGCTACATGGATTACATGTTGCCTCCCGGCGGCGATCCCGGCCGCAACAACTGGTTCTTCGGTCCCGATGTGCAGGGCGGCGGCAGTTCGCCCCTGCCCGGCCCGTTCACGATCCCTGGGTACAACCCGGCGACGCCGTTCTAAAGATAGCTTTTGAGGGTGTAACGCCGATCCGGCGCGCTACGGTCCGGCGGTGGGTGGGGGACCATGAGCCTTGCGTTCCGGTGGCGGAATAAATGGCGGCGCCGCTTCTACAAGCCGTTCAACCGTCTGGTTCATCGCGGCCATTATTTCGTCTGCAGCTATTTCGGCGCCGACTTTCTAGTGCATTCGGAGAATGTCGGCGGGCTCGAAATCTCGGCGCAAATCGGCGAATACCGCGAGCTTGCGAACTTCGTGCGCGGGTGCGGCGAGATCAGGCCGGACGTGTTCATCGATATCGGTGCCAATCTCGGGCTCTACACCTGCGTGTTGATGAAAAACGGCCTGGCGTCGCGCGCGATTCTGTTCGAGCCGGACCGGCGCAACCGCGTGCATCTGCGCGCCAATCTGCTGATCAACGATCTGCTCGACGCCGAGATCGGGATCAACGAAGTCGCGCTCGGCGCCGCGCCGGGCAAATTCCGGCTGGTGCCGGGGCCGGAGCGCGATATCGGGCTGTCGCAGATCGTGGAAGATGCCGGCAGCGAAGGTTATGAGGTCGAGATCGTGCGGCTTGACGACCTCGTCACGCTCACAGGCCTGACGCTGGCGATCAAAATCGACATCGAGCGTTACGAGCGCAAGGCGCTCGCCGGCATGGCGCGGACGTTGCGCGACAACCGCGGCATCGTGCAGATCGAAGTGCTCGAGGCGCGCGAAGAGACGATCGGCCTGATGGCTGCGGCGGGCTACGCGCTGACGGAGGAATTTCCGCCGAACCTGGTGTTCAGGAAGACGTAGCCCGGCTACGCGGAAATCTTCTCCAGCTCGCCGACCACCGCCTCGCCCATCTCTGCGGTCGAGACGACCGTGGCGCCGTCCGACTTGATGTCGGCGGTGCGCAGGCCCTTGGCGAGGACGGCTGCGATCGCGGCATCGAGCCGATCGGCTTCTTTCCCCATATTGAACGAATAGCGTAGCGCCATGCCGAACGAAGCGAGCATGGCGATCGGATTGGCCATGCCTTTGCCGGCGATATCGGGCGCCGAGCCGNNCGGCCAGCGCACCAGCTGCATGCCGCCGGAATCCGCCAGCATATGTTCCAGCTCGACATCCTTGTATTCGCGCGCGTGCACTTCTTCGACCACCTCATGCCACAGCACGCCGGTCTTCATCACGTTGCGCTTTTCCATCGAAGTGACTTTGTTGCGCCGCTGGCGCGCCAGCTCGAAGCCGACCCGCGCGATGCGCTCGATCTCGTAGGTG
>PLTE01000335.1 GCA_003164375.1 Hyphomicrobiales bacterium | reverse complement strand
GCGGTATTGCTTCGACCAGCGCTCGACCTGCCGCACCACGTAATTCTCGCCGCGGCCGTAATCGGCAAGCCCGAGCGACGCCGGCTCGAAGATATGCAATCGCGCTAGCGTCGCATTCATGGCGTCGTAGACCTTGGCGCGCTCGGTCGGATCGGATGCCGGCATCTGCGGCTCCCAGAACACGCGGCCGTCGACATAGGCCATCAGGAAAAACGCGGTGCCGGCGATCGCCTCGTCGGCGCAATACAGCACAGGCTCGGCGACCGGAAAGCCTCGCGCAAAAAGCGCGCTCATCACCCGGTATTCGCGGTCGACGGCGTGCGCTGAGGGCAACAGCTTGCCGGGCGGTTTGCGCCGCAGCACATAGCGTCGCAGCGGCGTCTCTACGAGATAGGTCGGATTGGACTGGCCGCCCTTGAACTGGGTGACGACGATCGGGCCGGCGAAGCCCGGCACATGCGCGCGCAAATACTCTTCCAGCCGTCCGGCATCGAACCGCAGCCGCTCGGGTACTTCCTTGGTGCCGGAAAAGGCGCTCTGGCGGTCGGCATCGGTCATGGGGCAGGCAAGTCCTTGCCAGGGTCGGTCCTTGCTACGTCATGCCATCAGTCTAACGCAGCCGGTCCTGCTTTTCTCGCTCCACAGCACGCCAGCCGATGTCGCGGCGGTAGAACCCTTCGGGCCAGCGAATCCGGGAAATTGCCTCATAGGCGCGTTGCTGCGCCTGACCGACTGTGTTGCCGATCGCCGAGACGTTGAGCACGCGGCCACCATTGGCGAGGATTTTGCCATTTTCGGCCTTGGTGCCGGCGTGGAAGATTTCCACGCCTTCGACGGCGCCGGCTTCGTCGAGGCCCCCGATCACCGTGCCGCGGACGTAAGGGCCGGGATAACCCTTGGCCGCCATCACCACGGTAAGCGCGGAGCCGGGATACCAGCGCAGATCGAACGATTTGAGCATGCCGTCGCGGCTGGCAACCAGTGCCGGGACCAGATCCGACATCAGGCGCAGCATCAGCACCTGGGTTTCCGGATCGCCGAAGCGCGCATTGTATTCGATGAGCTTCGGGCCTTCGCGCGTGATCATCAGGCCCGCGTAAAGCACACCCTTATATGGCGCACCCATCGCCTTCATTGCCTGCATCGTCGGCGCGATGATCTCATTCATGACGCGCAGGCTCATACCGGCATCGATATTCGGCGCCGGCGAATAGGCGCCCATGCCGCCAGTATTCGGTCCTTTGTCGCCGTCGTAAGCGCGCTTGTGGTCTTGCGCGGTGGCGAGCGGCAACGCGGTGTCACCGTCGCACAGCGCAAAAAAGGAGGCCTCCTCGCCGTCGAGAAATTCTTCGACCACGACTTCGATGCCGGCTTCGCCCAATTCGCCGCTGAACATCGTGTCGATCGCTGCTTCCGCTTCGGCCACATCCTGCGCGACGACGACGCCTTTGCCGGCGGCGAGTCCGTCGGCCTTGACGACGATCGGGGCGCCGCGGCTGCGGATATAGGCTTTAGCGGGAGCCGGGCTGCGGAATCGCTCATACGCGGCGGTGGGAATGCCGTTCGCCCGGCACAAATCCTTGGTGAAACCTTTGGAACCTTCGAGCCGCGCGGCGGCGCGAGTGGGACCGAAAGTCTTGATGCCGGCTGCTTCGAGATCGTCAACGATGCCGGCGCACAGCGGCGCTTCCGGTCCGACGACGACGAAATCGACACTGTTACCGCGGCAAAACGCGATCACCGCCGCATGATCGGCGAGATCGAGCGCGACGCAATCAGCCTCGCGCGCGATGCCGGCATTGCCCGGCGCGCTGTAAAGCTTGTCGGTGAGCGGGCTTGCCGCCATCTTCCAGGCCAGCGCATGCTCGCGGCCGCCGGAGCCCAGCAATAGAATGTTCATAGATCAGAATACCTTGGCGGACGGGCGGGGAGGGCTTGACCCGCGCTCGCGATGAACCGCACTAATCGCCACGGAGCGAACCTCTTCGTCAACCTTGCCCGATTTTGGCCCTGTGCAGAACCCTATGAGCGAACCGCGCCTCAATCTGCCGGAGCTGAGCGTCTCCGAACTGTCGGCGGCGCTCAAGCGCACGGTCGAGGACACCTACGGCTATGTGCGCGTGCGTGGTGAAGTGTCTGGCTACCGGGGCCCGCACGCGTCAGGCCACGTCTATCTCGCGCTGAAGGACGAAACCGCCAAAATCGACGCCGTGATCTGGAAGGGCGTCTTCGGCCGGATGCGGATCAAGCCCGAGGAAGGCCTCGAGGTCATCGTCACCGGCAAGCTCACAACTTATCCCAGCCGCTCAAGCTATCAGATCATCGTCGAGACGCTGGAGCCCGCCGGTCTCGGCGCGCTGATGGCACTGCTTGAGGAGCGCAAGCAAAAACTCGCCGCCGAAGGCCTGTTCGACGAGGCGCGCAAGCAGCTGTTGCCGTTTTTGCCCGCGGTGATCGGCGTCGTCACCTCGCCGAGCGGCGCCGTCATTCGCGACATTCTGCATCGGCTCGCCGACCGCTTTCCGCGCCGCGTCTTGGTCTGGCCGGTGAAAGTGCAGGGCGAGGGCTCCGCCGCCGAAGTGGCCGCCGCGATCGCGGGCTTCAACGCATTGCCGGAACGCGGCGCTTCGCCTTTGCCGCCCCGGCCGGATTTGATCATCGTCGCGCGTGGCGGCGGCTCGCTGGAGGATTTGTGGTCGTTCAACGAGGAAATCGTGGTGCGCGCCGCGGCGGCGAGCCTCATTCCGCTCATTTCCGCAGTCGGCCACGAGACCGACGTCACGCTGATCGATTTTGCCGCCGACCGCCGCGCGCCGACGCCGACCGCGGCCGCCGAAATGGCGGTCCCGGTGCGCGCCGAACTGATGGTCGACGTCGATTCGCTGGCGCGCCGCGCATTGGCCTGTTGGCGACGCAATCAGGAGGCGCGGCGGAGCGAGCTGCGCTCAGCGGCCCGCGCGCTGCCCGGCGCCGACGAGATTTTGGCCGTGCCGCGGCAGCGACTCGATCATGCGGCGCTGGCGCTGCGTCGCGCGCTGCATGCCAATGCGCAAATCCATCGCGTCGGCTTTTCGCGTATCGGCGCACGGTTGAGTCCGCATCTGCTGCGCAGCACTGTCGATCGCCGCCGCGAACGCTATAACGGCCTTGCACAGCGGCTGCACGCGGCAGTCGCTGCCAATATCCAAGTGCATCGCACGCGGATCGCGCGCGAGGGCGAGCGGGTGACCGTGTTTGCCGAGCGGGCGAGCCGCGCGGTCCGCCATATCATCGCCGTTCGCCTGGCGCGCGCGGAGCGCGGTGCACAATTGCTCGCGGCGTTTTCTTATCGCGGCGTGCTGGCGCGGGGGTTTGCCTTGGTGCGCGACACGGCCGGAAGTCCGCTGCGCAACGCCGCCGCGATCGGCGCGGGGATGTCGATCGAGATCGAATTCTCCGACGGCCGCGTCGGCGCCCGCGCTGCTGGCGGAACGTCCGTCGATAAATCTGACGGCGAGCCGGTAAAGCCTCGCGGGCGTAGCGTCCGCGGCTCCGGACAGGGCGATTTGTTTTGACGTTTCCGCTGATCTCGATCTCTTCCGAAAGTCGACGCTGTTTGCTCCCGGCTGGATTTCTGACTGTCCGTTCATTTTGCGTAACTGTTTGCGTCGCGGAACTGCCATGATGTTGGCGTGTTATGTGTTGGCATTGGTTCGCGCCGAAGGAGAACGACAATGATAAGGACTTTATTTGCTATGGCGGTCGCCGCTCTGGTTTTCGCGGCCGTTTCCGGGACTTCGCAAGCTGCACCGATCGCGCCGCTCACGGGCGTCGGAGCCGCCGACGGCGGTCAGGTGACGAAAGTATACTGGCATCACCGGCATTGCTGGTGGCACCGTGGCTATCGCCGCTGCTGGTAATGAATGCGTCCCGCTAACGCGGGGTGTGACTAAAACATATTGAGCTGGCGCCGTGCCGATCACAGTCGGCGCGGCGTTTCTTTATCGCCGGAATCTAAACGCTACCGCGCCAGCCATTGCGGCACGCGCTTGAGCGCATCGTTCCTGGCCGCTGGATTGGTGCCGCCATGCGCCTTGCCGGAAGGATCGACGGTGTTGACGAGGCCGGTACGCAGTCTGATCGGGGCGTTGGCCCAATCGAATTCATGGTGAGCACCCGGATAGACGACGATCTGGACGCGGGCGCTGCGATCATGCGCCCCGGCCACCATCTGCTGACAGGCCGCGGCGGGCGTCCAATCGTCGGCGGCGCCGATCAGAATGAGCGTTGGCACGCGCGCGCTCCAGGCGGTGTCGTGCAGGCGCCGGCAGCTCGGATAGATCGCGACCGCCGAGCGGAAGTCGCTGCTGCTGTCGTGCGGCGCCGCGGTCGGCCGTATCGTCCATAAGGCGGCGGAGCCGCCGCTCGACCAGCCCAACAGCGAAATGTGCTCACCGCGCACATAGCTCTGCGCCTGCAGCCAATGGCGCGCGGTATTGGCGTCGGCGACCCGCTCTCGCGACGCATGCACCTTGCGGTTCTGCTCGCGGCATTGCGAGCCGATGCCGCGCGAGCCGTACGAGTCTGGAAACAGCACGACAAAGCCATCAGCGACGAGGAGCCGCGCCCATTCGGCGTAGAGCTGCGCCTCGGTCAGCGGACGGTGGATAAGGCCGCCGCAATCGTGCAGTGCGACGATCGCCGGGAACGGTCCGGGCCCGTCGGGACGATAAAGCGTGCCATGCAGCGTAAGGTCGCCGGCCGGGATATCGACATGTTCGGGCGCGGCGGCCGCGGCGTTGGCCCAGACCGCAGCGGCAATAACGAGAAGGAGCGCTCGGAAAGCCATATTTGTGAAGCTTTTAGCCAAGATCGATGGGCACCCGGGCCGCGAGACTATCACAGCGCAGGGCGTGGCTGCAGCGCCGGGTACGATCACAAGGTGGTGGCTTTCGTGCCGGTGGTGGAATGATTATGTTGGCGTCGCGGTTACGGGCCGGGCGAAAGGTCGGGCCGCGGTGTGACGAATTTATCCTGCCGGAGGCGAAGTTGCTCAATCGTACCGATCGTCCGACCCCGATGCCCGGCGAGGCCGATGTCAAATATCTCGACGGCGATTTTCGCGTCATGCGTCCGGGATCCTTCGTGCGGTGCGCGGTGACAGGCGTATCGATACCGCTTGAGGAACTGCGCTATTGGAGCGTCGATCTGCAGGAAGCCTATGCCACGCCCGAAGTGGTGTTGCAGCGGCAAGGGGTCGGCTACCGGCAGAAGACTTAAGGCCCGGCGGCTTAGGCTTTCTTCACCGCTTTGAGCACCATCCGCCGGAACTGATCCGCTTCTTCGATCACAAGCCGCACCGGCAAGGCGCTTGAGCGCGCGACGAGGTCGGCGAGCTGCGCATTGCCGGAAACCCGCGCCAGGTCCTTTTCGGTGGTGACGAGCAACAGGTTTGCGGCTTGCGCGCGGGCGACCAAGTCTTGCGCTTGCGCAGCCGTGTAAAGGTGGTGATCGGGAAACGCCGCGCGGCCGGCGACCGCGATGCCGGCCTCGGTCAGCGTGGCAAATAGCTTTTCCGGATTGCCGATGCCGGCGAACGCCAGCACTTTGCGCTGGCCGATGGCCGCGATAACGCCGCGGTCGGGCTCGAGGCGGGCGTGGAAGATGGCGATCTCGCGCCTTCTGGCGCGGTCGACAACAGCCGCGGCTCCGTCGGGCGGGCCGACCACGACAAGCGCGTGGGCTTGCTCAAGTTGCACGCCGAGTGGCGCCCGCAACGGCCCGGCCGGAACGACGTGACCGTTGCCGATGCCGCGCCGGCCATCGACCAGAACGATCGCAAGATCTTTGGCCAGGCTGGGATTCTGAAAGCCGTCGTCCATCACGATGACGCTCGCGCCAGTGAACTGCGCGAGTTTGGCGCCTGCCGGGCGGTCGCGCGCGACGATGGTCGGCGCCAGCTTGGTCAAGAGCAGCGGCTCATCGCCGACATCGGCGGCATGATGCAAAGCGGCATTGACGCGCAGCGGGCCGCGCAGGCTTCCGCCATAGCCGCGGCTCAAAAAAAACGGGCGCTCATGGGCGGCGTGAAGAAGCTGTGCGACCGCAAGCGCTGCCGGCGTCTTGCCGGCGCCGCCGACCGTGAGATTGCCGAGGCAGATGACTGGCAGCGGCGCGCGCCACCCCTGCGACTGCATGCGCCAGCCCGCCACCGCGCCATAGATCGCCGAGAAGGGGGTGAGCAAGCCTCCCGTGCCGGGTTGCCACCAGAAGTCTGGCGCGCGGATCATGCGCATCTAAGATGTCCGTTGCTCGAGCCGTAGCTGCATCAGGTACGGATCGAGCGCCGCAAGTGTGCGCTTCAGCCCGCCGCCGAGCTGATCGAGCGTCTTGGCCGCGGCATCGGCCGCGGCCTGGCGCGCCGCCGGATCGGCAAGCCATTCGCCAAGACGCGCGGTTAATGCGTGCTCGTCGGTGACGGCTTCGGCGCCGTGCGTGGCGTCGAGCATGGCGTAGATTTCGCCGAAGTTCCACACATGCGGCCCGTGTAGCACGGCGGCGCCGAGCCGGATCGCTTCGATCGGATTTTGGCCGCCGTGGGTCGCGAGCGAGCCGCCCATGAACACGATCGGTGCAAGCCGGTAGATCAAACCGAGTTCGCCGAGCGTGTCGGCGACGTAGACATCGATATCCGGCATCGGCTGGGTGCGGCGCGAGCGCAGCGCGACCGTGGAGCCGGCGAGCTTGGCCGTCTCTGCGATGCTTTCGCCGCGTGCGGGATGGCGCGGCGCGATCACCGTCAACAGCGTCGGAAATTTCGCACGCAGCTGGCGATGCGCGGCGATGACGGCGGCCTCTTCGCCGGGATGGGTTGAGGCCGCGACGATGACGGAGCGGCCGCCGATGATGTCCTTGAGGCGTTGCAGCGCCGTCTCGTCGACCGGCGGCGCCGGGACGTCGAGCTTGAGGTTACCGGTCGAGCTCACGCGCGGCGCGCCGAGCTGTGCATAGCGCTCGGCGTCGGCGGCCGATTGCGCCAGGCACAGATCGAACCGCGACAAGAGTGCAGCGATCGAACCGTGCACCAGTTGCCAGCGTCCAAACGAGCGCTCCGACAGCCGGCCGTTGATCACGATCATCGGAATTTTGCGCTCCGCGCTGCCCAAAATGAGGTTCGGCCACAAATCGGATTCGATAAACAGCGCCAGACCCGGCTGCCAATGATCGAGAAAGCGCCGCACGAAGCGCGGCGCATCGAGCGGTATGAATTGATGCATGGTGCCGTCCGGCAGACGCTGTTCGGCGAGCGCCGCCGAGCTCACGGTGCCCGACGTGACCAGCACGGCAAAGCCTTGCGCGCGCAGGTGTTCGATCAGCGGCACCGCGGCGAGCATCTCGCCGACGCTTGCGCCGTGCACCCAGACCAAAGGACCCTGCGGACGGGCGAGGCTCGCTTCACCGAGCCGCTCGGGCAGGCGCTCGGGGTGTTCTTTGCCGCGCTTGAGGCGTCGCGCCAGAACCTGCGGCGCCGCCGAGGCTCCAGCGGCGGATGCCCACTGATAAAGACGCAGCGTCAGCGGCAGACGAGATGGCAGCACACGGCTTGGCAGCACACCACTTGCCACGCTCATTCTCCGCCGCGCGGTTGATCGACGATTTCGTAGGCGCGCCGCGTCGCCACGTTGAGCCGTTCCTCCAGCAGGCGCCGCGCCGTTTCAAGCGTGGCATCGTCGGCGCCGGCCGCAACGCTCAAAGGTTCGGCGGCGACGCCGGCGCCGCGCCCGAACGGCAGATTGATCGTGGTGCGATCCCAGTTCTTGAGCACGACGCGGTGGCTGGTCGCGATCGCGCTCGGATAGATCGGACGCCCGGAAGCTTGGGCGAGCTTGATGATGCCGAGGCCGGCTACGCGCGCCACCTTCGGTACGTCCGCCGACAGCGCGATCGAATTGCCCTCGGCGAGCGAGTCGAGCATGGACTGGAAAGCGGCGACGCCGGCCTTATGCACGAAACCTCCGCCGTGGTTGCCCGAGCCGCGGATGGTGCCGACGCCGAGGCGCTCCGCTGCAATCGCGTTGATCTCGCCATCGCGATGCCGCGACACCAGCATATTGACCCGATGCTCGATCTTGCGCGCCACCGGCGCCAGCAGATGCTGCCCGTGCCAGAACGCGAGGATGATCGGCATATCGGCTTCGCCGCGCGCGTACACATCCTCCGGCTCGAGTTGGAACCGGGTCGTCATGCCCACGAACCGCAGATATTCGGCGGCGATCACCCCGATCGTCACCTTAGCCCATTGCTGTTGTCCAACGTGGCGCCATAGTTGCATGCGTCGGCTCAGCTTTGCTGCGCCGGGCTTTCCGGGTCGAGCAGGCGGTGCAGGTGAACGATGAAATAGCGCATCTGGGCGTTGTCGACGGTGCTCTGGGCCTTGGCTTTCCACGCCGCATAGGCGGCGGCATAGTTCGGATAGACGCCGACGAAATCGAGCTTGTCGATATCCTTGAATTCGGTTTTCGAAACGCTGTCCAGTTCGCCGCCTAAGACGAGATGGAGGAGCTGTTTTGGTTTGCGGGTGTTCGACATTGATGTAGGTCCGCGCGCTGGATCCGTGAGTTTTAAGAAAACGCGAGGCGTCCATCCCCAAGAAGTCTTATCAGCGCCGCACCACGCTCCCGGCCGGCTGCGACAAGCGTCCCGTGCCGCGGTACCGGACGATTATAGGTTACATTTCCACCCGTTATGGGTGTCAACATACCGCCCGCTTCGTGCACCAAAAGATCAGCCGCCGCAAGGTCCCAGTCGTGACTGTTGCCGCCGGCGATAGCGGCGTCGCAGCTGCCTTGCGCGACGCGGGCAAGCCGCAGCGCCAGCGACCGCACCCGCGGCATTGCAATGAACTGCGGCGCGACAACTGCGAATCGCTGGAGGAACGCGCGCGGCCCGGCAATGCGCGCCTGTTCGAGTTCCGCTCCCGTGGTGGCCGCGATCGGCGACCCGTTGAGCGTGGCGCCGTTATTCGCCCGAGCCATGAAGAACTCTGCCGTGGCCGGTGCAAACAGACAGGCCGCAACCGGCCGGCCAGCCTCGATCAGCGCCACCGATACCGTCCAGTCCGGCAGGCCCGCGATATAGGCGCGGGTGCCATCGATCGGATCGACGATCCAAATATAGCGCGCGGTGAGCCGTGCCGGATCGTCGATGCTTTCTTCCGATAGCCAAGCGACACCGCTCCCGGCGAAGCTCTCGCCGGCAGCGCTCAGCCGTTGCCGCAACAGATCGTTGACGGCGATGTCGGCCTCGCAGACCGGCGATTCCGACGGGCCCTTGGTCCAGGTCTGCAACGGCTTTTGGAACATCGACAGCGCCAGTGCGCCGGCTTCGCGGACGGCCGCTCCCAGCCGCTCCGCCAGTTGCGAGAGGTCGGGAGACGGTTTTTGGACCTCAATGGCCGGCAACAGTGAGCCCCTCCACGCGCAGCGTCGGCGCGTTGGTGCCGTAGCGGAAAGTCAGGTCGTTGGCCGGCGTCAGGCTCGCGAACATTTCGGCGAGATGGCCGGCGATGGTGACCTCGCTTACCGCAAATGTGCGAACGCCGTTTTCGATCCAGAATCCGGAAGCGCCGCGGCTGTAATCGCCGGTCACCATATTGGCGCCCATGCCGATCAGATCGGTGACATAGAAACCGTCCTCGATCTCGCCGATCAATTTGTCCGGGCTCTTGGTGCCGGGTTTCAGATAAAGATTGCTCGGGCCGGGGGAGGGTACCGAGGACACGCCGCGCTGCGCATGGCCCGTGGTTTTCAGATCGAGCTCGCGCGCGGTGGCGCAGTCGAGGAGCCAGGTCTTGAGTACGCCGTCGTCGACCAGCTTGAGGCGTCGGGTCGTGACGCCCTCGGCGTCGAACACCCGCGAGCGTTGTCCGCGTTTGCGCAACGGATCGTCGATGATCTCGATGCCGGACGCGAAAATCTTTTCGCCGAGCTTTCCGCGAAGAAAGCTCGTCTTGCGCGCGATCGCTGCGCCATTGGCGCCGCTGGCGAGATGGCCGACCAGCGAGCCGGAAATGCGGGTATCGAACACCACCGGCACCCGCCGCGTCGCCACTTTGCGCGGATTGAGACGCTTGACCGCGCGTTCGCCGGCGTTACGGCCGATTTGCTCGGCGCCGTCGAGGTCGGAGGCATGCAGTGTCGAGGTGAAATCGTAATCCTGCTCCATCGCGGTGCCTGAGCCGGAAATCGCCGACATTGAGATCGAGTGCCGCGAGCCGATTGTTGAGCCGTGAAAGCCATTGCTCGTTACCAGAACCATGCCGCCGATGCCGGACGAGGCTGAGGCGCCGCCGGATTTGGTGACACCACTGACGGCAAGCGCGGCGGCTTCCGCCGCCTTGGCGCGCTCTTCCAGCACGGCGACCGTCGGCACGTCGGGATCGAGCAGATCGAGGTCGGCAAACGTCTGCGCCAGCAAAGCCGGATCGGCGAGGCCTGCGAACTTGTCCTCAGGCGCGGCGCGCGCCATCGCGATGGCGCGCTCGACCAGTGCATCGACGCCGTCACCCCTGATGTCATTGGTGGAGATCGATGCCTGCTTGTGGCCGACCAGGACCCGCAAGCCGACATCGTCGCCTTCGGAGCGCTGCGATTCCTCGACCGCGCCGTCGCGCACATCGACCGACAGCGAGACCGAGCGCACGGCGACGGCATCGGCCTCCTCGGCGCCGGCGCGGCGCGCGGCGGTGACCAGGCGTTGGGCGAGATCGGACAGTGCGGATTGATCGAGGAGCGAGGACATTGGCGGCTCTTGTTTTGGCGGCAGTTCTTGTTTGGAGCTTGGTAAAGGGTTTATGGGGCGGCAGCAGCCGACACAAGACGAAAACGATACGGCAAAGATGTGCGCGTAATGCGCGGGTTTCAACCGTTAAGCCCTAGAATCTGCCGAAGCTCGGCAACCACTCGTCAAGCATCAGTACGGAAACCCCCGTACTACCGGGCCTTAACCAGTCTCCTTAAGCCGATTGCGACGGCGCTCTGGCATTCTCACGGCAACAACCGGGCGGCAACAGCCTGGTGGGAGCCGAAGTTTTCGGGGCGTCAAAATGAAGTTCGGCAGGACCACTGCCGGGTCGAGCCGCGCGCTGCGGCTCGACCCCTTCTCTCTGCCCGTGCGTTTCGAGGCCGAAGACCTTGCGGCCGACGGACGGCGGCGCATCGTCGACCTGCACCGCGAGCGCATCGTGCTGCGGCGCTCGGTCGGCGGCATGCGGATGGCGTTGAACATGCCGGTCGCGGCCTTCCGCGGCATCGCGATCCGCCTTTACGGCCAGCCTGACCAAGCGCCCACGGCGATATCGGTGGTGCTCGAACACACCGATCCGGCGTTGTCGCTGCCGCTGTTTTCGTCTCCCGACACCGACGACATCGTCGCCGAATGGCAGACTTGGGGCCGCGTGCTCGGGCTGCCGCTCTTGGTCGCCGAAGGCGACGGAACGTTGCGCGAGCCGTTCGCGCGGCTCGGGCAGTTGCGTATCGAAGCACCGACCTGGCGCCGCCGCCGCCGCAGCACGATCGCGCGGCGCCGCCCGTCGCGGCTGCTTCGCCGCCAACCGGGCGCACTTGCCGCCTCGCCCCTCGTGCATCGCGGCGAGCGCGAGATCATCGCCAGAAATTAATATCAGTGTCTTCCCCGCCGAGCCGTGAACAAAAAACCGAACCCGCCACGCCGATGAGCATCCTCATTCCTCTTATCCTCGCCGTTATGCCGATGAGTGTCGGCCCCGGCTCGTTTTTGTTCGTTGCCGCTATCATGTCGACGGTCGCCTGCGCCGCCTTGTATGCGAGCCGGCCCGAAGCCGCGGACCGCGGCGCCGCCGCGGACGCCGTCGCCGGGCTGTTTGCGCAGGACAAAGCCAGCCGGGCGTGGCTTGCGGTGCGTAACGATGCGGCCATCCACGACGCCCGCGTCGAGGCAGTGGCCGAACTCTATGCCGCGGCGCGCGAGGCCCGTAGGCTTCAAGGCCATGCGCGCCCCGGTTTCGCGCGCGGCAACTGGCTTCGTTCCGCGCAAGCCCGGAACGCGTAGACACCTTGCCGCCCCGCGGCAGCGGGGTAGCGCAAACGCCTCCGTTCTCGCGACGCGACTTTGCGCCCGAGCTATGCCGTCATTGC
>PLTE01000013.1 GCA_003164375.1 Hyphomicrobiales bacterium | reverse complement strand
TTGCGACCGCGGCCGCGTGCGTGCTGGCTTCGGCGGTGGCTTGCGCCGCGGCGGCTTTTTCGCCTTCGAGCGCTGTAACAAGCTCGGCGCGTTGTCTTTCACCCTCGGCCCGCGCCGCATCAAGGTCGGCGGTGAGGGTTGCTGCCGCGGCCTCGCGCTCGACGACGACGGCGCGCAGGGCCTCGGCTTGTTGCTGGAGCTCAGCCGCCTGCTCGCCGGCGCGCGCGTTGGCTTGGGCTTTGGCGGCTTTTTCCGCTTCAAGCGCTGTAGCAAGCTCGGCGCGTTGTCGTTCGGCCTCGGCCCGCGCCGCATCGAGGTCGGCGTTGAGCGCTGCGGCCTGCGCAAGGCTCGCGGCGGAGGCGGCCCGCGCCGCGTCGAGGTCGGCTGAGAGCGCTGCGGCTTGCGCAAGGCTCGCGGCAGCGGCTGACTGCGCCGCGTCGGCCGCGCCGCGCAGCTGCTCAAGCTCGCCCGACAGGNNACGGGCGGCTTCCTCATCGCGGGTCTTGATCATCGCCTCGACGGATCGCAGTTGCGACGCGCTTTGCTCCGCTTCGGCGGCGAGGACGAGACCGAACGAGGCACAGGCCTTGTCGAATTCGGCGTGGATGCGATCGAGCTGCTTGAACTGGTCTTTGGTCGCAGGCTTGTTCGCCGCGGGTTTGTTGGCCATGTCGCGCAGCAGGCGATAGGTCTCCTTGACCCAGTCGACGATGTCGGCGCGTGCGGTCAGCTGGCTGTCGTCGGCTATGTGGTGGTGCAGCGCTTCGGCGATGAAGCGATCGATTTCGAGCTCGGAGCGGTCCGAGCGGCGCGGCCAATGCAGGCCGGTTTTCTTAGCGACCGCGCCGGCGACGCCGCGCCAGTCGTCCACCAGATCATTGTAGGTGACCACGGCGCGTGGCACGTGGCGCGTCGCCTGTTCGGCATCGAGCACGTGGCGCAGCCAGAGCAAATAGGATTTGGCCGGCGGGAAGTTGTTGCGGCGCTTCAGCGATGCTGCGACTTCTAACGGATTGCGCACCGGAATGACGACACGGGCCTCGGCGCCGAAGCGTTCGATGGCGTCGAGCCACAGCGGGACAAAGCGGCAAATGCGCGGGTCCTTGACGACGAAGAGCGGCGAGCCGTCGAAGTCGTTGCGCAGCACGCCGAGCAGTTTCTGCCGATAGGTTTCGGCGACGCCCGAGCGGATCCAATCGGGATTGAACGCCTGCCAATCGTCCCATTGCGATCCCGCCGAGGCCAGAAGCTCATCGTGGATGGCCATCAGGTCCAGGGATTCCCAGTGGCCGGCTTCATTGGTGGGGTTTTGGCCGAGCAGGTTCTTGGGCAGATCGGCGCCCAAAAGGCTGAACACCCGCGTCAATGCCGACGTCCCGCTGCGGTGCATGCCGAGCACCAGCAGCGCCTGCGCGTCATGCCTAGACCGCGCTTGGCTGTTCGCCGGCTTTGCCTTGCCGGTGCCGCGGGTTTCGCCGCGTGATCGAACTTTTTTGGGTCTGCGGGACTTCATGACGCTTCTGCCCAATGAGTGGTGCACCGTTCATCTTGCGTCGGGCAATCGTGCCAGCAGGATCGGTTGCGCTTCCGAACGGTCGCGAGCGTACCATGGACTATAGGCTCGGTCCTCGAATGTCTCGGTGTTATGGCGTCGGCGCAGGCTCTCTTTATCGCGTTGAAAACGGGCACGATTCGCGGGCGTTTCGTCACTGCCGCGACTAGCCGACTCATGGTGGATCAGGGTTGTGAAGGGCGTCAAGATGACGCGAAAACCGTTGGCGCCCGCGCGCAGGCAAAAGTCGACGTCATTGTAGGCCACTGCAAACGCGTCTTCATCAAAGCCTCCGACCTTGGCGAGGCAGGCCCGTGAAATGAGCATGCAGGCACCGGTCACCGCGGTCAGCGATTGACGGACGTGGAGCCGCGCCATTGGCCCGGGATAGCTCTCGCGCTGACCATTGAACCAATGACCGGCGAGCCCGCCCAAGCCGACAATCACACCGGCATGCTGCAACCGCCGGCTCGGATAAAGCAGCCGCGCGCCGACGATGCCGGTGTCGGGATAACGAAAGCATGACACCATTTCGCGCAGCCAATCGTCCTCGATCACCTCGATATCGTTGTTGAGCAGAAGTATCAGCTCGCCTTGAGCCAGCGCGATGCCGCGATTCACTTGGCGGGAGAAATTGAACGGCGCCGGTGCGATTTCGCATTGGAATGGGATCCGGCCCTCCTTGCTTTTGGCATAAAGCTCGAGCACCCGCGGATCGGTCGTGCCGTTGTCGACGACGATAATTTCGAAATCGGGATAGGACGTCCGGTTTCGGAGATCGTCGAGCACGCGTGAAATCAGCGGAAACGAATCTCGGTTCGGAATGATAATCGACACGCGCGGCCATGGTGGCTGCGATGCCGCCTTCGATGGCATAGTCTCTGCCGTCGCCAATTGATCGAAGCGAATTCGATGCAGAGTTTTTGTGAGTGCCTCCCCGACCGGCGGTTCCGTCTCACCGCAACGGTAGCGCTCAGCTAAGGCCTTGCGGGCGTTTTTGGTCGCCTGCTCCATGAATTGCGCCGAGAAGGCGCCGGCGCTCCGTCGCCACCGATAGGCCGGATATGGCAGATGCTTGATTTCATCCGGTTTCAAGTCGCGCAGATAGCGCAACAATAGATCGTAGTCTTGCGAGCCGTCATATCCAGTCCGCAAGCCGCCGAGCGCGAGCAATCGATCCCGTCTGTAACATGCCAGGTGATTGATATAATTCACTCCCGAGAGCAGCACCTCGTCATAAGCGGGCTTTAAAAAATAGAGTGTCGGCTTCAACTTCGCATCCGTTACGACCTCATCGGTGTAGATGAATTGGCAATCCGGATGCTGCCGCGCCGTGTGCGCAATGAGCTGGACCGCACCAGGCGTCAACGCATCGTCGTGGTCGAGGAAACCGACCCACGTGCCGCGCGCGACCGCGAGCCCGGAATTGGTCGCGACAGCAATGCCAGCGTTGCTTTCGTTACGGATGATTCGAACATCCCGCGCGTTCTTGTGCTTAGCGAGCCAAGCCAACGTCTGCTGCGAGGTTGAGCCGTCGTCGCAGAGCACGAGTTCCGCCGAACCTGCAGGTTGAGAGCGGAATGACGCCAGGAGCTCATCGAGATAGCCTCCAGGCGTATTGTAGGCGGGCACGACAAATGAAATGAACGGCGCATCCCGCATTAGGCTCGGATCGATCGGCGGCGCCGTACGTTCTGCCAGTCGAACTGCGGAAGCAAAATGCTCCGCAATATTCATGTCTCGATTTCGCCTTTTGCGCTTTTCCTGCGTACCGTCGATAACGATATCAAAGACCGACGCTGCCCCGGCGGCGTCCTCCTTAGCTTGTCGGAGCAGCATCGCAAGGTCCGCTTCATTCCAGGCTACTTTTGCCCAGTAGCGAAATCGGCCCTCGGAAGCGCGCGGGTCAATTCTAATTCTGGCGACCCGATAAGGGGCGGAGACGGTGATTGAATAGACGCAGGTACCGGCATGCCGCGGCGAAATTGCACCGGCTTCACTAAAACCATTGCCACGATCGGCATAGATTTTCGGATCTAGCGATTCGTCGAGGGCCTGGAGAACGACCACCATATAACGCGGCCGGCGAGCCCAGAACCGATAGACGAATCGCGGATCATCGGTGACAGCCTGGTATTCATGGATGCCTATTTTTCGGACGCCTGAAGTGGAATGGGTGACGAAGAACGACATTGCCGATCCGCTGAAACGTCCCCGCCGCATGCTTCTCCTAGCATATGATCCGCAGTATAGAATACTCGATACCAAATTCGCGTTACAAAATGGGCTCGATGCAATGGCGGAGCCCGATAGGTCCGTCCAAGCATGATTGTCCTTCAGATTGAACTCCCGGGCGTCTTAATTAGGCAGCGAAAGATCCACGTGTCAAATCGCATCCAACTGCGACCCCCTTTCGCGTCCAATTCCGACCCCCTGTAGGTGAGCGGATGCTTGGCTCTGAGGGAGCCGAGACCGGCGTCGCGGAGCCCCACACAGCGGAGCAGAGCCGGTCTCGGCGGGCCGCAGGTCGTGAGTTAGAAGTTATGCTCGATTTTTGAAGCGCCAGCTGTCGTTGCCGGTCTCGATGATGTCGCAGTGGTGAGTGAGCCGATCGAGCATGGCGGTTGTCATTTTGGCGTCGCCGAACACTTGCGGCCAATCGGCGAAGGCCAGATTGGTTGTGATCAGCAGCGACGTGTTCTCATAGAGCTTGCTGATCAGGTGGAACAACAGCTGGCCGCCAGATTGACTGAACGGCAGGTAGCCGAGCTCGTCGATGACGATGAGATCGTGGCGCAGCAGCTTCTCGGCCAGTCGGCCGCTACGACCGGCGGCCTTCTCCTGCTCAAGCTGATTGACCAAATCGACCAGGTTGAAGAAGCGCCCCCTGGCGCGGGTACGGATGACCGCCGAGGCCACGGCGATGCACAGATGGGTTTTGCCGGTTCCAGTGCCCCCGATAAAGATTGCGTTGCGCTTGGCGTCGAGGAAGGTGCCGTTGGCGAGTTCACGAACTTGCCCTTCATCAATCGGCGTATCGGCGAAGACGAACGTGTCGATATCTTTGAGGACCGGGAACTTGGCCCCGCCGATACGATAGCTGATCGAGCGGGCCTGGCGGTGCGTGCGTTCGGCCCGGATCAGGCTGGCGATGAGAGGATAGATCTCATCCCGCCGGGCAAGACCCTTACCGGCAATCTCATCGAAGCTGGCGCGCATGCCGTAGAGCTTCAGTTCGCTCATGGCCTCCAGAATCTCATGGCGTTCCATCAGGCAATCTTCCTNNTCTTCAGGCGAAGCGCGTCGGGCGTTGTGATACTGGGCGGTGCTGCGGGCTGTTGCCGGCGCGCCAGCACGGTCAGGATCACGTCGCCGCTGGCGATGCCCGCATCGAGCGCTTCGGCACAGGCCGCCTCGACCGCGGACAGGCCGTGATCGAGCACCGCGCCCAATACTTTGACGAACTGTCGATCCCCGTCGGTGTGTTGCTTCAGCTTGGCGCGAACCTGGGTCAGCGCGGACGGTAGAGCCCAATCCTTGAACGGCGCGCCGTTGCGCAAGGCGCCGGGCTTCTTCATCAGCACCGGCAGGTAATGCCNNAGATGATCTGGTCGCGCCGGAACTGGCGCGGATGGTCGGCGACCACCTCGTCACCCAGCAACACGACGATGCGTTCGGCATGGGAGCGCACCAGCACCATTCGACCTGCCGCCCGCGCGTCGACGCTGTAGCGATTATGATCGGCCATGATCAGGCAAGTGGTGCTGGCCCGCACCGCCTTCTCGACGAACCCGTCGAACGGGCCGCGTAGCTCCATCAAGCTCGTGCGTTCTTCCTGGAACACGTCCCAGATCGTGCGCTCCTTGAACTCCGGATGCTTGGTGCGCTGGGCATAGGCAATGCACTGATCTTCCAGCCACGCATTCAGCTCGGTGAGACTCTTCACGCGCGGCTTGGGCCGGAACATTTGGTCGCGCAGATTGCCGACCTGGTTCTCGA
>PLTE01000380.1 GCA_003164375.1 Hyphomicrobiales bacterium | reverse complement strand
TCGGCGAATACAGGAAAAAACAGTGGATTGCGGCGCTTGCAATGACAGTTCGATCAATAGAGTCCGCGCCCGTTGAGGAATTGGACGGTGCCATCGGCGCCTTCGGGCGGATCGGCATACGATATCGCTTGAGTCAATCCGGACGACGGCAACGCGTCGTTGGCGGTGTTCCCACTCAAGACGCTGGCGAAGCGTTGGTTGCGGACCGGCGGCGGCTGAGGCGGTAAATCCGGAATGATGGAGGTTGCGGCGAGCCGCATGTCCCCCGGCGCTGGCGCCGGGCCGTTCTCGCGCAGTGTCGCTTCAAGGACGCGATCGTCCGAGCCTTCCATCGGCGCGCGACCGACATATTCGACCCGCACCGAGGCGGTGCCGCGAGCGGCAAAGCCCAACAGGTGGGCCGCCCGCTTCGACACGTCGATGATGCGATTGGCGGCATAAGGCCCGCGATCGTTGACGCGCNNGCGACGAACGGCCCGCGATCGTTGACGCGCACGATCAGCGAATGTCCGTTATTGAGGTTGGTCACCCGCGCGTAACTCGGCAATGGCAGCGTTGGGTGCGCCGCGGAAATGCTATCGGCGTCGAAAATCTCGCCGTTCGCAGTAGCGCGGCCGTGGAAATCCGACCCGTACCAGGAGGCAATACCCTCGGCGCGATAATGCGGGTTGTCTTCCGGAACATAAACGCGGCCGGCCACCACATAGGGAGAGCCTACCCGATAGACGCCGCCGCCTTTGGGCACCGGCTCGCCGGGATCGACCAGACGGGCGCTCGGCGAAACACCATAGCGCTCATCGACCCTGCTGCTATTGGCGCAATGCGCGAGCAAAAGACAAAGCAGAGCGCAGCCGACGGCGCGCGCCAAGCCTCTTGAATTCGAGCTTACCCGACCCCGCATCGTGCCCCATCCCAGAGCGTTACATATCGAATTTCAGCATGGTCAGAATGTGGCAAAAATGCGCGTAACGGGTTCCATAGTGAACGGACCCTTGCAATGCGGGGACAGCCTTTGCCGAGGCGCGATGCTGGCGCGCTTGAAATTTCGAAAATTCGTACTCGAATCGCCGAAGTAAGCTTGAAGTTGACGCCTATATCCGTTTTCGACGCCTAATAGGGAATCGCTTCATGAGAGATATACGCCGATGACCCAACACACTCTGCGCGCAGGCGTAAAGTCGGTCCACCGCGGCATGTTCGACGCCGCTCTGCCCGCGGTCATCACCATCGAGTCTGGCGACAGCATCGCGGTGACAACGCTGTCGGGCAACGCCGAGGACCTGCCCTACCCGGGCTCGGGCTTTACCGTTCTTGCCGAGCATCGCGAGGTGCTGGCTGGCGTCCCTGCAGGGGTCGGGCCGCATCTCATGACCGGCCCGATCGCCGTGAATGATGCCGAGCCCGGCGACGAGATCGCGGTCGAGATCGTCGAGATCGGCCCGTCGCAGGATTGGGGCTGGAACCTGATCAAGCCGCAAGCGGGTACGCTGCCCGAGCATTTTCCGCGTACGCGGCGCATCCACGTGCCGATCGACCGGGCCCGCGGCATCATTACGATGCCGTGGGGGCTCACACTGAAGACCGAACCGTTCTTCGGCATTATCGGCGTGGCGCCGCCGCCGAAAATGGGACAGGTAACATCGATCATTCCGCGCGCGTTCGGTGGCAACATCGACAACAAGCATCTCGGCAAAGGGGCTGTGCTGCATCTACCGGTTTTCAATCCGGGTGCATTGCTCTCGGTTGGCGACGGCCACGCGCTCCAAGGCGACGGCGAGGTCTGCGTCACAGCGATCGAAACCGGGCTTGAGGCGACGCTCCGCGTCACGCTCATCAAGCGTACGCAGACCGCGCAACCTTGGGCGGAAACGCCATCACATGTGATAACCATGGCGTTCGATCCCGACCTCGACACCGCGGCACAATCCGCCGTACTGCAAATGATCAAGCTGATCGAACAGCGCACCGGTTTGAGCGCCGAAGACGCCTATACGCTCTGCAGCGTCGCTGCCGATGTGCATGTCACCCAGCTCGTCAACGTGCACAAAGGCATCCACGTGCTGTTGGCAAAATCGGCGCTGCAGAGTGCTTGAAACGGCTCCGCCGATGGCGATGGTCGCTCGCTTATCTCAACGACGATGCCTGCAAATCATGAGACCTGCACACTGTGGCGGGCTTTCTCCAGACGTTGCTGCTGGCCGACAAAATTCTGCGCGGCGTCGGTGCGGAACAGCTCGTGGGTGCGAAACTCGTCGTCGGATACCGGAGTCATGGCAAGATCGGTGTAGTCAAGACGCTGCGGATCGTGCTTGATCGCAAGATAAACGCGCCGTAGCCGTAGATATAGCCACGCCCAGCGTACGAGTTTTCCAACCACCTCCGATGCATACCTCGGATAAAAGCGCCACACCGGCTCAAGCACGCGACCCGGGCGCCGGTCACGACGGAACTTTAGCCGCAAAAAGCCGCCTTCGAGCGGATGCATTTTTTCCAAATCGATGCTGCCCTTGAACCACGTACTCAGGAACAACGCATTGCCTGCGTTGGCGCCGACAGAGGCGACACGGCGCAAAATCGTCTCGATGTGCTCGAAGGTGTAGTAGTGCTGCCAGGCGAGCGCGTAAGCGCGCTCCCACTCCGTACGCGACATACGCGGGTGCGCCATACAGACGTGATCGAGGTCGTACTTGTTCATGTCGGGATCGAGAACGGCGCCGGCGCGAACCAGCTTGAGATGATCCTCCGAGCCCGGCAGCGGCGTCAGATTGAAGAATTCGAGGAGATCGACCGGCAATTCGCGCTTGATGACGTCGATGTCATGGAGGATCGACTCCAGCGTGTCGTTAGGAAAGCCGATGATGTAGCCCGCATAAGTGATGACGCGGGCGGACTTCCAAGCGAGCAGCATGGTGCGGTATTCGGTGATCTTGTTCTGCCGCTTCTTGGCGCCCAGCAGATTGGCCGGATTGATGTTTTCCAGGCCGATAAAAACCCGTCGCACGCCGGCAAGCGCGCATTTCTCGACAAAATTCGGCAGTTTGTAACAGAGCGTGTCGACCTGGATAATGAACCCGATTTGTAGCTTCTCGATTTGGCGCAAGACGATGAGGCGATCGAGAATCGGCTCCCAGTCCTTGTTGCGGGCGAAATTGTCGTCGGTAATGAAAAAGCTGCGCAAGCCTTGCGCGTAATTGACCCGAATAATCTTCTCAATATCATCCGGTGAACGGTGGCGCGATTTCCTGCCCTGGACGTTGATGATGGTGCAAAACGAGCACTGGTAGGGGCAGCCTCGGCCAGCATCGAAGCTCGTCACCCCGCCCACCGTGCGATGCGCGCGCTCCGCCGGCATGAGCGGGATCGGGCTGTCTTCAAGGCCTGGCAGGTCGTCCATGAAATTGTATAGCGGCTTGAGCCCGACGCCGGCCGCATCCTGGAGCAATTGATCGAGACGGCCCTCGGCCTCGCCGGCGAACAGCGAAACACCCATGGCCTTGGCGCGGTCGAGATCGGCATCGGCGCCATCGAGCATGCCGATCGTGCCTGAGACGTGGAAGCCGCCGACGCAGACCGCAATGCCGCGTGCGCATAGCGGCGCCGCGATATCGAGAGCGCGCGGAAATTGGTTCGATTGAACACCGACCAGCATGACCATGCCGGCACCGGCGCGCTCGATCATCCGAGCGAGGCGGGCGGGTTTGATGCGCGTGTTGGTCTCGTCGAAGGCGTGGACTTCGAGGTCGACGTTCGCCCCCAACACCGCGCGTTCGCCGCAATCCTTCGCGAGTCCATAGAGCGAGGCGAGCGAATTCGACGGAATTGGCGAACGCAGCCATTGGATGACGTACCCGTCATCGTCGTAATGCGACGGCTTGACGAGCGTGAGGCAAAAGCGCCGCCGAGGGCCGGCGCTCAACCCAACTGGCAAATTCATAAAAGCCCCAAGTGCACACTACCCAGCCCCCGCTGGACACTACACTGTCCTTGTCGCCACCAATACCCCTTCGCATTGGCAGCGCTAAATCACGCTCGCCGTTGGTTTCGGGACCACAGGCGGAACATGAGCCTCCGCCCAAAGCGGGCTTTTCGCGACGGCGGCACGAAGGCCGACTTTTGGGGCAAAGACATTGACCGAGCTATGCACACCCCGCTCGATCTATGAGTCCATGATCTAGTTCGTCAGAGTCACCGGCATGCGCTCGGCCTTCGGCGGCAAGAACGAGCGGTCGAACACCTCGCCCGCCTTTGGTACGCGCGGCAGTTTGTAGGATTCGACGATGGTCGCGATCGCATCGGTGAGACGCGCATCGCTAACGTCGCCGATGCCGAGCGAGCGCGCTTCCGGCGTGTCGATCAACGTCTTATAGACATAAATCAGCCGGCGCTTTTCAATGTCTTTGTTGAGCAATGGCTCAGTTTGCGCAAGCAGCTCGATCGCGGCGGTGGGATCGGTCATGGTCTCCCGCAACGCCCTATTGATCGCGCGCACCAGCCCTTTGACGGCCTCTGGCTTTTCCTTCGCCAGCTTCTGCGACACCATAATGCCGTTCGAATAGAGGTCGACGCCGGCGTCGGCGTAATAGATCCAGCGGAAATCCTTATCGGGGTCGAGCTTTTGCGCGATCAGGTTCATATAGCTCGTCGCCGTGAACACGGCCGCGGCGTCGACCTGACCGCCGATCAGAATCTGCTCCTGCAGGTTCGGGGCGACCTGCATAATGTCGATCGTCGCCGGATCGATGCCGTTCTTCTTCGCCAGCATCGGCAACAGCGCGAGCGAGGCGCCGCCGGGCGCGGAATCGAGCTTACGGCCGCTCAAATCCTTGACCGCCATGATCGGACTTGAGGCCTTGGTCAGGATTGCAAACGGCGCCTTGCTGTAGATCATATAGACCATCAACGGCGCTTCGCCCGGCTTCTGCGCCGCGGTCTGAATCACCGCATTGGCGTCGCCGAAACCGGCGTCGTAAGCGCCCGACATGATCCGCGTCACCGTCATGGCGGAGCCTTCGCCCTGATCGATGGTAACGTCGAGATTTTCGTCGGCGAAATAATTCTTGCTCTTGGCCCAGAAATACCAAGCGTGGATGCCCTGCAGCTTCCAGTCGAGCGTGAAGCGGATCTTGGTCTTGTCCTGCGCCGACGCGGTGGAGAGCGCGCAACACAATGCGACAACTATGGCGACGACGTATCGCGGCAACGGCATGATCGGCTCCTCATGGCGGACGAGCACTTAGCCCATCGCCAAATCATCCTTGCGATGCGCCCATCCGGTGATGTGGGATTCCAGCAGTGAGAAGACAGCGTAGAGCGCTACGCCCATCACCGCGAGAATGAACAAGCCGGCAAACACCAGCGGTACGTCGAAATTGGAGCTGGCGATCATCATCACATTGCCGATGCCGCGGTTCGACGCGACGGTCTCGGAAATCACGGTGCCGACGAAAGCCAAGGTGACGGCCACTTTGAGCGACGCGAAGAAATACGGCATGGTGCGCGGCAAACCCACGTTCCAAAGTATCTCTAGCTTGCTGGCGTGCAGCGCGCGCATCACATCTTCGAGTTCGGGCTCGGTGGTGGCAAGCCCGGTCGCGACATTCACCACGATCGGAAAGATGCTCATGATCATTGCGGTCAGCACCGCGGGCACCGTGCCGGCGCCGAACCAGAGCACGAAAATCGGCACCACCGCGACCTTGGGGATGGTGGCAAAGCCGATCAAGAGCGGATAGGCCACGTCATAAGCGAGCCGCGAAGAGCCGACCAGCACGCCGAGCATGATGCCTATAATTATGCCGAACGCGAACCCGATCAGCGTCGTGTAGAGCGTCTGCAACGTGTGCGGCCATAAAGCCGGCATCCGCTCGACCAGCGTGACGACAATCTGGCTCGGCTTCGGCAGCACGATATCGCTGACATTGAACAGCCAGCACAACGCCTCCCAGAGCAGAAAAAAGCCGATGATGAACAAGGTCGAATCCAACCGGCGGCGCAATTGCGTATCCATCAGGCGGCCTCTTTCGCCGGACGCGCGGTGACAATCAGTTCGCGCAGCCGCTGCGTCATCGACACAAAACCGGGTGTATAGGACATTTCGATGGTACGAGGCCTCTCGAACGGCACTTCGGCGTCGTCGATAATTTGCCCCGGCCGCGCCCGCATCACGCAAATTCGGTTGGCGAGATAGCCGGCCTCCTTAAGGTCGTGAGTGACCAAGAGCACGGTCGGCCGCAACTTCATCCATAATTCCTGCATGATCGACCACAGCTCCTCGCGGGTGAACTGATCGAGCGCGCCGAACGGCTCGTC
>PLTE01000431.1 GCA_003164375.1 Hyphomicrobiales bacterium | reverse complement strand
GGTGCTGTTCAACTTTCGCGCGGCGCCGGAGCCCGAAGCGATCCGGCGCGTGGTCGGCGTCGCGGTGAAGAGCTTCATGCGCGCCTATGGCGTGCCACAGCCTTAAAGCCTCGTCCCTCCCCGGCACGCGCTACAATGTTGCGCGCCGAGACCGTGGAACGGCCTGCGCAGTCGCACGTTTCCCAAGACGGCGCATAGGGCACCTTTGTGCATCCTGCGCCGACGGGTGCCCGCCCTATGACAAGACCATCAGCTTCCACCCTCTCGTCCCGCCCCGTGGCCAGCCCCGGCGCTGCCGTCGACAAGCTCGGCATCGATACCATCCGCACGCTCGCCATCGACGCGGTGGCGAAGGCGCAATCGGGCCACGCCGGCGCGCCGATGGGCCTGGCGCCGGTCGGCTATACGCTGTGGCAGGACGTCCTGCGCTACGACCCGCTCGATCCCCAGTGGCCGAACCGCGACCGTTTCGTGCTTTCCGCCGGCCACGCCTGTTTGCTGCTCTACGCGCTGTTGCATCTTTCAGGCGTGCGCCGCGTCGACAGCGGGCGCATCACCGATGAGCCCGCAGTCAGCCTCGACGACATCAAGAATTTCCGCCAGATCGACAGCATGACGCCGGGGCACCCGGAATACGAGCGCACCACCGGCGTCGAGACCACGACCGGGCCGCTCGGCCAGGGCTGCGGCAACTCAGTCGGCATGGCGATCGCGTCGCGCTGGCTCGGCGCGCGCTACAACCGGCCGCACTTCACCGTGTTCGACTACGACGTCTACACCGTATGCAGCGACGGCGATCTGATGGAAGGCGTCGCGAGCGAGGCGGCTTCGCTTGCCGGTCATCTCGCGCTTGCCAATCTGTGCTGGATCTACGACTGCAACACCGTGACCATCGAGGGTCACACCGAGCTCGCGTTCACGGAGGACGTCGAGACCCGGTTCGAGGGCTATCGCTGGAACGTGCTGCGGCTGCGCGACGCCAACGACACCGCGGCGCTCAAGCGCGCACTCGACGTCTTTCGCGGCACGCGCGACCGGCCGACGCTCATCATCGTCGACAGCATCATCGGCTATGGCGCGCCGCATAAGCAGAATACCGCCGCCGCCCACAGCGAACCGCTCGGCGAAGAGGAAGCCCGCCTCGCCAAGCGCTTTTACGGCTGGCCGGAAGACGCCCAATTCCTCGTGCCCGACGGCGTCTACGACCGCTTTCGCGCCGGCATCGGCCGGCGCGGCCGGACGCTGCGCGACGACTGGGTGAATACATTCGGCGATTACAAAAAAGAATATCCGCAAGCCGCGGGCGAAATCGCAATGTTGCTCGCCGGCGAACTGCCGGCCGGCTGGGACGGAGGGCTCTCGACTTTCCCCGCCGATGAAGAAGGTCTCGCCACCCGCGAAGCGTCGGGCAAGGTCTTAAACGAGATCGCCAAGACCGTTCCCTGGTTGATCGGCGGCTCGGGCGATCTCTCGCCGTCAACCAAGACGGCGTTCGACGGCGCAAGCGGGCTAGAGCCCGACAACCCCGGCGGCCGCACCATGCACTTCGGCGTTCGCGAACACGCCATGGGCGCGATTGTGAACGGGTTGGTGCTGTCGAAGCTGCGGGCGTTTGGCGCCACCTTCCTCACCTTCAGCGATTATATGCGGCCGCCGCTTCGGCTTGCCGCCCTGATGGAGCTGCCCGTCTTCCACGTCTTCACCCACGACTCGATCGGTCTCGCCGAGGACGGGCCGACGCATCAGCCGATCGAGCAGCTGGTGGCGCTGCGCGCTATTCCGAACATGATCGTGTTGCGGCCGGCCGACGCCAATGAGGTCCGCGAAGCCTACAAGGTCATTTTCGGCTTGACCAAGGAGCCGGCCTGCCTGGCGCTGAGCCGTCAAAAGCTTCCGACCTTCGATCGCAGCCGCTACGCGCCAGCCGTTGGTCTTGCGCGCGGCGCCTATGTCATGGCCGACCCCGAGCATGGCGCACCGCAGGTGATCATGATCGCGAGCGGCAGCGAGGTGCAGCTCTGTATTGCCGCCTATGAAACGCTCAAGCAGGAGGGCATCGCGGCGCGGGTCGTGAGCATGCCGAGCTGGGAACTGTTCGAGCGTCAGGATGTAGGATATCGTAACGCGGTGTTGCCGCCGGACATCACGGCACGCGTGACGGTGGAAATGGGCGCCGTAATCGGTTGGGACCGCTATGCCGGTCCGACCGGCACCATCATCGGAATGCACACATTCGGCGCATCGGGAAAAATCGCCGATGTGCTCGCGAAGTTCGGTTTCGTTCCAAATAAGATATTGCAGGCCGCCAAGAATGAGATCGAAAAAGCTACAATTGCAGAGTCAGGGATTGCAAGGAACAGTCGGCAATGAATGCGCTTAAGTCGCTGCATGACTACGGCCAGGCGCTATGGCTCGATTTTCTCTCCCGTGGCTTTATCGCCAAAGGCGGCTTGAAGAAGCTCGTCGACGACGACGGTTTGCGCGGGCTGACCTCGAACCCATCGATCTTCGAACATGCCATCGGCCAATCCGACGAGTACGACGACGCGATCGGGCGCATCCTGCAGAAGCAGGACCGTTCGCCGGCGGAGATTTTCGACCAGCTCGCGGTCGAGGATATCCAGCATGCGACCGACGTGCTGCGTCCGGTCTTCGACGCCACGCATGGCGCCGACGGCTTTGTCAGCATCGAGGTTTCGCCCTATCTCGCGATGGACACCAAGGCGACCATCGCCGAAGGCAAGCGGCTATGGCAGGCGGTTGATCGCAAGAATCTGATGATCAAGGTCCCGGCGACGACCGATGGATTGCCGGCGGTACGCGCGCTGATCGCCGAGGGCATCAACGTCAACATCACGCTGTTGTTCGCGCAACAGGTCTATGAAGAGGTCGTCGAAGCCTATCTTGCGGGTCTCGAGGCGCTTGCCAAGAACGGCGGCGACGTGTCGAAGGTCGCGAGCGTGGCGAGCGTCTTCGTCAGCCGTATCGACACCGCCGTTGACGCATTGCTCGACGACAAGATCGCCCGGGCCAACGATCCCGACGAAAAGGCGCGGCTCACGGCGCTCAAGGGCAATGCAGCGATTGCCAATGCCAGACTCGGCTATCAGCGTTACCTCCGGCTGTTCGACGGCGAACGCTGGAACGCGCTCAAGGCAAAAGGCGCCAAGCCGCAACGGCTCCTTTGGGCTTCGACCGGCACCAAGAACAAGGCCTATAGCGACGTGCTCTATGTCGAAGAACTGATAGGACCTGACACCGTGAACACGATGCCGGTCGCGACGATGGACGCCTTCCGCGACCACGGCAAGCTGCGCAACAGTCTGCAAGAGAATCCCGCCGAGGCGCAACGCGTATTGGATGAGCTCGGCCGCGCCGGCATCTCGCTCGACAGCGTGACCGACAAGCTCGTCGTCGACGGCGTGCGGCTGTTCTCCGATGCCGCCGATAAGCTCCTTGCCGCCGTCGCCAAGAAGCGGAGCGAAATCCTCGGCCAGGAGATCGATCGGCAGACGCTAGCGCTCGGCAATGGGCTTGCGAAGAAAGCCGACGACATCGCCGAGGAATGGCGCGCACGCGGCAATATCCGAAAACTCTGGCAACGCGACAAATCGCTGTGGAGCAACGCCGACGAAGATCGCTGGCTCGGCTGGCTGGAAATGGTCGGCGACGATCAGATTGCGCGTTACACGAGCTTCGCCGCAACGACCAAGCGCGCGGGCTTCAAGGATGCAGTCTTGCTCGGCATGGGCGGATCGAGCCTCGGCCCCGAAGTGCTGGCGGCGACGTTCGGGCCGCGGCGCGGCTTTCCACGCTTGCACATTCTGGATTCCACCGTGCCGGCGCAAATTCGGGAGATGGAGGCGCAGCTCGATATTGCCAAGACGCTGTTCATCGTGTCGAGCAAATCTGGCTCGACCACCGAGCCGAACGTGCTGACGGATTATTTCTTCAAGCGCGTCGCGGACGCAGTCGGCGCCGAAAAAGCCGGTCGGCACTTCATTGCCATCACCGATCCCGGCTCGTCGCTGGAACGGCGGGCNNGGCGGGCGAAGGACCAGGGCTTCGCCGACGTCTTTCACGGCAATCCCAGCATCGGCGGGCGCTATTCGGTGCTCTCGCCCTTCGGGCTCGTGCCGGCCGCCGTCGCCGGCATCGATATCGCGGAAATCGTGCAGTCGACGCGCCTGATGATGCGGTCGTGCGGGCCCGACGTGCCGCCTGCCGAAAATCCAGGGATCGCGCTCGGCATCGCGCTCGGTGCCGCAGCTTCCCGCGGCCGCGACAAGATCACGATCCTGACCTCGCCCGGTCTCGCCAGTTTCGGCGCCTGGGCCGAACAGCTGTTCGCGGAATCGACCGGAAAGCACGGCAAGGGTCTTATCCCGGTCGATGGCGAGCCGCTCGGCCGGGCGGAGCTTTACGGCGATGACCGCCTTTTTATCGACCTCGGTCTTAAGGCCGAGACCGATCCGGAGCACGACGCCAAGCTCACCAGGGTTGAAAAGGCCGGACACCCCGTCATCCGCATCGTGCAGAACTCCACCACAAATATCGGCCAGGAATTCTTCCGCTT
>PLTE01000016.1 GCA_003164375.1 Hyphomicrobiales bacterium | reverse complement strand
GGCTGCGCGCCAGCGAGCGGATTTCGGTGACGATTTTGGACATTTATGTTTCGGCCGCTCGAGGTTCGTCGATGAGTACGGGAACATATTCGCAAGGCGACGTATCGACATGATCCATGACAAGATCGTCGGCCCGAGCCGTTGACCGGAAGACAATGGACGGGAAATCCGACGGATCGCGACCATTTTTGGGGCCGCGGATGAATTGAATGATCTCTGCACTCACGACAANNCCAACACCGCGATCGCGATCAGGCCCGCCAGCGCCAGCGAGATCAGATATGCGGTCATGACGGCCTCGGTTCCAATACGGATGAAATATGCGGCATGATCGCTTCAGGCGATCATTTCAGGCGCGAACCCCATCTCCGTGAGGAGGCCGCGTGCGAGCGCGGACCGTGCCCGCGTCGCGTGGCGGCGCGTTCACGCGCGCCGACGAAATTCAGCGGCCTGCTCGGGAGCTATGTGTAGCGGTTTTCCGAAGGTATCATGCCCAACCCAAAGGCACGGACGGCGGCTCGCTTGCAGACGCCTGGCGNNCGGCCGCCGTCCGATTGAAAAAGCCCGCGGCCGGTTTCCCGGCGCGGGCTCTTAAGATTTTTGCGATGATGAGGAGATGCCAGTGATTTGCCCGACGTGTCAACTTGTTTTTGAAAGCCGTCGAAGCCGGTCCGGCGCGTAAATATTGTGGCCCGTCGGCTAGCCGACGCCGATTGATATCTACCGCTGCTGCCGCACCAACCACGGCTGCAGCGGGTCGTCCCGATAGAAGCCGCGCAGTTGGTCGTCAAGCGGCGGCGCTGACTGCGTCGGATGTTGCGGATCGATGCCGGCCAACGCAACGAGCCTTCCCAGCAGGCTGCCCGAAAAGCCGGCTTCGTCGGACGGAGCGAGCGGCGGCATTGGCGCGCTCGTATCGGTTACCGGCGGCGACGGTTGGCCGACGATATTGCGGCTCAACATTCTCACCGGCTTGCTGCCGGTGGGTTGCGGCGCTGACGCGGGGCCGTCCGCCGGGAAAGAAAAGCGATCGCCGAATGAAGCCGGACGATCGGCCGGAGGCAATGGGGCGATACCCGCCGGGGACGAGCCCCAATTTCCAAAACAATCATCAAATGTTCGAGGATTCTCCAGCGAAGTCGCCACCGGCGGCGGCGTAACACGAGCCAACAGCCGCTGTGTTGAAGGACCATCCGGACCGACGAGCGCCAGCTCTTGCACGGGCTGATCGGTCGCAAGCCGGCGCGAATTGGTCGGATCTTGAGAACCCGAACCGGGCGGCATGACGGCGCCTATCCCATTGTATCCCCTCGAACCGTCCAGAAAGAGCACGCCGTCCCGAGCACCATCGCCTTGGGGTCTTTGCACTGTGCAGCCCTGGGTCTCATTGACAGGAATTCTCGTGATCAGATGGTCCGCGTTGTTTGCTCCGGGCAATCCGAGATCACGCGCCACTTGTCCAGCCTGACGCCGCACCCACATTCCTTCGGTACCGCCTTCGCCGAAATCGAAGCGGCCGGGTTCGCGAAATTCCAGAGGAACAACGGCATGAGCAAGCTCATGCGCGATCACTTCTCCAACGGTCGCCTGCCGTCCGCCGTCACCCCAACTCCCCGTGGCGTCTGAATTTATCCGTATGGTTCGAGTGGACGGATCGGTCCTCTCGGATTTAGCGATTTCTCGTGGAAGAAGACCGGCTCCCATCTGAATCTCGATCGTCCTGTAGCCGGCCGCCGCCGCCGCTGCCTCCAAAGCACGGACGGTGCTCGAATTCTGGCGTAGGAGCCGCACCTCATTTGCGAGCTGCGCCTTGTTCACTCCGATAAAATTATAGTTCAGGCCAGCCATATTTCTTCTCTTCCGCGTTTACGGCCTATAGGGTACGGTCATGAAATGCGTAGGCGTCACGTGCACTTGAAGCACGGTGTCCAGACACGAAAATTCAAATCCGAAGAAATCCAAGTCATCGGGAGTATACAAATCAACCAGGCGGGCCCGCTTGAATTGACATGTGGTGACAAGAGGCGTTTCGTCGTGGTCGAAGGCAACAAGCGAAAATAAAAAACAATCGCTTTCGTGGCAGTCCTCGTTTCTAGCCATGGGAATGCGAAACACCTCTACCGGCCCAACCCCGCCATCTTTCAGCTCGAAGTGAAGATAGGAAATCTTGCCTTCGGGTAGCCGGTAGGTGTTTGCAAGCCTCCGGAGCTGCTCAAAATATTTTCCTTGTTCGTAGGGTGCCCATTGATCCGGCTTCTCCCCGTAACCCGGGACTTGGCAAATGCCCACTCCGGAAAATGCAATGACGAGCATGCCGGCGCAAAACACCCTTCTCATGATTCTCCTTAGAAAAGGAATTTTCGGTGAACGGTACTCAAACTCTGGCATCGGCTCCTCCCGCTTTCCAACGGAGCATGGCACAACCTGCTAGGAGCGTCACCAATAGCCGCCGCTCCGGAAGCCGCGGCCCATCGGCGCGGCACACTTCCGGCCTCCAATGGATTTTCCCGGCATTGTACACATGACCATCACCTGCACAGGAAGTTTCAGGATTTTTTTGCAGGAGCG
>PLTE01000316.1 GCA_003164375.1 Hyphomicrobiales bacterium | reverse complement strand
AGTCTAGGGTCGAGCAGCCTGAATTGTCCAGCTCGCGTCGACCTTCGGTTTCGGACAGACACGAACAACCACATGGGACGGCGGTGACGGGCGCCGGCCATCACAGCGGCTTGCGGAGCATGACGGGTAGGTTCTGTCCTCTGTTTGGCGGGCCTTTACACCCGCCCCAATGACTCGCCGCGCCCAGGCGAATCTCATGTCCGAACCAAAGACGATATCTCGCGAGGGAGACTGGACCGATCATAGGCTGCCCGCCTGATTCGAAGGCTAGCCAACCCCGTTCTGTCGCCGCTGCAAGCAGTTTGCGCACTTAGCGGGCGGGAAATAGCGAACTTGTCGGCGGCAACCTCGGAAAGGGAAATCCTGCCGGGTCCGCCTTGCGAGTTCGAGGCGGCTGAGCGCCTCCGTCGGGATGTGAAAGCTCCGCGAGCGGCTTGTGCCGTGGCAGGGTTAGATCGGCGTCAACCAATTCATGACGCAAATGCGACGCATCCCATCACTCTTCGGCTGTTCGGTACTTCGCGCGGGGAACACGCTAACAAGTCAGCTTGCGCCCCCGGCAAAGTGCGGACTGCTGCGCACACCGTCGAGCCAGCGGGTACACCGCGCGATCAGGCTCGCTTGTTCGGCCGACTGAGCATCAGGCACGAAGGGATCGGTGTAGCAGCGGGCGCCCGCAGCCTGTGCAGTTCGAGCTACGCTCTCGGTCATTACCGGCGCACCAGCGGTGTAAACGATATCGTTCGGCGACAGCAGCGGGAGGTAGTCAGTGGGCCGGCCTCGGCGGATCGCAGACGACACGTCTTGCGGCTCCGATACGACCGGAATGATCGTGACGTTCGGAAATCGAGCGAGCCGGCACAGCGCGCCGTGCATATAAAATGACTGCAGCGTTCGGGTGGCGACCACTAATGTGAGCTGACGCTGCGGCCGTTCAGTAATCGCCGCAACCGCGATCGACCACACGGGCGCGAACCCGGTGCCGCTCGCGACCAGCACGGTGCGGCCGGAATGGGCTGGCCGGTGAAACGCGGTGCCGAAGGGTCCACGCAGCCTGACGCGATGCCCGACCCGGATTGTTTCGCCCAGGGCGGAGGATACGATGCCACGAGGCAGTCGCCTTATGTGAAAATAGAGACGGCGTTGGTCCGGGCCACCTTCCAGCGGATAGGTCGGGCTGTAACTGCGCGCCGGGAAGCCCCGAAACTGAAGCTTGCAATACTGTCCCGGAAGATAAGGAAGCGGCCGTTGCAGTTCGAGGCTCACGCCGATGGTGTCGGGTGCTATGCGGACGAGATCGGCGATCCGCGCCGTTGCCGAGATCGGATCGGGGACGGGTTCGGTGGCAAGCGTGACGTCCGAGACAATCCGCGCCTGGCAGGCATGAATTGTGTCGTTGCCGGCTTCGGCGCCGCCGAAAACCTGGCCATCGACCAGGCGCACCCGACAGGTACCACAGATCCCGCTCCGGCAGTCGTGGGGAAGGTCAACGCCGTGCATGATCGCGCTATCTAGCAGCAGATCGCCGCAATCGGCGTGGAACGTTTCCTTGTTCAGGGTAACCTTGCATATCTTTCGCATCACTCGACCTCTAGACGAATTGGTCGCACGTGCCTGGTATGCCGGATCTGGCTATGGTCGAAGGCTGCTAGCCGCATGTAGGTGCCGCTCGCAAGCGGCACATCATACTGACTATGGGTATCGAGCCGCCGGGTTACCTCAAGGGCCCAGTGCCCGGATGCCCAGCGGGCCGCGCACCGGACGTCCGCCCGATCGCCGGAGAAATCGCCGGCGATAATCACGCCTGGAACGACCGTGCCGACGGGAATGGTTTGGTCCAGATCGGACGTGTAGGGGAGCGTTTCCGCTTCCGTCATGAACCAGCGCGCGCCGTCACTCTCGCCGACTTCCGGATCGAGCGTGATTTGTCCCATCGCCGTTGCTGTATCTGCAAGCTTCTTCGGCAGCCGGCGTGGCACGACCACCTGGTCGCCGCCATCGCCGGTGGCGGTGTCGGGCAGAAGGACGAAATTCTGGTAGTAGTTGGCGCCGCCGGGGTCTGGCGCAAAGCCGGCCCTGTATGGAACGACATTGCGAACCTGCATCGGAGTCGGATCCAGCGGCGGACCAAAATGATCGTCATCCATCCAGCCGGTGGGGCCGCCGCTGGTCGCTTTCCATTGCCACACATCGGCATAGAGCCCCGCCGCGGTCGTGTAGTGCAGGCCCCGACCGGTCATACTGCCAGGCGCGTACCGTAGGGGGTTAGGGCTCGCGTGGAACGTGCGATCGCCCGCGAGGTCGACATCCAGGGTGGTTAGCAGCACCGAAAACTTGTCTTCATTGAAGTCATGTTCGTCCCCCTGCTCGTAGCCGTTGTGGAGCAGGTGCCAGCCGCTGACCTGTTTAATCAATGGAAGCTGCTTCAACGAACGCGTCGGGTCTTCCCAGGTGAAGAGAAAATAGGCCCGGGTGCCATCATGCACCGCGCGGACATCGATCCTGGATTCCCCTATGCCGTCGAAATTTCCGCCATGGTTGGTCATCAAGGAGAGCGGCCGGATATTTCGCCAGACCGGGTCAGAGGTGTCGCCGTCGAGAATCGGAGCGTCGACTTCGGCGATCCGGTGGATTTTGAGCGTATCGACGACGAACCAGTCCGTCGCCACAAAGACGGAGGCGCCGCTGAGCGCTATCGCCGCCGCAACAACGAAGGGATTTGACTGTAATGTCGCGTTGCGCGTCCTGGGAGTGCGGCGCGCCTGCGACCGGAAACTCGCCGCGGCATCTGTAGCTGGCTGGTTTGCGCTCTTGCGGTTGGCGCTGCGGGAAATCACCATTGGATGCGGCGGTGCCTCAGAATTGCTTTGAGGACCTGGCGTCGTCCGTTCCGATTGCGCGACCAGCATCGCCAGAAGCTCCATCGCGTCGAGCCGGGCGGGCGGCGAAGGCAGGCGCTGCGGCAGAAATATTCGGATCAGCTGCGATGCTCCGCCGATTTTTCCGTGAACCAGGATGTGGGCAGCTGCAAAGGCCGCGATCATCCAGGTTGCATACCAATGCACCGTCGCGGTTGCGTATCCGGCAAACAACCCGAAATATAGCATACCGCCACTGGCGATCAGCACCGCCATTGCGATGAAGAATCCCCACGTAAGGAGCACGTTGACCGAACCAAGGCTTGCACGCCTGCCTCCGCGCAGTCCATGCATTCGAACCTTGTCCAGTTGGACGCGGCGACTCAACCCGGACCGGGTAACGTAGATCGCATAGGCGATCGCAACCGCGATCAGCACCNNGTCGCGATACGAAGCCCGCTCAAGAACTCGACAACGCTCGCCCCGACAAGAAGCCCGTGAAGAATGACAGTGCCGTAATCGGTCTTTCGGATACTCACTTCTGAACCTCATTTAAAGTTCTCGCACCGAACAAGCCTGCGGTTTGGTCGTCATCCGCGTGAACGAATGCGCCCGCCGCAAGGACTGCGCGATTTTTTTTCATGGAGTCAATCCAAGGTCTGCTCGAAACAATTGGCGCAGCCGAGCGCGACGAAAAGATTATTCAGTTTCGTGGCGTCTTTCGGCCGACACCGGGGCCAATGCGCGCCGAAGCAAGGTGATAGGCGGACCATTCTATGACGCGAAGGCAGGACAACCTGGCGTATTCGCCCTCAATGATCGGAGGCGTTTCTCGGAATCGCCGCGCCGCTCCCGCTCGAAGCGCTTGCGGATTTGCTCGCTAGCAGCATCGTTCCAACGGGATAGTGAGTTTTACGCGATCTTGGTTGCGCGAATTGTTTCAGAGATTCGCGCCGGTCCGATTCTGGCCGGAAAAATGTCGGCATCTGCTGTCAATCACGTTGCAGCCGACGATATCGGTGAACCAGCGGGGGCGTGCGGCATGAGTGTAGTTCAGGATTGCCAGGTTCCATCTCGGTGGAGCCGTCCTGCATCGCCAACGGCGGTGAACGATGATCCCGTATCGCTCGGACTGCGCGCAAGCGCGCGGCGCATGTTTGGCATCGCCGTGTTCAGCGGCGTCAGCAACCTTTTAATGCTTTCCGGATCGCTCTATATGTTGCAGGTGTACGATCGGGTGATACCGAGCCGCAACATCGCGACGCTGTTCGGTCTGTCGCTGATGGTCCTGCTCGCCTATCTGATGCAGGGCTATTTCGACGCCTTGCGCGCGCGCATGCTGTGCCGGGTGGCAACGATGTTCGATGCGGGTTTGCAAGGTTGCATCCACACCGCGCTCGCAACGCTGCCGTTGCGCGGGGTAAAGCCCATGCTGATGCAGCAGCCGCTACGCGATCTCGATCAGGTGCGTGCCTTCATGTCGAGCGCCGGGCCGACGGCGTTTCTGGATATGCCGTGGATCCCCGTGTTTCTTGTGGCGCTTTTCCTGTTTCATCCGGTGATCGGCCTTACCGCCCTATTGGGAACAGTCTCTATCGTGGCGATGACACTGTTGACCGAATGCACCTCGCGGGGAGCTGCAAAGGCGGCGATGGATACCAGCGCACAGCGGCAGGTATTTGCCGACACCCTGCAGCGCAACGCGGAGGTCATTCGCGCGCTCGGCATGATGGAGCGGTTCGGTTTGCGGTGGTCACAGCTCAATGAGCGCTACCTTCTGGAAAATATTCGCGCCACTGACATGCATGCCAATCTCGGCTCTGGTGCAAAGGTGCTCCGCTACGTGCTGCAGTCGGGGATGCTTGGCATCGGCGCCTATCTCGTCATTGCCGACAGGGCATCGGGCGGAATTATGGTGGCCTCCTCGATCATGATGGGTCGGGCGCTGGCGCCCGTCGAGGTGGCGCTAGGGAGCTGGAAGCAGCTCGTGGCGGCACGCCAGGGCATCGCCCGTCTGCGCGATATTTGCAAGGTGACGGCTAAACCAGCCGCGCCGCCGGTTGTGCTGCCGCGCCCCTGCCGTGAGTTGTCGGTGCAGGCTCTTTCAGTCGCCGCGCCGGGCAGCGACAAGCCGATCGTATCAGGTATTGGGTTTTCGTTAAAGGCCGGAACAGGGTTGGCATTGCTGGGCGCGAGCGCGTCGGGAAAGACATCGCTGTCAAAAGCGCTGGTGGGCATTTGGCCGGCGAGGCATGGCGTGGTCCGCCTCGACGGCGCTGCGATCGACCAGTGGTGTAATGAGGATCTCGGGCGTTACATCGGTTATCTGCCGCAGGAAGTCGCGTTGTTCGAGGGGACAGTTGCGGAAAACATCTGCCGCTTCGACGATTGCGCCGGTTCCGACACGATCCTGAAAGCGGCACAGATCGCTGGGATCCATGACCTCATTTTGCGTCTTCCGGATGGCTATTCGACGCGGATCGGCCAAGGCGGCATCTCACTCTCTTCAGGTCAGCGACAGCGTATTGGTTTGGCGCGTGCGGTGTTCGGCGATCCCTTTCTGGTCGTGCTCGATGAGCCGAATGCCAATCTGGACGCCGACGGTGAGAACGCACTTGGCCGTGCCATTCAAATCCTGCGCCAAAACAAGAGCATTGTAATCGTCATATCGCATCGGCCGAGCGCGCTTGCGGCGCTAAACATGGCGATGGTGCTGTACGAGGGCAAAGCCATCGCATTCGGTCCCTGTCAGGAAATCTTCTCGCGTGTAAGCGCATCCGCAGGACGCCCCGAACCAGTGGTTCAGCCGACGTCGAATGCGAAGGCGGCTCGCCCTGCTGCAGTCGTGGAGCAAGTGTAGTCATGTTGCGGTCAGCGGACCCACCACGTTTTAGCGAACCGGCGCAACAATGCGGTCACGATGTCTGTGAACCTGGACCGCAAGGCGCGGCCCTCATTCTTGAATTGCAGCGTCTGCGTCACGCCTTTGACGGCGAGATCTCGGACCGGCCGCGGATACGCGAGCCCTCGCGCGATGGCTTCGAACCGCGGCGGCAGCGGCGGCATGGGCCGGCAAGGAGGGGCAAGCAAAGCAGGGTTAAGCAGGCAATCGAAATCTGTCTTCAGCCGTTCAGGCCGAAGGCAGGCATTGCCGGGGAAATGGGACAGAGTCCCCAAGGGCCGGTTCCGCCGCCGCGGCGGCGGAGTCCGCCGATCGCGCCCGCCGAACCGGTTCTGATGAATTTGAAGACCGGTCCGGCGATGGCCGAACCGGGCGAGTTAAATCGGTCTGAACTTCCGGGCCGCTCCGCTCCGGCATCCGTTGGCGAGGGCAAGCCAGAACCATCAATCGGGCAGTTGATCCAGAGCTGCTGCAACGGTGTCAGGAAGAGCACGCGTTTTTTGTTGAACAGCGGGTCGTCTGCGGTCGACACTGCCGATGCGAGCGTCACGTCGCGGGTTGGCCGGGCGTTCGAGGGCGAATTGCGCACCGGGCTTCGCATTCTCGCGATCACGCTCCTGCTGGGCGGCTGCTGGATGGTTTTCATGCCGTTGGCTGGCGCGGTCGTGGTGCCTGGTAACCTTGTCGTCCAGTCCAACGTCAAGCAGATTCAGCATCCGACCGGCGGCGTTGTGGCCGAGATCAGGGTGCAAAACGGCTCGCGGGTCAACGCTGGTGACCTGCTGGTTCGACTCGATGCCATTCAGGCGCGAGCCAGCCTCCAGGTCGTCACCAAGCAGCTTGACGAAGTGCGGGCGCGGGTGGCGAGGCTGACAGCGGAACGTGACGGCCTTGCAGGGCTCAAAAATCTTGCGCTGGGCACGGGCGATATCGGCATCGGGAATCTAATGGAGTCGGAGGCACAGCTCTTTGAGGCTCGATTGAGTGCGCGCCAAAGCCAGAAGGAGCTCCTGGAAAGCCAGGCCTCCCAGTTCGGCGAGCAAATCTCGGGATTTGAGGCTCAGATGGACTCCAAGGCGAAGCAACTGGATTTGATCCGCGGCGAGCTCGTCGGTGTCCAGGATTTATACGACAAGAGACTGGTGCCGCTAACCCGGCTGACGACGCTGCAACGCGAAGCGGCGCGGATCGAGGGCGAGCGCGGTCAGTTGATGTCGGCTATCGCCGAGACCAAATCGAAGATCGACGCATCAAAACTTCAAATCGTACGCATCGATCAGGATTTCCGCTCCGACGTTGTAAAGGAACTTAACGAGGCCCAGGCCAAGGAGGCCGAACTTGCCGAGCGTGGAATTGCGGCGCGCGATCTGCTCGACCGGATCGAAATCCATGCCCCAGCTTCCGGTGTAGTCAACCAGCTTTCCATCCACACTATTGGCGGAGTGGTTCGCGCAGGCGAAACCATTCTGGAAATTGTCCCGGATGCGGATGATCTGCAGGTTGAAGCGCGGGTCAATCCGAACGACATCGACCATGTCCGCACAGGACAGAATGCATTTGTCCGCTTCACGGCCTTCAATCAGCGCACGACGCCTCAGCTCAACGGCACTGTATCCTACGTGTCTGCAGATACAGGTCACGATCAGCAGACCAACGCGGCTTATTTCACCGTCAGAATCGTGCTGGCCGAGGGCGAGCGCCGGCGATTGAACGGCCAGCAACTGCTGGCGGGGATGCCCGCTGAAGTTTTCATGCAGACCGGCAGCAGGACCATGATGAGTTATCTTCTCGATCCGATTGCCGACCAGATGCGGCGCGCGTTCGTCGAGCGCTGAACGACCGCCGTGAATATCCGGGAGTTGCCGCATTGATATATCCGGCCAGACAAACTGCGGACAAATTTGCGACACGCGCGCAAACGATCCTGCTGCCAGCGCGGTACGTTCCCTGGTGGAGGAAATCGAATGACGACGTTGCCAACGACCATACGAGACAATGCTCTCGCGCTTTCAACCGATCTTGCCCAGGCTGGTGTGGTATTCAACGATGCGACTCGTCTGCTTGATGGCGGATTGTGGAGCAGCCCCGCNNAATCTGGGTATGTACACGACGGACGTAACCGCCGTGCTTGATGACATAAACGCCGCGCTTGCCAATCCGAATGGTGTTACCATCAGCGGCAATGCCTACGCGCTGTCGCCGACGGATACCGGCGTGCTTCAGCAGGTCCAGGGTCAGTTGCAGACGCTTCTGACGGAAGCTCCTCACTCGATCGGCAACAGTCGGAGTGCGACCACGGCGCAAGAGCTGATCCACACCACCCAGACCTCCATTCTCAATGAAATCAACGGCGACCCCGCGCTTGCAACCGCATTGGCAGCCAATCCCTATGCGGGCGGTACGGGCGCCAACAATGTGGGTTTCGAGGCGCTTCCGACTGGCTCGGACAATGCGACCGCAATCGCGGCGGCGACCGCGCAGGGATCAACCCTGGCGCAGATTGGTTCGGTCTTTAATGCCGCGGCCGGTCTTGCCGAGGGCGGTCTCAACAGCACTAACCTTGGGCAGTTCAACGCGGACATGAAGGCGGTTGCGACGGGGCTGACCCATCTGATCGGTAACCCAGCCGCCGTTGCCGCCATTGAATCGACCGCTGGCGAAAGCGGTGCCGCGGCCGCGCTAACCACCATCCATCTCCAGACAGTGCTCAATCAGGTCAATCTGCAGATCAACGACTTCGACGGCCAATATGC